>CANHAE010000076.1 GCA_947458915.1 Bacteroidota bacterium
AATGATTATTTTGGGAAAGGATTAAGTGGTGCACAATTAATTGTTTACCCCGACAAGCACGCTAATTTTATTGCAGAACAAAATATACTTATTGGTAACGTTGCGCTTTACGGCGCAACCAGTGGAACAGCTTATATTCGAGGAAAAGCCGGAGAACGTTTTGCAGTAAGAAACTCAGGCGCAACGGTTGTAGTAGAAGGTATCGGAGACCATGGCTGCGAATATATGACAGGCGGGACCGCTTTAATACTTGGACCAACGGGCCGAAATTTTGCAGCAGGCATGAGTGGCGGGATTGCTTATGTGTATAATGTAAAAAATGATTTTGATAGTTTATGTAACAAGGAAATGGTCGACTTGGACCCTATAAGCCCAGAGGATATTGCAATTTTAAAAACATTAATGCAAGCACATTTACAAAAAACAGAAAGTGCAGTAGCTAAATTCATTTTAGCCGACTTCGACAACCAATTAAAATATTTTATTAAAGTATTCCCTCGAGACTATAAAAAAGCTTTACAACAAAAAAATACAAAAGCTGAAACCGTAAAATAATTGATACATCCTTTTGAATAAAACTATATGGGCAAGCCAACCGGATTTAAAGAATTTAACAGAGCACTTCCTTCTAAGCTAGCGGTAGCTGAACGAAAGCAAAATTACAAAGAGTTCGTCTCTTTACTACCCGATGAAACATTAAATGAACAATCGGCACGTTGCATGAATTGTGGTGTTCCCTTTTGTCATAGCGGTTGTCCTTTGGGAAATATTATACCCGAATTTAATGACGCTGTTTATAATAAGGAATGGAAAGAAGCTTATGAAATTTTAATTTCAACAAATAATTTTCCAGAGTTTACAGGGCGAATTTGCCCAGCACCCTGTGAGAGTGCCTGTGTATTGGGAATAAACCAACCTGCAGTAACGATTGAAGAAATTGAAAAACACATCATAGAAATTGCATTCAACAAAGGTTTTGTAAAAGCGCGTAAACCAAATGTAAGAACAGGGAAAAAAGTAGCTGTGATTGGGTCTGGCCCATCTGGATTAGCAGCAGCTGCACAGTTAAACTATGCAGGCCATGAAGTCACCGTATATGAACGTGACCCAAAGCCAGGAGGATTATTACGTTTTGGTATTCCAGATTTTAAGTTAGAAAAAGAAGTTGTTGAAAGGCGAATTGCCTTATTAGAAGAAGAAGGTGTACAGTTTATTTGTAATGCAAATGTGGGATTGAATATACGCGTTAATGACATCCTACGAGACAACCATGCAATTGTATTGGCAGGAGGTTCCACAATTCCCAGGGATTTGCCAATCCCTGGTCGTGAATTAAAAGGAGTACATTATGCGATGGATTTTTTAAAACAACAAAATAAAAGAGTAAGCGGCTTACCTATTGAAGAAAACGAATTAAATGCAAGTGCTAAAAATGTAGTTGTTATAGGCGGTGGTGATACAGGGAGCGATTGTGTAGGTACTTCAAACAGGCAAGGGGCGAAATTAGTCACACAATTTGAATTAATGCCAAAGCCACCCGAAACAAGGGCCGCGTATATGCCTTGGCCAACTTACCCTATGTTATTAAAAACAACAACCTCACATGAAGAAGGCGCTGAAAGAATTTGGGGAGTTGCAACAAAAGCATTTATTGGAGACGAATTTGGACATTTAAAAGCTTTACAAATTGTAGACTTAGAATGGACTAGTTCCCCCGATGGTCGTCCTTCTAAATTTACTGAAAAAGAAGGTAGTATTAGGGAAATCCCCTGTGAACTAGCACTTTTAGCAATGGGCTTTGTGCATCCACAAAAAACTGGCCTACTTGAAGAACTTGGTGTTGAGCTAGACGACAGAGGGAATGTAAAAGCTACAGAACAATCTTTTCAGACAAATGTAGCAAAAGTATTTACAGCAGGCGACATGCGCCGTGGCCAGTCCTTAGTAGTTTGGGCCATAAGCGAAGGGCGAGAATGCGCAAGAAAAGTAGATATCTTCCTAACCGGTTCCTCCCTACTAGAATCTAAGGATGCAAGTTTACTTGCGGAAAATATATAATTTAATTACATATAACTATTTAATAGAAAAAGGACTCGAATTTGAGTCCTTTTTCTATTAAAGTAAAAATAAAATAATTTATTGTAATTATTTTAAAATAGTGTAAAATCATAAATACTTATTAATCAAGATAATAGATTAATATTAATCATATTATTTTAATTTATATGTTTAATATTTATAGTATTTTTTCATTTTATTATATACATTTGTTTTATAAACATCATATGTGTTTATTTTTAATGTATTAAAATAATAAATATGAAAAACCCCAACTTGCAAAAATTTGCACCTTTTCTTCTTTTAGTTATTGTTTCAATTATTGCCTTATTTGTGCCCCAGCTTCCCAATTTTCAAGGGGATGCAACCACTTACAACCCTGCTGATATTGCCTGGGTATTAGTAGCTACCGCACTTGTGTTTATTATGACTCCTGGTTTAGCATTTTTTTACGGAGGAATGGTACATCGTAAGAACATAATTTCAACAATGATTAAAAGTATTGTATCCGCTGGTTTAGTAACTGTAATTTGGGTAAGCTTTGGTTATAGCTTAAGTTTTGGAGAATCGGTTAATGGTATTATTGGAAACCCAATGACGCATTTGTTTTTTAAAGGTGTGGCAAGTGGTGCTCCTGCCCTACAAGGTGGCGCTCCTTTAACAATACCCCTTTTATTATTTGCAATGTTTCAATTAATGTTTGCAATCATTACACCTGGTTTAGTTGTGGGTGCAGTTGCAGAACGCATCAAATTCACCTCTTACATATTATTCATTATTTTATTTATTGTTTTTGTATATGCCCCATTGGCTCATTGGTCTTGGCACCCACAAGGCTTTTTGTTTAAAATGGGCGCTTTAGACTTCGCTGGTGGTACAGTTGTACATATAAGCGCAGGTTGTGCTGCTTTGGCTGGAGCTATCGTTTTAAAATCAAGAAGGTCAAAAATTGAACAACAAGAAATCCCTCCTGCAAATATACCTTATGTATTAATTGGCACTGGACTATTATGGTTTGGTTGGTTTGGTTTTAATGCAGGTTCAGCACTAGGCGCAAATAGCTTAGCAGTAAGTGCATTTGCAACCACTAACACAGCCGCAGCTGCAGCTGGTTTGGCTTGGATGTTTTTTGATGTAATGAGAGGGAAAAAACCTTCCGTTTTAGGATTTTGTATTGGGGCTGTAGTAGGCTTAGTTGCAATCACTCCTGCTGCTGGTTTTGTCGGAATTCCTCAAAGCATATTTATTGGAGTTGTTGCCGCTGTAATTTCAAATGGTTTAAGTCATGCGTTAAAATTGTCAAGAGTAGATGATACGCTAGACGTTTTTCCTTGTCATGGCATTGGAGGAATGGTTGGCATGTTAATGACAGGTATTTTTGCATCAAAAGCAGTAAATACTGCTGGAGCAGATGGCTTATTTTATGGCAATGCAAGCTTCTTTTTAATACAATTAAAAGCAATGATTATTGTGGTGCTTTATAGCTTCACTGTCTCTTTCTTAATATTCAAATTAATTGCTTTTATATTACCATTGAGAGTGTCTGAAGAAGAAGAAGAATTGGGACTAGATGCTACACAACATGATGAAAAATATGGCAGAAATCCAATGAAAGTATAATGGCCAATAAATAAACGAAACGGGTACAGCTTATGATAAGGCTTCTGTAAAAGCATACCGGCTGTACCCATTTATTGAATTAAATCAAATCAAATACAATGGTAAAAAAAATATCGTTAACGGTAATTTTATTGTCACTAATATTCACTGGATTTACGCAAAATGATTCAACAAAGGCTAATAAAACATTTATAATTTCAGGATACATTGATGGTTACTACAGATATGACTTTGAAAACCCAAAAGAGCAAACTAATAATTATACAAGCTTTACCAATACACAAAATAAATTTGCATTGGGGATGGCATCCATAAAATTAGAAAAAACATTGAAAAAGCTCACAAGTACCATTGATGTGGGTTTTGGAAAACGTGCTGAAGAGTTTTCATACAACGACCAAGGTTTTATGACACTTATTAAACAAGCCTATTTATCATACAGCATTACAGAAAAATTAAAAATAACAGCTGGCAAGTGGGGAACACATGTTGGGTATGAATTATTAGATGCTCCCTTAAATAGAAACTACTCGATGTCTTATGGATTTTCTTACGGCCCCTTCTTTCATACTGGGGTAAAAGCAGAATATGCACTTACTGGAAAATCAAGTATCATGCTTGGAATAGCAAATCCAACAGATTACGTTACTGCTGAATCAAGCTCAAAAGTGGTCATAGCACAATTTAGTACCAAAATATTTGACGACAAAACTTCCGTTTATGTTAATTATTTAGGAGGCAATACCGGAGGAAATAATAATTTCAGCCAATTTGATTTAGTCCTGACTAATGCAATTTCTAGTAAATGGGCAATAAATTATGATGGTACAATATATTCGGCAAAAAATAGCGGTACCAAAGGTTCATGGACAAGTAATGCCTTTTATGTGAATTATGACCCCACTAGTGTACTTGGGTTTACCTACAGAGCTGAATTTTTTAATGACAATAAAGCTATAAGCGCAGAGGCATTTGGCACTTCTGTTAATTCCAATACCTTATCAATGAATTACAAAATTAAAAAAATAACAATTATTCCTGAAGTTAGAATGGAGAAAGCAAGGGATAAAATATATTATTCAAATGACGGGAATGCTGTTGACCAAAGTGTAAGCATTAACATAGCAGCAATTTACAAGTTTTAATTAGGTTTAAAATGGTTTTAAGCAAGCAATCACCCCTCCTGAATTTCTATTCGGGAGGTTTTTTTTGGTATATTAGCGTAGATTATGAAAAAGATTACTCCACCCCTTAAGGTATTATTTAGCCTATACGCGTTCGTTATATTTTCTACACTTACTATACTTTCAGCGATAAGTTTATTACTTATTTTGCCATTTGGCAAAGAAAAATTGGGAAATAGAATTTATAAAATTTGTCGTTACTGGAGTAAGCTTTTTTATTTTTTTGTAGCAATACGCCATAAAGAAATTTACGAATCGTATCACCACTTCAACAAACCACATATTTTTGTTGCTAACCATAATTCATACATGGACATCCCTCCTATTGTACAATTAAAACATCAGCCAATTAGGGCATTAGGGAAATTTGAATCTTCAAAAATACCTATATTCGGATGGTTATACAAAGCTGCTGTAATAATGGTTGACAGAAGTAGTCCAACCAAAAGGGCACAAAGCTTAAGAAATTTAAAGGATGCGTTGCATGAAGGTATATCTATTTTTATTTTCCCAGAAGGCACTTTTAGTATGACAAATAAAAAGCCCTTAAAACCATTTTATAATGGCGCATTTAAACTTGCAATAGAGATGAATATTCCCATACAACCTGTACTGATGATTGACGCAGTAGATAGAATGCATTTTGACAACGTATTTACATTATCACCTGGAATTAATAGGGTGGTTTACCTACCAACCGTAGAAGCTACAGGGTATACAATGGAACAAATTGAATTATTAAAAGACCATGTGTATAACATGATGGACGAAGGTTTAAGAAGATATAGGAAGTATCCAAAATCATAGTGTATTTTTGTAAACTACCACTATGTACGCAGAAATTATTATACCATTAGCATTACCTAAAAACTACACTTGGTCCATTCCCGAGGCTATGCAAGCAGAAATTATGGAAGGGATGAGAGTAGAAGTAATGTTAGGCGCTAATAAGCGGTATGCAGGCATCGTTAAAAAAATTAAACAAGCGCAACCAGCAGGTTTTACGCCTAAACCAATACTTGCGTTATTAGACGAAGAACCAATTGTATATCCCTCACAATTAGCATTGTGGGAGTGGATGGCATCCTATTACATGTGTACCGAAGGTGAAGTAATGCAAGCAGCAATTCCAAGCCATTTAAAAATTACAAGTGAAAGTGTCTTCCTGCTAAATGAGGATTATGAAAAGGATAGCACACAGTTATCAGATGCCGAGTATATTATTACAGAAGCACTTGAGATAAAAAAAGAATTAAGCTTAGTTGAGATTCAAAAGTTATTGGATAAAAAAACGGTCTACCCTGTTGTTAATAAGTTAATTCAAAAACGCATTTGCTTTGTTCAAGAAAATTTAAAAGATAAATATAAAGCTAAGGAAGAAATATATATTCTTTTACACCCCGATTATAAAAATGAAATAGCCTTAGAAAAGCTCTTAAATGAATGGACCAGAGCTCCCAAGCAACTTTCATTGTTATTAGCTTTTTTATATTTCGAAAAGCAAGAAGTGGAAGTAAAACAAAAGTCAATCCTAGAAAAAGCCGATGCGTCTCATGCACAACTAAAAGCACTTATTGATAAAGGTATTTTAATAGCCGAAAAACGAAAAGTAAATAGGCTTGACGAAACACTGCTTACAGGAAACGCCCAATTACACCAATTGTCTGTAGGACAGCAAACAGCGTTAACATCTATCCAAACACAATTGGAGCAATATTCGGTATGTTTATTGCACGGTATTACAGGAAGTGGAAAGACACAAATATTTGTAGCACTCATTAACGAAATAATGAAGCAAGGCAAGCAAGCCTTGTATATGCTTCCAGAAATTGCCTTAACGGCTCAAATGATTCGACGCTTAAAATTGTATTTTGGTAATAGTATAGCAATTTATCATTCTAAATTCAACCCAAACGAAAGGGTAGAAATTTGGAACAAGGTAAAATCTGGAGAAATAAAAATTGTACTAGGTGCCAGGTCAGCTTTATTCTTACCCTATAAAAATTTAGAGTTAATTATTATTGACGAGGAGCATGACGCTTCCTATAAACAACAGGACCCTGCTCCTCGTTACCAGGCAAGAGATACTGCGATATACTATGCAAATAAAATAAACGCAAAAGTAGTTTTAGGGTCTGCCACGCCTTCGGTAGAGTCCTTCTATAATGCGCAGCACAATAAATATGGATATACCCACTTAAATGAGCGTTTTGAAAAGGGTGCATTGCCAAGCATTGAACTTGTAGATATAAAAAAACAAGCGAATGGGACTAGTATTCTTACCCCTTATTTATTAAATGCTATTAAAAAAACAGTTGAGGATAAAAAACAAGTAATATTATTTCAAAATAGAAGAGGGTATGCCCCCTATATTATTTGCGAAACATGTGGAACTATTCCACATTGCAAACATTGTGATGTAACACTTACCTTCCATAAAGCAAAAAATATGCTTTCTTGTCACTACTGTGGTGCCTCATACCCTATTGTAACAACTTGTCAAGCATGTGGAAGTATTAAGTTTAAACAAAAAAGCTTTGGTACAGAACAAATAGAAGAAAAGTTAAATGAGGCCCTCCCTGGTATAGTAGTTTCTAGAATGGACTTAGACAATGTAAAAGGGAAAAATGACCATGATATATTAATTCAACAATTCGAAAAAAAGCAAATTGATGTTTTAGTGGGCACCCAGATGGTAGTAAAGGGTTTAGATTTTGAAAATGTAGATTTAGTTGGAATAGTTGATGCAGACAGCTTATTAAATTTTAATCAATACAGGGTAAATGAACGAGCATTTCAAATGATGGAGCAAGTTAGCGGGCGTGCAGGACGGAAGAATGAAAATGGAAAAGTAATAATACAAGTAAGTCAGCTACAACATCCTGTAATTAAATTTGTTCAGACACATGATTATAAAGCGTTTTATGATTTTGAAATTCAAAACCGAAAACATTTTGCTTACCCACCATTTAGCAGGTTACTTAGTTTACTTTTTAAACATCCCGACAATCATATTGCAGAAGAAGCAACAAATCATTTTTTAAAATCGCTTACACCAGAAATTCAACGGACAATACTTGGACCCGCACAACCACTTATAAATCGAATTAGAAATAAATATATTTGGGAACTATGTGTGAAAATTGCTCCGCAACAAAGTCAGCTTTTAATTGCGAAAAAGCAATTGATGCATTATATTCATCTAATTCAAGCGCATCCAAGGTATAAGGCAGTTCAAATTGTAATTGATATCGACCCTAACTAATGAAAATAGAACAAAATATTTCACTAAAACCTTATCATAGTTTTGGTTGCCAAGTTGCAGCTAGCTATTTTACGCGTATTACTGAGGCTGGAGATATTCCAAAATGTATTGAATGGAGCAAAGCGAACCAAACTCCCCTACTGTTTATTGGAGGAGGTACTAATTTACTTTTTACAAAAAAGGTAAATGCGTTGGTTGCTAAAGTTGAAATAAGCGGCATAAAAAAAATTGAAGAGACAGCAACTCAGGTTATTCTGTCCGTAGGGGCTGGTGAAAATTGGCACTACTTTGTAAGCTATTGTGTGCAAAAGAGTTGGGGAGGAATTGAAAACTTAAGTTTAATTCCAGGCACAGTGGGGGCAAGTCCTATACAAAATATTGGCGCTTACGGTGTTGAGGTGCAAGAAGTAATTGACTCAGTTACAGCTTACGATATAAAAGAAGAAAAATGGGTTGAATTAACAAATAAGGACTGTGCATTTGAATATAGAAATAGTATTTTTAAAAAAGAAAAAGGTAGGTATTGTATAGCTACTGTTAATTTTATTTTACAGAAACAACCTAAACTGAGGACCGACTATGGCGCTATAAGGGATGCATTACATGATAAAGGTATTAAACACCCTAACCTAGAAGCCATGGTTAATGTGATTATTCAAATCAGGAGCAGCAAACTACCAAACCCTAAACAATTTGGCAACGCAGGCAGCTTTTTTAAAAATCCCACTATAAGCAAAGAAAATTTTGAAGCATTAAAAGAAAAATTTCCCTGTATTGTTGCTTTTCCAATTACTGATACTAATTATAAAGTTGCAGCAGGTTGGCTAATTGAATCCTGCGAATGGAAAGGAATTAGAAAAGGCAATGTAGGGAGTTATGATAAACAAGCCTTGGTATTAGTAAATTATGGAGAAGCAACTGGGCAAGAAATTTTAGATTTTTCAGAAGAAATAATACAATCTATCAACAAAAAATTTGGCATCCTAGTAGAAAGGGAAGTAAATGTTATATAAACTAGCTGGGAAATACAAAAAATCATATTTCTTAAACTAAAAAGGAGCAGCACTTTGATAAGTACTGCTCCTTTTTTATAAATTTATACTATGTAGTTACTTAAATACTTAGTATTTAACTTCTAAATCTGCTCTTCTATTTTGAGCTCTTCCAGCTTTAGTACTATTATCTGAAATTGGTCTTGTTGCTGCAAAACCATCTTGTGTAATTCTTGATTTAGCAATACCTTTTTTTACTAAATAATTAACAAC
>CANHAE010000077.1 GCA_947458915.1 Bacteroidota bacterium
GGAACCAGTTACCGTGGTAGTATATGTTGCAGTAGACCAAGGAGGATGTATTGAAACTTGTAAACCAACAACACATGAAAATCCAGTTTTCACAATAGATAATGTACTTCACTATTGCGTAGCTAATATGCCAGGTGCAGTTCCTCAAACTTCTACACGTGCACTTACACAAGCAACTTTGCCGTATGCGTTAGCAATTGCAAATAAAGGATGGGAAATTGCATGTGCAGAAAACCCAGCCCTTGCAAAGGGACTAAATATTAGAGCAGGTAAAATTTTACATAAGGGGGTTTCAGAAGCGTTTAATGCATAATATCAAATTGAAATAGAAAAAAAGCCCCTCCGATTTTATGGAGGGGCTTTTTTTATGACCATAATCAGTAATTATAAATTTTGAATACTGAATATTAATCGTAGTTTTACGATTAATAAAAACATACATGGCAGATTATTCCAACAAAGAAGCACAAATTGCAGGTTATGCAAAAGCTTTAGCTCACCCAGCAAGAGTAGCAATTATTCAGCTTTTACTAAAAAAACAGGCTTGTATTTGTGGCGCTATTGTAGAAGAACTTCCACTTTCACAAAGTACCGTTTCTCAACATTTAAAAGAGTTGAAATTAGCTGGCTTAATTAAAGGGGATATAACAGGGGTAAAAACTTGTTATTGTATTGATAAGGCAGCATGGAATAAAGCTAAGAAACTGCTAACAGGGCTATTTAGTATACCATTGATAAATGAAAATTGTTGTTAAAAATAGAAATAAAAATTATGAAAACCGAAGAAGCTTTAAAAACATTAGTGAAGGAGAAGTATAGTGAGATTGCATTACAAGACAAAGAAACTAATATGTCTTCATGTTGCGGTGCCGGCGGCTGCAGCACTGAAGTATACAATATCATGTCGGAGGATTATTCAACCTTACCTGGTTATAATGCCGATGCCGATTTAGGACTTGGCTGTGGTTTACCAACCGAGTTTGCAAAAATTAAGGAAGGAGATGTAGTAGTTGATTTAGGATCGGGCGCAGGCAATGATTGTTTTGTTGCAAGAAAATTTACTGGGCCAGCTGGAAAAGTTATTGGGGTTGATTTTACACCTGCAATGATTGATAAAGCAAGAGCCAATGCCGAAAAATTAGGATTAAATAATGTAGAATTCAGAGCAGGTGATATTGAAAATATGCCTATCACCGCCAATGTTGCAGATGTAGTAGTAAGCAACTGTGTATTGAATTTAGTGCCTAACAAAAATGGAGTAATAAAAGATATTTATAGAGTACTTAAGCCAGGCGGCCATTTTAGTATTTCAGATGTTGTACTAGTTGGCAATTTACCTGATGCTTTAAAATATGCGGCAGAAATGTATGCAGGATGCGTATCGGGAGCGATTCAAAAGGAAGTGTATTTAGAATTAATTGAACATAATGGATTTAAAAATATAACTGTTCAAAAGGAAAAAGCAATCATCATTCCTGATGATATTCTAAAAAATTATTTAAATGATGCTGAAATTGCAGCATTCAAGGCATCTCAAATGGGTATTTTTTCCATTACAGTTTATGCGGAAAAGCCAGCCAGTGTTTGTGTGCCAGGCGCTGGGTGTTGTTAATTCATTTTTTTTTGATAACACTACCTATTTAAATGTACGTTCCTTAATAAATTTCTTTACTATATTGCTTCTTGGCAATTTTATGTCCTCTCTTAGTGTAAAAATTTTGCGTTAACGTGGAATTAATATTGCAATTCACTATTAACTTATGAATTTTCTGCTCCAAACTAAAAGACTCAATTGCGTTGTATAAAAAATCGGCTGCCTTAAGTTTTCTGTATTTAGGAGTGATATACAATTCTTGTATCTCAATGGAAAATACTGGATTAGTTAATGTATTTCTTTTTTGTGCTACAATACAACCAACTACTAATTTGTTATCCAGTTCTGCAACTAATAATATAAAATCTTTTGCCTTTAGCTTTACTTTGAAGTTTATCTGAAACTCCAACAGGTCTTGCTTCGTGTTTAAAATAGAACAAACCGCATCATAAAAATACATAACGTCTTTTAACTTCGCTTGTCGTACTTTATATTGCGGTTTGTTCATTATCTAACTATTGCTTCTAAGAGTATCCTAGTAATTAAATTTTGTCCATCCTTTCCACCATGTTGCATCTTCACCATTCAGGCCTATTGCGCCGCGGAAAGTAACTGGTTTCAAAAATGCATTTTGTAATTTAGCATCCGTAAATGCACCATTACTTGCATAGTTGAAATAAGCTGAAGTGCCTAATGTGATAGAAGAAGGGGCAGTAGTTCCAGCATATGGTGTTGCATCAAACATTGCATAATTAAATGGTTGAATTAATTTGGCATCAACCGCATTAGGCGTAATTGCATTTTGAAAAGATGAAGTTGAAACCCATCCAAGCATTGTAGCTGCGCTTGCTCCGGTAGGTGTGCTTGCACTAGCTGTATAAGCTACATCAACAGCATTACCTGCAAATGTATTATTCTTGAATCGGATGGTACTGTCAGTAATATTATTATCAGTCGGCGTTCCTGTACTTGCGTCAATTAATAAACCTCTAGGCCATCCCATAAATACAGAATTCATGATAGAAATACCAGAGTTTCTTCTAATTTGTGCACCAGCTAAGAATAAGCTGTTGCCTACATTAGCCAAAGTAGCTCTGGGTCCTATAACAGTCATATTTGAAAATACTGCTGTAGTTTTTGGACTAGCTGCGGTTCCTGTAGCATTGTTATCAGATTCGAATGCTTCTGATTTAGAAATATCTGCTATAACCGAATCACGCACAGCAATACCAAATTGAACATAACCACTGTACCCATTATCTGTATCAAAATCATCGTCTTGTCCTTTGTATGCAATTAAGTATTTACAATTTACCGTACCCCCAAACCACTCAAAACTATCATCTTTACCAAAAGCAGCTTCTACGTGGTCAATTTGGGTACCGCTACCGACTGCAGCCATTGTTAAACTATTAATTTCTTTATCGGGTTGGTATGCATAACCAGCGAATTCAATTCTTACATAAGAAAGGATACCTGAATTATCTGCAGGATTTGCAGTTGGGAATGCAGCATCACCTGAACCAGCTAATCCATCTCCGTTTGCATTATCAACACCACCTTCAACCTGATATAAGCCTTGTACAGCAGCACCACTTACAGTGAAGCTAGTATTAATTGGAGCAGTTCCACAAAGTACAATACCACCCCAGTCACCTGATTGTGGATTTGCAGAAGCAGAAGTGAATATAATTGGCTTATCTGCCGTGCCCTTAGCTACAATTTTCGCACCACGGCTAATAATTAATGCAGATACGTCAGAACCAGAATACTTACCCATCACTTTAGCACCAGCTTCCACTGTCAAAGTCACCCCTTTTGTGATATATACAATCCCTTGTAAGTAATTATAGTCCTTAGCATACAATGTAGTATCCTTAGTAATCCTACCTGATAGGGTGATTGTGTTAGCAGTTGGCCCACTAGGTATAACTGGCTGATTTACGATTACGATTTCTTTTTCGCCATCGGCTTCTATTTTTCTACAACCTGTAATGGCTAAAAAAGCGAGTGATAAAATTAATAACTGTTTCATTGTTTTTTTATTTAAAGAATTTTTAATTTATTAGTTAGGATTATAAAGAATAGTTGAAGGAAATACCAAAAGTAGAACCAAATTTTCTCGAGAAACGAATTGCATCAATACCTTCCTCATATTTCATATTGCTGGTTATATTTTGATAGAAAATTTGTTTTTGGTTTAAAATATCAGATACTGTTAATTTAATTTCTGCTTTTTTATCTAATATTTTCTTGCTCATTTGGAAATCTATTAATGACCTTGGTGCTTCATAAATATCTGGTGATGCTGACCCTGCAAGCATATCACCCACTAAATAAATTCTTTGTCCAATTTGATTAAACAATAAAGTTGCATTAAACCCTTTTTCTACTACATCATATAATAAACCAACATTCACCAAATAAGGAGACTGTCCTTGTAATTGTCTATTAATTTTTAACGCCTTGTCTTCTATCTTGCTATTGATTAAAGAAGCATTTGCTTGAAAAGTGAAATATTTATTTAATTTTTTTCTTGCTTCTAATTCAACGCCATAAGTGATTGCTTTTTTGGCATTTTGAAAGGAGAAAGTACTTGATCCACCCGACCCTTCGCTATAAATTTGCTCGATAGGATTTGAAAAGTTTTTGAAAAATACACCGGCTGTAAATACTTCGCCAGAAGCTGGATATATTTCATACCTAATATCGGTATTAGTTATTTTAGTTCTTTTTAAAGTGGGATTACCTTGTACAGAAGCATTCAATTCAAAATCGTATATATTCAAAAATGACAATTCCCTTAATTCTGGACGAATTACTGTTTGAGAACCTGTAATTCTTAAATTACTATTCTGTGTTATTTTATATGTTGCATTTATACCTGGTAAATAGTCTGTCACTTTAGAATAAGTATGTCTTGGATCCCATTTCTTAACACTACCTACTAATTGGTCGTAATCTTCAACACGCAAGCCCCAAACAATTCTTAATTTTTCAGCCACTTTATTATCAAACTGCACATACCCTGCGTTTAAAATCGTATTTGCCATATACCTAAAGTTTCTTCCTTTAATAGCATCAAAGGCAAATTTATTATCAGTGCCGGTACCAAAATTTTCAGGAGCAAATACAACATCTGGGGTCAAAGCTCTTAAGGTTGGATTGTCTGTTGGTAAGAAATTTGCAAATAATTTAGCATCATATAAGCGGTCCTTTACTTGAAGGATATACCCAACTTTAATTGTTTGTTGATTCAGCTTGTATGCTAAGTCACCACCACCTGTGTATATATAATCACTTAAGTTTTGAAAAATTCTACTCCCTGACTGCTGAGATAAGGAATTTGAAATGTTCAATACATAAGGATCTGTCCCCGTTTCACTTTTGGTATACAACACTCTCCTTTGATCAGGTGTATAGCTATCTAAAATATTGAATGCACCATACCAATTAAACTTTAACTTACTGGATAAACTATGTTCACCATTTAACTGATTTGTGAAAAATACATTTTGAGAAAAATTAAACTCATTACCCTTCATTAAATCTCCTCTAGCGTACTCATTTCCAGTCCTGCTTGTATATGCATTGTCTGCTTTCACATTTACTATGGCTTTGTAGCTAATTTTATTCAACGGGTTAAAGTATAACGATAAGCCTGCAATGGCACCCATATTAATATCCTGGATATATTTTTCATCGGCATACTTATAAACGATAGAGAAATTGTCAACTCCATTTAAAGTATTTTGTTGATTAAAATTGTCTTGAAACCTTTGATTTTTAGCGTAGTTTATACCTAACATGCCGCCCATTTTTTTACCAAAAAGTGTCCCCGAGAACCCTCCATTCATTTGCACTGCAAAATTTGGAGAGGCTGTTGTTTTAATAGGCACCCAATTATTTGACATGTTTTTCCCTAATGCAGTTTTAGCTCCAATACTAGTGGTATCAAAATTTGATTTTGTTGTATAGCCTACAGGTAATGATCTTGATCCATCGTCTATACCTAACCAATCAGTTTTGCCCCCCTTGTCCTTGTAGAAATCTTTTCCGGTTGCTATGGTATTGTAACTAGTAGAAACCTGTACATTAAAAAAGTTCTTATTAGGTATATCCTTTGTGTTTACCTGAATTAATCCACCTGCCCATTCACCTGGCAATTCTGGCACAAAAGCTTTATTGATAATAATATTATCAATGATTTGTGCAGGAAATAAATCAAACGAAAAAGTTTTACGATCAGGTTCGGTGCTAGTTAATAAAACACCATTTAACATAGCCTGGTTGTATCTGTCAGCTAATCCCCTTACGATTATGAATTTTCCTTCTTGTATGGAAGCACCTGGCGTTCTTTTTAAAATTTCCGCTGTGTTTCTATCTGGGCTTCTCTTAATTGTTTCGGAAGAAATTACCGATGCAACGGTATTGGTATTTTTTTGAAACGCAATTAAAGCATTAACCGTTTCTCCCTTATTGCCGCTTCGCGTAGCACTTACCACTACATCTGCTAATTTTTTCCCGCTTTCCTCTAATAATACATCATAAGTTAATTCTTCGTCTGAAGTGTTCGCAATTAAACCAGGTACTGTTTTTTCTTTGTACCCCACATAAGAAAAGGTAAGTGCATATTCTTTTTTAATATCAATATTAAAAACAAAACGACCTTCTACGTCTGACTTTGTAGCAACCCCTTTATCTGATTTTAAAAAAATGGTAACTCCAATTAAAGCTTCGTTTTTAGAGTTAGTTACCTTACCAGATAACTTAGCCTTTTGAGCCTGTGCTATGGTAGTAAGTATTATTAGTGTTGCAAGTAGAAATATCCTTTTCACGATATAGTTATTTATACCGCAAATATTGTACTCTAATGTTGCCGGAATGTTACCTGTATGTGAACATACTATTAACTTTAATTACAAATGCATGAAGTGCTCTAATAGACTGATTATCAATGTATTTTATTGCTTTCTACTAATTAGCTTCGGGAGTATAATGATTTGATCAACAATTGAGTGATCTAGATTTTGTATTTGTATGCTAACTCCACCTTCCTTTTTAGTTACCGTTATGGAATTAATGAAATTCATCCCCTTTATTTTAGCTATTTGATAATTCCCAGGTATGAATATTTCTTTAGTTGCTGGAATACCCAATAAATGCAAATACACATTTTCCTCGTTTTGCGTAGTAACCCCCCAGTTTTCAGCATTCATGGGACCGCCCCTTGTGCCGTATATCGTATGACCATATTGCTTAACCCACTGCCCTACTTTTTGTAAAGTATCTACAAATTCATGCTGAATTTCTCCGTTTGGCATGGGGCCTACGTTTAATAATAAATTACTATTTCTCCCTGCTGCACCAACCAATGTGTTAATAATTTCTTTGAAGCTTTTGTATTTTCGGTCCGTGATTCTAAATCCCCATGAGTCATTCATGGTAATACATGATTCCAAAGGAAGTTCGGAAGCAGCTTGAAAACTTAAGCCAGTATGGTTTTGCCCAGGTAAATCTTGTTCAAACATTTGAAAATCCTCACCAGGCAATGGGTCCAAATGGTGGTTATTTCCAATCATACAACCAGGTTGTAGCTTATGAATTAAGCTATAAATTTCATCATATTTCCAATCCACTCTGGAAGTTCTATCTTTTGCTCCTTCTGGATTTGTTTGGTCCCAATGTCCGTCAAACCAAATACATGAAATTTCCCCATAGTTGGTGAGTAGTTCAGTCAATTGATTTTTCATGAATTGTAAATACGAAGCATAATTACTTTTTTGTATCCTTCCTGTTTTTTGCCCAGTACGTCCTGTTTCGTAAGGGTAATCGTCTCTACTCCAATCCAAAGTTGAATAGTATAAACCTAGCTTTAAACCCTGTTTTTTGCACTCTGCAGCTAACAACTTTAATGGATCCTGTTTGTAATGCGTATTGGTGATTTTCCAGTCGGAATACTTAGTATCCCAATTTGAAAATCCATCGTGATGCCTTGTAATAAGGACAATATATTTCATGCCCGCATTTTTTGCAATTGACACCCATTTTGCAGCATCAAAATCAATTGGATTAAACACTTTTAATAATTTCTTATAATCCTCCTTATTAATAGATTGAGTTTCCATAACCCATTCTCCATTCCCTAAAACACTAGAAGCTCCCCAATGTATAAACATGCCAAACTTCTGATCCTGAAATACAGACCTTGATTGTATAATTTCTTTAGAAGGTAAATATGCTTGCGCGTTTACGCCAATCACAAAGAAGATGGCGATAATAGAAAAAATGTTTTTCATTGGTATAAAATTAAAAGAGAAAAAGTGTTTCCTAAATTTAAACGAAAAAGGCCATTCCCTGAAGAAAATGGCCTTTAAAATTATTATAAAGAAGTGTTAATCTAAATGATATACATTATGCAAGTCCTTAGTGTTCTTAAAGTTTACGCCTAAATCCTTAATCAATCCATCATGAACGTCATACACCCAGCCATGTAAATGTAAAGGCTGATTATTTTTCCAAGCATTCTGCACTATACTTGTTTTACCTAAGTCGTGCACTTGTTCCATCACATTTACTTCTACAAATCTTCTCCCTCTTTCAATAGGGTCGGCAATTGCATCTAATTCCTGGTGATGATAACGATATACATCCTTAATATGTCTTAGCCAGTTGTCAATTAAACCAATTTGCTGATTGCCCATTGCTGCTAAAACACCTCCGCAACCATAATGCCCACAAACAATAATATGTTTCACTTTTAAAACTTCTACAGCATAGGACAATACACTTAACATGTTCATATCACTATGTACAACCATATTAGCAATATTCCTATGCACAAACATGTCACCAGGGTTAGTTCCTGTAATGGTATTAGCTGGCACCCTGCTATCCGAACAACCTATCCACAAATATTCAGGAGCCTGTCCGTTTGAAAGTTTTTCGAAAAAATTAGGATCTATCTCTAATTGTTCAGCAACCCATTTTTTATTGTTTTCTAATAATCTATTGTATGATTTTTCCATTTATATATTTTTAAAGTAGCTGTTATTTTAAAGTCGTAAATAGTTTCTAGTACTAGTGATTGTAATTTTAAGTTTTAACTGAGATTCTTCAAGGCTTTTTTCTTGTATCTTTTGGACCATTGGGGCTTCAATGTTATTTTCAAATTTCAATAAATTATACCAAACCTGAAAACCCTGAACAGGTAATACCTGGGTACCAATAATGAAAATAAATGAAGATGCAAATAGGTGACGCCTCATACTGAAGCGAATATAATGTAGAAACGCAATTAAAACCATTGTTAATCGAAAGTTTTACAATAAAATTACAATTATGCCGAGCGCTGACTTGAACTTCGGCACTATTTGTGAATAGTCCTACGATTTAGCTTAATTTTATTAGTAATTTTAAGTGTAAATAAAAAACTGACCGAAATGGAAATTGTTGTAGAAAGTATTGGATGGATAGCTTCCATATTAATTGTTGCATCCTACGCCTTAAACATTTCAGGGAAGCTCCCAACAACTAGTAAGCTATACGTTTGGGCCAATATATTTGGCGGGATTTTTTTTGTAATAAATACTTACTTCCACCAAGCCTACCCTTCAATGGTAGTGAATATTGTTTGGGTAGTAATTGCAATTGTAATGCTTGTAAAAAAGAAACCTACTAACCCTACTTAACTTAAAGTAACAC
>CANHAE010000078.1 GCA_947458915.1 Bacteroidota bacterium
ATGTGATATCGTCTAATTGAAAAGAACTTACTTCAATGATGTAAAGTGCTTTAGGCGCTACAGCTACTTGTCTTGCAAAAGAAAATCCAAGATTCCCTACCATTGCAACATCTTTTTCCGCTAGTTTGCATATATGGTATAGCAAAGAAGTAGTTGTAGTTTTTCCATTACTGCCTGTAATTGCCGCAATTTTGCTTTCGCCCTTGTACCTGAATCCAAATTCAATTTCACTTACCACCGGAATACCTTTAGCACGAATTTGTTTCACCAATTCGTTCTTTTCCGGGATACCTGGGCTTTTCATTACTTCATCCGCCGCCAATATTCTTTCAACACTATGTGATCCAGACTCAAAAGGGATTGCACTGTCTTCCAATTCTTTTTGATAAATAGGCTTTATTGCACTAGCATCTGAAACGAATACATCGTACCCTTTTTGCTTAGCTAATAAAGCAGTTCCTATACCACTTTCGCCTGCCCCTAATATGACTAATTTCTTTGCCAATGCTTATCGTGTTTTTAATGTTAGAATAGAAGTAACTACTAATAATATGGTGATAATCCAAAAACGGACTGCAATTTTACTTTCATGGAAACCTTTCTTTTGATAATGGTGATGTAAGGGGCTCATTAAAAACACTCTTCTTCCTTCCCCAAATTTTTTCTTTGTGTACTTAAAATAACCAACTTGAATTATGACACTTAAATTTTCAATTAAGAATACGCCACAGAAAATAGGAATCAATAATTCTTTTCGAACAATAATTGCCAATGATGCAATTATACCACCTAGTGCTAAACTTCCAGTATCACCCATAAATACTTGAGCAGGGTATGCATTGTACCATAAAAATCCAATACATGCACCTACAAATGCGCCTACAAAAATGGATAGTTCCCCTAAATTAGGAATGTACATGACGTTCAAATAATCGGCAAATACATAGTTGCCACTTACATAAATAAATACCCCTAATGCAGCTCCAATTATTGCGCTAACGCCTGCTGCCAAGCCATCTAAGCCGTCCGTAATATTTGCCCCATTGGAAACAGCCGTAATTATAAAAGTGACCACTAATATATAAACAATCCAGGTGTACTTTTCGGCACCAGGTCCCATCCAACTAATTAATTTGCTGTAATTAAATTCATGATTTTTTACAAATGGGATTGTTGTAATAGGTGTTTTCACCTTTACGAATCTTCTTTCCTCACCATTAATTACCCTTACCACTACGTTAGCCCCTTTAGCTACTCTTTCTCCTTTTGCCAAACTCGCATTAACCGAAGTGGATACAATTTCTCTCTCCACAGTTACTGAATTACTAAAGTAAAGTGTAACACCAATAATAATGCCTAAACCAACCTGTCCAATTATTTTGGAAATTCCAGCCAAGCCATCACTATTTTGTTTTTTATAGGACTCCCCTTTGCTAATAGCTTCTTTCCTTGCTCTTATTTTAAAGTAATCGTCAAGAAAACCTATTAACCCTAACCAAACAGTACATAATATCATTAACCGGATATACACTTTGTCCAAATTGGCAAACAACAAAGTAGGTATTAATATACTCATCAAAATAATGATGCCGCCCATTGTGGGTGTACCTTTTTTTTGTTGTTCTCCTGCTAAGCCTAGTTCTCTTACACTTTCACCAATTTGTTTATGCTGTAAAAAAACAATCATTTTTTTACCATAAACTGTTGCAATAAACAAGGATAATAATATTGCCATCGCAATCCTGAAAGTCAAAAATTGGAATGCTCCCAATCCAGGGATATTAAAAGTCTGATCTAACCAAGAAAATAATTGATACAGCATACTGGGTTATTTTTCGAATTCGTTGAATAAATGTTTTAAAATGGCTTTATCATCAAAATCATGCTTCACCCCTTTTATATCCTGGTATTTCTCATGTCCTTTTCCTGCTACTAATATGATATCTCCTGGCTTTGCAAAACTCACTGCAGCTTTTATTGCTTCTTTTCTGTCGACAATATTTATATATTTTCTTTTTGCAGCACTCGTTAACCCTTGCTCCATGTCCTTTATAATTTCATTAGGGTCTTCTGAACGGGGATTATCACTAGTTAAAAATACTTTTGTACTTAAATCACATGCCACCTGAGCCATAATTGGTCGCTTAGTCTTATCCCTGTCTCCTCCGCAGCCTACTACGGTGATTACATCCTCTCCCCCTTTTCTTAACTTAGCAATAGTTGTCAAAACATTTTCTAACGCATCAGGAGTATGTGCATAGTCAACAATGCCAATTATATTTTGCTTGCTAATAATATAATCAAACCTTCCTTCTGCACCAGTTAAAGCACTCAATACAGTTAACACCGATGCCGAATTTTCTCCCAGCTGAATGGCTACTCCATATACAGCTAAAAAATTATACGCATTAAAAGTGCCAATTAAACGACAATGCACTTCAATATTATTAACCATCATGACTAGTCCCGTCAATTGATTTTCTAAGATTTTACCTTTATACGTAGCTGGCGCATGTAATGCATAAGTTAATTTGTTCGCTTTGGTATCGTCTATTATTTGCGCGCCATTTTTATCATCCAAATTTGTCAATGCAAATGCATCAGTTGACAACTGATCGAAGAAGGCTTTTTTAGCTTCTAAGTAAGCTTCGAAAGTATGGTGATAGTCCAAATGATCATGTGTGATATTGGTAAACGCCCCGCCAGTAAAATGTAAACCGGTTATTCTATGCTGATGAATTGCATGACTGCTTACTTCCATAAAAACATGCGTACAACCAGCTTGTACCATTTTATGCAATAAAGCATTTAGTTGTATTGCGTCAGGCGTAGTATGTGTCGCTGGAACAATGGTGCTTCCTATATGATTTTCCACTGTACTTATAAGGCCGCAGGTATATCCTAATTCAGTAAACAATTTAAATAAAAGAGTAGCTACGGTGGTCTTGCCATTCGTTCCTGTAACCCCTACTAATTTCATTTTTGTTGACGGCTCGTCGTGAAATTGGTGTGCCATTATAGCAACCGCTTCGTTTGTATTTTCAACCACAAGATACGTTACACGAGGCAGCGTCATGCCAGGCATTTCTTCACAAACAATTACAGTTGCCCCTTTCTCAATAGCTGTTTCAATATAATCGTGTCCGTCCACTTGAGCACCTCTAATAGCAACAAATACACAACCAATTTTTACTTTTCTTGAATCAATTTGAATATCATTTATTACTTGCTTAGTATTACCCGCTACTTCACGAAGTGCAACACCAAATAATATAGATTGTAGTTCTTTCATTAGTTTAATTCAATTTGAATTTGTTGTCCTTTTTGAATATACTGACCCTGAACAATACTTTGTTTTACTACTTTCCCTCTTCCAACACAGCTTACCACTAATCCCTTCTTTTCGCATAACCATAAAGCGTCCTGCAATTTCATGCCAGTAATATTGGGCATGGTAGTATCCGATATAACCTGCTGTCCTACTTTTAAAACTTTCCCAGCACCCTGCATACTAACCCAATCGTTATTTAACGAAGAGTCCTGATAATTAAGCGACAACTGCTTTGCAATAGTTTTTAAAGACATTTTAGAAATAGAATAATTAAAAACTTGACTATCCTTTAAATGTACAACTGGTGCAATATTTAGTTTGTTCTGGATATAGGTTGAATATAATCTGTCGCTGATTTCTTTAAACACAGGACCAGCCACAGAGCCACCATAAAAATTAGCTGCATGTGGTTTATTTTTAATAATAACCACTATTGTATATTGTGGATTATCAGCAGGGAAATAACCAGCAAATGAGGACTGATAAATTTTATCTGCATATCCTTTATTACCATTAGCTACTAATGCAGTACCAGTTTTTCCTGCAACTTTATATAAACTATTTGCAAATAATTTTTTAGCAGTTCCATTTATACATACACCTTCCAATGCGATACGTAAGTCTCTTATAGTAGTCGGCTTACATAATTGTGCATTATATACTTTAGGTAGAAAGTTTTTTATCATTTTTCCTTCTTCTTGAATCGAATTCACCAAATAAGGCTTCATCATCACTCCATTATTGGCAATGGCGTTATATAAATTCAAGGTTTGAATAGGCGCAATTTCAATATTATACCCAAAAGCCATCCAAGGCAAAGTAGTTGGTCCCCATAACCTACTTCCTGGTTTAACAATTCTCGGCATTTGCTCACCAACTAAATCAAGCCCTGAAGTAGAATCTAACCTTAACTTAGTTAAATGCTTAAAATAAACATCTATATTATTATTATAATGCTGCATGGCAATTTTTGCCATACCCACATTTGAACTTTCCTCAAAAGCTTCTAAAACCGTTGCTTGGTGCTTACCATGTTTTTCAGAATCATAAACAGTTTGATTAGCTACCCTCCAGGTCCCCCCTTCTAAATCTACAGTACCATTCAAAGTAACTTTACCATCCTCTAAAGCCGATAATAAGGTTACTAATTTAAAAGTCGAACCTGGTTCTGTAGGGGTTATAGCATAATTCAAATTCTCTCTATAAACTCCTTCGCTTATTTTACCTAAATTGGCAATGGCTTTAATTTTCCCTGTTTTCACTTCCATCACCATCGCCACACCGTTCTGTGCTTCATTCTTAATCATCATTTTCATTAATGCATTCTCCGTAACTTCTTGAATAAATACATCTAATGTGCTAACAATATCCTTGCCTGTTTCTGGTTCAATTTCAAATGCACCTTCTTCTACTGGCACTGTTACACCGCCAGCTATTGCCCTTACCAATTGGCGACCATTACGACCATTCAATACGGTATCATAAGACAATTCTAATCCTACCTTGTTTTGATCCCTAGCCAAACCAATAGTCCTGTATCCAATATTCTCGTAAGGGTTCAAGCGAATATTCTTTTCCTGCGCTATCATACCACTCTTATAACGCCCCAATTTAAATAGTGGGAATTTAGCTAGTAATAAATATTGCGGATAACTTATTTTTTTTCTTAGTTCGTAGTTGGGCTCTTTGGTTTCAAAAGCTTTAGTTAAAGCATCTTTATATTTTTCAGGCGCTTGGTCCTTAAATAAACTAGCTAAGGCTAAGGAAAGTGAATCAATATTTTCTCTAAATATTTTACCCTTTTTTTCGTGTAATGGCTTAACTCTAAAATCAATATAAATATCAAATTGAGGGATGTTAGTACTTAACATTTGACCATCTTCACTATAAATAGTACCTCTTGCTGCAGGTATATCAACTATACGTTGATGCAAACTATCACTTAATCCTCTCCAGTACTTCCCTTGAACTTGTTGTATATAAAACGCTTTACCTAAAATAGCAATACATACTATTATTACTAGTATATAACTTAAATAAACCCTCCATAATATGTCGCGTTTTACGTCCATTATTATTTGTCAAGGTTTTTGGTACTAAATTTATTTTCTATTTGTAATCGAACGGGCATATCCTTCGCTACTGCTAAACCGTAAGGCGCTAAGGCATTTTCAATTTCAACTGCACGGCTACGACGCATTAAATCGGCCTTTACCGTTTTATACTCGAATTGCAATTCCTTAAGTTCTTTTTTTGTCGTGTTTATTTTTCGAATAGTCTTATCCGCTAAATGCCCATTCGCTATATAAAGTATAGCGATGAATGCCAAGAACAAAAAGAAACTTATGTTCAGGACAATCCACTGGTAGTTAAGAATGCTTTTAATAGCATTCTTAGGGGCTGGGTTAACGGGTACGGACATACGCGGGTTATAATCTCTCCGCAGCGCGCAATTTTGCGCTTCTGCTTCGATTGTTTTCTTTCATCTCTTTTTCAGAAGCCACTACAGGTTTTTTTGTAATGATATTCCAAAGCACTTCTTTCGGGGTAGAAAGAAATGGGTGGGCATCTTTTTCTTCTTCTTGTGAAGGTCGAAAAGCGTTTTTCACTAGCCTGTCTTCAATAGAATGAAATGTGATGATAACAGCGCGTCCTCCTGGCTTTACAACCATTGGAAGTTGCGCTAAAAAATCTCTCAACACGTCCATCTCCTCATTCACTACAATTCTTATAGCTTGAAAAACTTGTGCCCAATATTTATTAGGATTTCCTTTTACTACAGGTGCTATTAGCGTTTTAAAATCTTGTACTGTGTTCAACTTTACGTGCTTGCGATGTGTTACAATATGTTTTGCCAAGGTTTTTGAATTCGTCACCTCGCCATACTGTTCAAACATTTTATGCAATTCGGTTTCACTAAAAGTTTCTATTACTTGCGCTGCGGTTTTTTGTTGACGTTGATCCATTCTCATATCAAAAGGACCGTCATACCTTGTCGAAAAACCTCTTGAACCCTCGTCAAACTGGTGACTGCTAACACCTAAGTCAGCTAATACACCGTCAACTTGGACAATTTTGTGCAATCGTAAAAATCTTTGTAAGTACCTGAAATTTTCTGGAACAAATAAAACACGGTCATCGTTTGGTAAATTATTTTTAGCATCAGCATCTTGATCAAAAGCTATTAAACGACCCTTGGGTCCTAATTTTGATAAAATGCCTCGGCTATGGCCACCGCCACCAAACGTTACATCTACATATATCCCTTCGGGTTGTATATTTAGATATTCCATTGTTTCATGAAATAAGACAGGGATATGGTATTCAGAAGAAGGAATGTTTGATGTAGGGTTGGTCATCTTTATTCCTTAATCTTTTTTATTAATACCTGCCATTACCTCTTGCGCCAGATTACTAAATTCATCTGCAGAGAAATCCTCAAAGAGCTGTTTATACTTACTTGCATCCCAAATTTCGAAGCGATCTAATGCAGCCGCTAATACAATCTCTTTTCCAGGTAAAGCAAACTCTCTTAAAGTTGGTGGTAATAATAGACGGCCTGCGCTATCCATTTCAACCTCCGTAGCTCCACCCAAAAACTGACGTCTGAACTGTCTCACTTTGGGATCAAAATCATTCAATTGACTAATTCTGTCTAAAATAGCCTGCCAGCTTTTTATCGGATAAAGCGTCAAGCACTTCTCAAACCCCCTACTCACAATAAAACGAGTCTCTCCTTCAGCCAGTTGTTTTTTCAAACTGCCTGGAAGCAAGAAACGCCCTTTTGCGTCTATGGTTGATTGATATTCTCCGTGAAAGCCTGTCATTGTGAATAATTAAAGTGTTTTTTACCACTTGTTCACACAAAATAACACTTTTTACCACTTTTAAAGGCTAAATGACCCCTTCTAGTTTTCCACAAGTAATGTACCATCCTAAAACTCAATACAGTAAAGCCTTTTAGCATATTTTAGGGTGTTTTCTAAAATAAAGCTTGTTAATTGCTGTGGATAACCCCGTTTTTTAGGTTAAGAACTGGTGAATAGTGGCAAAACGGGGGCTTTCTGTACCTTTGCACCATGTTTACAAGACCTAGCTTAGCTATTGAAGATTTTAATTACCACTTGCCTGATGAGCGAATCGCTTACACCCCCGCCCCCTTAAGGTCGGATAGTAAATTACTAGTGTGGGATAAAGCCATTATAGCCGAAACCACCTACAGTCATATAAGCGATTGTATCACAACCAGTGCAACACTTTTTTTTAATAATAGTAAAGTGATTGCAGCAAGAATTTTATTTGATAAAAATTTAATTAGTAATGAGGAGGAAGAAACAAAGAATAGCAAAATAGAAATTTTTTGTTTAGAGCCTACTGAAAAGTATACACCAGTAATACTAGCAATGCAAGCAACGCAAAAAGTAGAATGGATTTGTTTAGTAGGTGGCGCAAAAAAATGGAAAACAACTTACTTAGAAAAAATAATAAAGCATAATAATAAAAATATTATCGTAAGGGCAAAAAAAACCAACCAAGCCGACGGGAAATTTTTAGTTGAATTTAATTGGGACGATGCTACTATTAGTTTCTCTGAGCTATTAACTTTAATTGGCAATATTCCACTCCCCCCTTATATAAATAGACAAACTACCGAAGATGATAAAGACAGATACCAGACAACTTACGCAGTTGAAGAAGGTTCGGTAGCAGCACCTACAGCTGGATTGCATTTTAATGAAAAAGTATTTGAGAAACTCGCTACTAAAAATATTAATACGGAATTTGTAACCTTACATGTTGGTGCTGGCACTTTTATGCCAGTAAAGGTAGATACCATTGACCAGCATGTAATGCATGCAGAATTTATTGAGGTTCCTATATCAACGCTTGATTACTTAATTAAAAACACGAAGGATAATAATATAAAAAATCCTGTCATTGCAGTTGGTACTACTTCGCTTAGGACCCTTGAGTCCATGTATTGGCTAGGTGTTAAGCTAATTTCACAAAAAAAAGAACAGGCTAATATAAGTAGTTCAGAATTGAACCTTGCTCAATGGGATGCAATTGACTTAGCCCACTTGAATATTACAAAACAAGCTGCACTCAGTGCACTAAAAGATTGGTTAACTGAGCATAAACTTGAAAAATTAATAGCAAAAACGCAATTAATGATTACTCCCGGTTATACATTTAGGATTTGTAATGCTTTGGTGACGAATTTTCATCAGCCTAAATCGACTTTGTTGTTAATTATTGCGGCTATAGTTGGCGAGCAATGGAAAAGCATTTATGAACATGCCCTCGCGCATAAATATCGCTTTTTAAGTTATGGGGATGGTTGCTTATTTTGGATTAAGCAATAGGTAAAGTAATTTCAATTTTTGTGCCAGCGTCTTCGTGACTGTCCACTTGAATTTTCCCCTTATGCATGTCTACTACCCACTTTACATAACTTAATCCAAGGCCAAAACCTTTTACATTATGTATGTTACCTGAATGAGCCCTATAAAATTTTTCAAAAATATGCTTTATTGTATCAGGATTCATTCCTATTCCTTGGTCCTCAATTGACACTACTATTTTATTATTTATGTTTCTTGTATGAATTGTAATGTCAATACTTTCTTTTGAATACTTTATTGCATTGTCAATTAAGTTAGAAAAAACATGCAGCAAATGTTCTTCATCTGCCTTAATTAAATGATTCTTTGCTTCAAAATAAGTTTCAATATTCGACGGCTTTGCTTCCAATTGCAATTTAAAACTATCCATTACCCCTAAAAGCAAATCTTGCAAATCTAAAGG
>CANHAE010000079.1 GCA_947458915.1 Bacteroidota bacterium
GCAAATTCAAAAGCCCTCGGGTTACCAAGTTGAGCAAGCTTATCTAATACAGGCCCCCCAGGATATGGAAGTCCTAAAAGTTTTGAAATTTTATCGAAGGCTTCTCCAGCTGCATCATCAATAGTTTCTCCTATGATTTCTAAACTTGCTGGGCTATTACATTGTACAATTTGGGTATGTCCCCCGCTAACCGTTAAACATAAAAAAGGGAAGCTAGGCCTAGGGTCGTCAATTAAATTTGCTAAAACATGGGCTTGCATGTGATGCACTGCGATTAAGGGTATGCCTAATGTTAATGCCAGCGATTTTGCAAATTGTGCTCCTACTAATAGGCTACCAATTAATCCTGGTGCTTGTGTAAAAGCAATCGCATTTAGTTGCGCTAACCTTTGTGGATGTGTTAAATTAGGAAACGCTTTTTTTAAGGACTCGTCAACAACAGGAACTATATTTTCCATATGTGCCCTGCTAGCTAATTCAGGCACTACCCCTCCGAATTTTTCATGAACCGCTTGTGTTGCAATAAAATTTGACAATATTTTGCCATTCACAATAACAGAAGCAGCCGTTTCGTCACAAGACGACTCTATAGCCAATATGGTGATGGTTTTATTTGACACAATGCAAATGTAAAGCTAAATAAAATACGTCCCTTACTTTGTTCTTATGGCATCCACAGGATTCATTTTTGAAGCAATTGAGGCAGGAATAATACCTGCTATCACGCCTAAAACAATACAAATACTTAAAGCTAAGAATACAATACTTGGCGCTATAAATATAGGAAATGGAAGTACTGCTCCTAGTGCAAGGGTGAGCAACCAAACTAGTAATAACCCTGCAAGGCCACCTATAATACATAAGAAAGCACTTTCTAAAAGAAATTCATAAAGTATAGTTGACCTTTTAGCACCTAAAGCCTTTTTTAAACCAATTTGGCTAGTTCTTTCCCTAACAGTTACAAACATAATATTAGCAACTCCAAAAGCACCCACTAATAAGGATAAACCCGCAATAGCCCAGCCACCCTGGTTTATAGAACCAAAAACTTTTTCAATTTGGTCTTTAAATTGTGCCACATCATTACAAGTAAAATTATCCTCTTCTGTAGGACTTAACTTTCTTAACTGACGCATAACACCAATTAATTCTTCTTGTAATGCCCTAGTTTGAATACCTGGCAATGCCTGCACCATAATATAGGGATTCGAATTATCTGGATTAAAAATGGATGCAAAATAAATATAAGGTACAATAGCAGCTTTGTCGTAATCAAAACCCCCTACAAAAGAACTTCCTTGTTTTTCAATTACACCAATTACTTGTAACCTACGTCCGCCGTAGGATATTGTTTTACCTATCGCTTTTTCTGGCTTCCCAAACAATTCTTCTGCTACTTTAATGCCAATTACAGAATAAGGCGCACCTCTTGTAAAATCGCTTTCATTAAAATACCTGCCAAATCCAATATTAAATGTTTGAATGGAATTAAATTCATTGGTTACCCCATAAATACTAACCCCTTTTAATTGGTTGTCTTCAAAAGAAAAAGTGGCTGCACCAGATACAAAAAAAGCTGCATTGGATGCAAGTGTTGAACGTTGTTTAATAAATTCCATCTCCTCCACTTTCATACTTGGACGCTTCATATATTTCCACCAAGGATATTCTGCTCCTTCTCCACCACCACCATAACTCCATTTGTCTACAAAAATGGTATTGTTTCCTAAGCCAGATAAATCGTTCTTAATTTTAGATTTTAAACTGTCAATAGTCGCTAAAACACCAATGATGCAAAAAATACCAATAGTAATGCCAAAAAGCGACAAGAAAGTTCTTAATTTATTCACTTTTAGCTCCTGTAGGGCCATTTTAAAGCTATTCCAAAGTATTCCTATCACTTTTATCATACCGTAAAAATAGGCCAAATGCAGGTTCCTTTCATTTTTTTATGCGAGCGGTTTATTTAAACCTTAAAAGGGATTTTTTTATTATATATAGTTATTTCTATGCACAGCTTGTTAAGGTATTAGGCGCTAATGCCAAAAATCATAAAACGATTTGTGATTACATCGTATTTCATGCTTACTTTTGTGCCGATTTTAAATCATTCTACTATGACCTTTAAACAAATGTTTACCTCTTCCGTTGGGAAAAAATTGGTAATGGGATTCACAGGTATCTTTTTAATTCTTTTTTTAATTGTGCATGCAGGCCTTAACGCAACCATTTGGGCGAATGATGGTGGTTTAATGTTTAACAAAGCCGGACATTTTATGGGAAGTAATGCAGTGCCAAGAGTTTTAGAAATTGGATTATTTCTATTCATTTTCTTGCACATTATTCAAGGCTACTTATTGACACTTGAAAACAAAAGTAAAAGAGCAGTTGGTTACGCCGTAACTTACAAAGACGGTAGTAAATGGTATAGTAGAAGTATGGCCTTATTGGGTACATTAATTTTACTTTTCTTAATTGCACATATTTATCATTTCTGGACGCCTAGCCGTTTAGGTGGAATTGCCAACATTAAAGCTTTAGGAGAAATGGAACATAATGGTGTTAAGCTTCATAATTTATATGCTGAAATGGATATTGTATTTACCAACCCTTATGTAGTAATTCTATATGTGTTAGCATGTGGTTCTCTAGCCTATCATTTAGCACACGGTTTTCAAAGTGCATTTAAAACAATTGGTGTATACAATAAAAGGTACCAAGCAATAATTACAAGCATGGGTTATGGTTTTGCAATTTTAATACCATTGCTTTTTGCTTTAATGCCACTTAGTTTTTATTTTGATTGGATCAAATAAAACAAAGAATAAAATAAAATTTCTCTAAACGTTAGATAAAAGATAATATATGTTAGATTCTAAAATACCTGCCGGAAAACTAGAAGATAAATGGGTCGATTACAAAGGACATTGTAAACTAGTTAACCCTGCCAACAAAAGAAAGATGGAAGTGATCATTGTTGGTACTGGCCTAGCCGGCGCTTCTGCTGCTGCAGCAATGGGAGAACTTGGCTATAAAGTAAAAGCATTTTGTTTCCAGGATTCGCCACGTCGTGCGCATTCAATTGCGGCACAAGGTGGCATTAATGCTGCAAAAAATTATCAAAACGACGGAGACAGTGTATTCCGTTTATTTTACGACACAATTAAAGGGGGCGATTATCGTGCGCGTGAGGCGAACGTCCATCGCCTAGCTGAAGTAAGTTCGAATATTATTGACCAATGCGTTGCACAAGGTGTTCCTTTCGCACGTGAATACGGCGGTTTATTAAGTAACCGTTCGTTTGGTGGTACGCAAGTACAAAGAACATTTTATGCTGCTGGCCAAACAGGGCAGCAATTATTAATTGGCGCTTATCAAGCATTAGAGCGTCAAGTTGCTTTGGGTAATGTAACAATGCATGCACGTCATGAAATGTTAGATGTTGTGAAAATTGATGGTGTAGCAAAAGGTATTATTGCACGTAATTTAATTACAGGTGAATTAGAAAAACATTTTGGCCACGCGGTACTTTTATGTACGGGTGGTTATGGTAACGTGTTTTATTTGTCAACCAATGCAATGGGATCGAATGTTACTGCAGCTTGGAAAGCGCATAAGCAAGGTGCTTATTTTGCAAATCCTTGCTTTACACAAATTCACCCTACTTGTATTCCAGTAAGTGGCGATCATCAATCTAAGCTGACATTAATGTCAGAGTCCTTAAGAAATGATGGTCGTATTTGGGTTCCAAAAAAATTAGGTGAGACAAGAAAGGCAAATGAAATACCTGAAGAAGAAAGAGACTATTATTTAGAGCGCCGCTATCCTGCTTTCGGAAACTTAGTGCCACGTGACGTTGCTTCACGTGCAGCAAAAGAAAGATGTGATGCTGGTTATGGTGTAGGTACTTCAAAGCAAGCAGTATATTTAGATTATGCAGCAGCAATTGAAAGATATGGCAAGATAGAAGTTAGCAAGCAAGGCTTAAAGGATGTTAGCATTGATCAAATTATTGCAATGGGTAAGGAAGTAGTGAAAGAAAAGTATGGCAACTTGTTTGAAATGTATGCTAAAATTACTGGCGAAAATCCTTATGAAGTACCAATGCGTATCTACCCTGCTGTTCACTATACAATGGGTGGCCTTTGGGTAGATTATGAATTACAAACTAATGTTAAAGGTTTATATGCACTAGGAGAAGCTAACTTTAGTGACCATGGCGCAAACCGCTTAGGGGCAAGTGCCTTAATGCAAGGTTTAGCAGATGGATACTTTGTTGCTCCATACACAGTGGGTAATAATTTAGCTGACGAAATTTACAATGCTGCAATTCCAACAACGCATCCTGCATTTGAAGCAGCAGCAAAAGTAGTTGCAGAACGTATCGCTTCTTTAAAAAATATAAATGGTAAACAATCTGTTGAAAGTTTCCATAAGCGTTTAGGGAAAATTATCTGGAACGAATGTGGAATGTCAAGAAATAAAGAAGGTTTATTAAAAGCCATAGCTGATGTGCAAGCATTGAAAAAAGAATTCTGGAGTGACGTGAGAATTCCTGGTGAAATAAATGAATACAATCCTGAATTAGATAAAGCCAACCGTGTTGCAGATTTTATTGAATTAGGAGAATTAATGTGTGTTGATGCTTTAAACAGAGAAGAAAGTTGTGGCGGTCACTTTAGAGAAGAATATCAAACACCAGAAGGCGAAGCATTAAGAGACGATGAAAACTATATGTATGTTGCGGCTTGGGAAAATAAAGGTGAACATGAGTGGCAATTACATAAAGAAGAATTAAAATACGAAGTAATTAAACCTTCTCAACGTAACTACAAATAATCGCTCAAAACAAATAATACTTACTAGAATAATTTATAAGATATGTCACAAAACACAATGAATTTAAAGCTTAAAGTTTGGCGTCAAAAAAATGCTAACACTACAGGTGCATTTGTTACTTATGATGTTGCAGGAATTTCACATGAAATGTCTTTCTTAGAAATGTTAGACATTTTAAATGAAAAACTAATTGTTGATGGAGGAGAACCTGTTGCATTTGACCACGATTGTAGAGAAGGTATTTGCGGAATGTGCTCATTGTACATTAATGGTAAACCACATGGCCCTTGGCAAGCAAATACAACTTGTCAATTACACATGCGTGCATTCAAAGACGGTGAAACAATTGTAATTGAACCTTGGAGAGCTAATTCATTCCCTATTGTAAAGGACTTAACAGTCGACCGTTCGGCTTTTGATAGAATTATACAAGCAGGTGGTTATGTAAGTGTAAATACTGGAAATGCTGTTGATGGTAATAGCTTACCAATTGAAAAAGACAAAGCGGATGCCTCTTTTGCAGCGGCAATGTGTATAGGTTGTGGTGCTTGCGTTGCAGCTTGTAAAAACAGCTCGGCAATGTTATTCTTAAGTGCAAAAGTGTCACACTTAGCGCTTTTGCCACAAGGTGCAATTGAACGCAAATCACGTGTATTAAATATGGTTGCTCAAATGGACAAAGAAGGCTTTGGTGCTTGTACAAATACAGGCGCTTGTGAAGCAACTTGTCCTAAAGAAATTTCTATATCAAATATCGCTCGTTTAAATTTAGAATATTTAGGCGCAGGTTTAACAGCTGAATAGTGGCTAACACTTTTTTTCAGTTCAAAAAATTTATCGTGCATCAGGAACATTCCGCTATGAAGGTTTGTACTGATGCATGTTTGTTTGGTGCCTGGGTAGCGAAGGACGAAGCCCTAGTAAAGACTACTACAATTTTAGATATTGGCACAGGGACTGGTTTATTAAGTTTAATGTTGGCACAAGCCACAGCTAACAATAGCAATCCTTCAAAAATTACAGCCCTTGAAATTGAAGCTGCAGCAGCTACTGAAGCAGCTAGTAATTTTGCATTAAGTCCTTGGGCTAGTACTATGCAAGTTGTAAATAGTTCCTTACAGGAATATAGTGAAAGTATTGTAAGTTCAAATAAACAAAAATTTGATTGCATAATATGTAATCCCCCATTCTACGAAGGAGATTTAAAATCACCCGACGAAAAAAAGAATTTAGCATCCCATAGTGTGGGATTACCTTGGAGTGAGCTGACCGAGCATGTTGGTAAATTATTAAACGAAGGTGGCAGCTATTATGTTTTGATACCAGCATTGCGTTCCTACACCATGCAAAAATTAACAGAAGCAAATGGCTTGCAATTAGCAGAGGAAATTTTAGTACACAATACCTCCAAAACCCTACCTATCCGTGCTATGCAAAAATATATTAAACCTACGCTAGTACTAAAAGCACAAGGGCCCATTATTGTTAAGCGATCCAAGATTTTCATAAAAGATGCCAACAATAAATACGAATCCCTTTTTACCGAATTACTGCAGGGGTATTATTTGCACCTTTAGTGTTTCGCATATTCAGCTAAGTAGTTATACCTAGGATTAAGTTTCCCTTTCTCTAGCATTGTTGCCCTTGAAATTATTTCATTGCCCTTACCAATTAAATCAGGTATAACATATTTAATTAATTGTTCGCCAAAGAAGCGACTTGCATCACGTGGTAATTCATTCGGTAAATTACCTACAGCCATAATATCAATACTAGTTGCCAAGTATGGAGCTGTCTTTTCAAAAGTTTGCATATCCGCTCCGTAAATAGGATCTTCAGAAGGGGCATCACCTAAGTTACAAGGAACACTTCCATGTGCGTCGTCGGTAATATCGGCAATAGTGGTTAAGGCGAATTCATTATTCAAGTCGGCATGAGTAAATAATGGCGGAATGCCTTGCTCCCAATAAATACCATTCATTAAAATATTCACATGCGGCAAATAGTTATTAAATAAACATGTATAATTTTCAGGATGTTCATGGAAATCATTTCTTTCGTAAATGTTTGATTCTTTATGCCTATATAAATCACCCCCTTTTAAATGAGTGTATACTGGATAAGTATACTTACGGCTTATAAATTCATCGGGTTCTAATTGTTGCACATCCATTAAGTTCATGATTTCTAAAATTCCATGTGCTACTCTACCCGATCCCGTAACTACAACTTTAATGGGTGGTAGTTTTAATCCAAAATAAGTATGAATGAGTTCCAAATAATCTTTAACATCCTTAACACGGCCTAAATGAAATTGCTTAGTTCGGTTACCAAATGCCATTATACCATTATGAGCACCTACAATACCTGCAAAAAATCCAAACCCTATTAAACGTTGTCCATCTTCATGTTCTAAACATTCGTAATCAATTAAAGTAATATCCTTATCCATCATTGCATGAAATAACGCTTGATTATAAGATTGTGCTTTTTTTGTATGCGAGAAGAATAAATAGGTTTTTGATGGGATTAATTGCTCCTTTGGGACTTCTTTTATACCAAGCAAAATATCAGCTGGTGAAATATCAGTAACCACTTTAATGCCTTGTCTTGTATATTCATTATCAGCATAACACCTGTTAGCCGAACTTTCGACGATAACTTCCCAATTGGGGAATTCAGTAGTTATCCATTTACATTGTTTGGGGGTTAGCGCCACTCTGTTGTCATTGGGAACTTTTCCCTCTTTAATAAGTCCTATTACCGGCATTGTGGTAGTTTTACGCAATATACAAAATATTGAAATGAATTATTTCGAATTATTTGGCTTGCCTATTGGTTTTCAAGTAGATACGCAAAAGCTGCGCAATTCATTCTTGGAAATACAAAAGGCTTCCCACCCCGACAGGTTTGCACAAAACACGGCTGAAGAGCAAGAATTAGCCTTAGAAAGGACTGCCCTAGCAAATAAAGGATTTACCTTATTAAATAATAAAGAACTTGTTTTGGCCTATGTGCTTGATATTTTGAACTATACGACACCCGATGAGAAGTTCGCCCTTAGTCCGGCTTTTTTAATGGAAATGATGGAATTGAATGAAGCATGGATGGATGCAGATGAGGAGGAAGCAAAGCAAACTATCATAACACAAGTAAACAACTTAAAAGATGAAATTATCCAACCTATTAAAGGCTTCTTGGACAATACTGCGATTGATACGCTTTCCAAAGAAGCAATGTTGCAAATAAAGGAATATTACTATAAGAAAAAATACCTCGATCGTATTTTGGCAGAATTCCACCATTAGTGTAATATTGCATCCCGCTAAGGATGACTAGTCATCTAAAATGCCCAGATGGCGGAATTGGTAGACGCGCTAGACTCAAAATCTGGTTATCGCAAGGTAGTGCAGGTTCGACCCCTGTTCTGGGCACTGAAACCCTTTTACGAAAGTAGGAGGGTTTTTTTATTCTCCCCCTACTATCTTGCTTGTACTTCTGTATAAATAGTTACTGTAAATATGCCTACGTGCAAAACGGTCAGGTGTGTCAGCGTTTACTAATTTAACGTAAATAGCTTTTGGCACTCCATAGTATTCATATTCGTTACCGTCAGAAAAAACAACACGTAATATTTCAGACTTGAATTCAAAATCATTAATACTAGCATCAGTTATAGTTGCAGTATACTCGGCAAATGTAGCTTCATGTGTTTCAGGATGTACACTCACTAAAAAATGGTAAGATGCGATTAGTTTAGTGGACTTCTCTTCTGCTCCTTTCTTAGCTTCTTCGCTTTCCTGAAATTTATCAGGGTGCCATTCCATCATAATCTTACGATATACTTTCTTTAAATCACTCAAAGTAGCCTTATCGTCCACTCCTAAAATAGCCCTATGTCTTTCAATTCGCTTCATTATTAATTATTATGAGGCGCGAAAATACATTCAATTACCGAGGGTTCCAAATCTACTCCTTGCCAATTCTAATAAAGTAAACAACCTCATTGTGCGTCATATCAGTTGCCAACAATACTTGTTGTCTTTTTCCAGATTTTTCAGTAACAAACATAACGGCGGTATTTGGTGGATTGATACCTAAGTTTTCAGCTACCATTATTAATTCATTGTATTTCTTATTCTTATCCACCAATAATTTGAATTTAATTGGCTTGTTCACTTTAAGTTCCTGCTTATCTACAATAATTCGGTTATTATATATAATCGAAACGGAATCCTTATCATGTAA
>CANHAE010000080.1 GCA_947458915.1 Bacteroidota bacterium
CAAATGGTGTAGTGCATCTCCAAAAATAATAAATCCTAAAGCGTTTACCGAAAGGCCGTTGCCTGCAACAGTTCCCTTTTGTTTCATGTCTTCTTCTGTAAAAGAAGCGAATAGCATATTAGTTGACTGTCTAATCATTCTCCATTCTATAAGCATGTCTTTCCAATTGCGGGATGCTGCGGTTGCATTTTTCGCGTAGTCGTTTTCCTCAAAGCTTGGTAATGAAGTAGTATCTCTTCGGGCAATAGCTAAAGCGCGATAAGCAAAAATTCTCTCCGTATCAATTACGTGTTGAAACATTTGCTTTATTGTCCATTTGTCGGGCCCGTAACTATCATTAATTCTTTCTAATGGGATAGCGCCCCATGAATCTATTATCCTTTCATTATATTGTTTTACTAATACTTCGTAATCTTTTCCACTAGTGTAGTTTACATAAGTTTGATAAAATGGGGCATATTCTGTTGCACTGGGTCTTGACATAGTTTGTTTTTATTAGTTCGTTCTTTTTTTAAGTTGTGTTATTTTTTGGGTGGAATATTTTTTAGCTAATTCTAATGCATTGGCGGCATTTACAATACCACCTATTTTACTCATTTCATTTAAAGTTTTACTTTCTTCGTGCTGAGGCACTTCATAGGAAATAGCATCGTCAGCAGTATTTCTAGCGCTTTGTAAAAGTATTTCTTTTACTTGAATGGCAGTAAGTGTTGGAAAATAAGAACGAATCATTGCGGCTATATGACTTACAATAGGAGCGGCCATACTTGTTCCTCTTAGGTACCCATAATTATTTTTACCAGGTAAGGTGGAATATATTTTATCACCTGGTGCAAGTACGTCTACAATTTTAGAACCGTAATTGCTAAAATCAGTTAATAAACTACCACTAATATTTGGGTCGCTAGTAGCACCAATAGTGACCATGTTTTTAGCAGTGTCATTAAATAAGCTTGAATAGGGGGTTGGGAATACTTCCTTTTGGTTTAAGTCATAGTATTCATTTCCAGCAGAATGAATTATTAATACATCCTTTTGTGCTGCGTACCTTATAGCACTATCTACCCATGCTTGTTCAGGTGAATAGGATTTCCCAAAACTCATATTTATTACTTTAGCACCATTGTCTACTGCATACCTAATGCCTAGTGCAACATCTTTATCGTATTCGTCTCCATCTGGCACTAAACGTAATCCCATTATTTTAATAGCAGGGTAATATGGCTGCACCAACCAATTTGAATCGGGTATACTTGCAACCAATCCCGCAACATGTGTTCCATGCTTTGCATTTGGGCCAGTGATGTCGTTGTTGCCATAATACTTGTCTGAGAAATTAAAGTAATTGTCTTTAATAACTTCTTCGCGAATAGGAGCAGGTGCCTGTGTTTTTGAAATTGCAGCTTTTTCTTTACCTGCAATATATTCGTCCAAATCTTGAATGACTTCTTTATAAGGTGCTTCCTTGTCTACGCCTAAAATTACTACAGTGCGTAAGTAAGCCATCTTAGCTTCAAGCGTTACGCGGCCTATTGGTTGAAATGGTTCAAGTTGTTCTGTAGTAAAATTGGTATCGTTTAACTCCTTAATAATAGTAGCGCCTAGTTTTTTTATGGCATTTGTTGCCATTTTAATATAGTTTAAGTTGTCGGCATCGTTTTCACTGAACTCAACTTCTTGCGCTGTTTTTGACCAGGTTAGATATTGTTTTTTTTGAATTTTGTTTAAGCTATTGGTATCTACTACTTCTCCTTCATACAAGGATTTATACTTGTGGTATATTCTTGATTTTTCATCGGAAGCTTTATCAATGTTTCTACCATCCTTGCCACCTAAAAAATTCCATCCATTAATATCGTCTACATAACCATTTCGGTCGTCGTCAATTTTATTATTAGGAATTTCTTTCTTATTTATCCAAAATAAATTTTTGAGTGCAATATGATTGGTGTCAATGCCGCCATCCAAAACTGCTACAATTACTTGTGCAGGCTTGTTTGGCAATGTTGCCAAAGCTTTATAAGCTTTTTGTAAACTGATGCCATGCACTGAATCTGCTGTCAAGTCCTTCCAATGCCAATTCAATGAATTTTGGCTAAAAGAAATTTGACATACAATTAGTAGTAATAATAGGAGCGACCACTTTTTCATACAGTTAAATAAATAACATAATTATTATAAATCAAATTTAATGCCCTGAGCTAATGGAAGCTGAGTACTATAATTAATTGTGTTTGTTTGACGGCGCATGTATGCTTTCCAAGCATCACTGCCGCTTTCCCTTCCTCCACCAGTTTCTTTTTCTCCGCCAAATGCGCCACCTATTTCAGCACCACTTGTGCCAATATTTACATTTGCGATTCCACAATCACTTCCTAATGCAGATAAGAATAATTCCGATTCTCTTAAATTAGTTGTCATAATTGCAGAAGATAAACCTTGTGGTACTCCATTTTGAATAGCAATCGCTTCTTCTAAAGTTGAATATTTCATAACATATAAAATAGGGGCAAATGTTTCGTGCTGCACTATTTTATAATGTGGTAATGCTTCTGCAATACAAGGTTTAACATAACAGCCACTTTCGTATCCTGCACCTTCTAAAACGCCGCCTTCAACTAAAAATTTACCACCTTCTTTTTTACAAGCCTCGATAGAATTTAAATACATTTTTACTGCATCTTTGTCAATCAATGGCCCCATGTGATTTTTTGCATCTAATGGGTCACCAATTACTATTTGTTGATAAGCCTTTGTTAATTTTGCAACAAAGCTATCGTATACTTTTTCGTGAATAATTAACCTTCTTGTTGAAGTACATCTTTGTCCTGCAGTTCCAACGGCTCCAAACACAGCGCCAATCAAAGACATATCTAAATCGGCATGCTCGGAAATAATAATAGCATTGTTGCCTCCTAATTCTAAAATTGTTTTTCCTAAACGTCCCGCAACTGCAATATTTAATTCTTTACCCATTCTTGTTGAACCTGTTGCAGAAACTAATGGAATACGTGCATCGTGACTCATCCATTCCCCCACTTCTCTACCACCTTGAATTAAACAGTTCACACCTTCAGGAACATTGTTCGCTGCAAATACTTTTGCAACTATATTTTGAATTGCATTGCCACATATAGGTGTTTTTTCACTTGGTTTCCAAACACTCACGTTTCCACAAACCCATGCCAAAGCGGCGTTCCAACTCCATACAGCCACAGGGAAATTGAATGCGGAAATAATACCTACTATGCCCATTGGGTGCCACTGTTCGTACATTCTATGTGAAGGTCTTTCGCTATGCATTGTTAAACCATACAACTGTCTTGATAAGCCAACTGCAAAATCACATATGTCAATCATCTCTTGTACTTCGCCTAATCCTTCTTGTAAACTTTTTCCCATTTCATAGCTCACTAATTGCCCTAATGCTTGCTTTTCTATTCTTAATGCATCCCCTAATTGTCTTACCACTTCTCCACGTTTTGGGGCTGGCCATGTTCTCCATTCTAAGTAAGCAGCTTGTGCAGTTTTAATAACTTGCTCATAGGCTTCTTTATCAGTTTGTTTCACTGCGCCAATTAATTTGGTGTCAACAGGGGAGTGTGACAAATTCAATTCTCCATTACTTTTAAGCCAAACTAATCCTGTTGAAGTGCCTTCATTTTCTTTTTGAATTTGAAGTTGTTTTAAAAATTCCATGATAAATAAATTAACGTTTATTAATGTTTTATTTTTTCGATAATATTAGTGGTTGAGAATCCTTCCACTATTGGGTTTATAATTACTTTCCCGCCATTAGCAATTACTTCTTTCGCACCAACAATGGTATCAATAGAATAGTCGCCACCTTTAACAAGTACATCGGGTAGTAAAGTAGAAATAAGTTCAAGTGGGGTATCTTCCTCAAATACAATTACTGCATCCACTAATACTAAATTAGCCAAAACAATTGCACGGCTTTCTGTTGAATTTATAGGTCGGTCAGGGCCTTTTAGTCGTTTTACACTTGCGTCACTATTTAAACCCACTATTAAATAATCGGCTTCTTTTGCAGTTTCTGCTAGAGAGTATAAATGGCCGGGATGTAAAATATCAAAACAGCCATTCGTAAATGCAAAAGTTTTACCAGCAACTTTCCATGCATAAATTTGTGCCTTTGCCTCGGCAACAGTCATTATTTTTTTTGCTATACCTTCTATAAATCGCATATTATTTAGCTTCTTTATTAATAATAGGTAATAGCATTAAACTCACACCACCTAGTACGATCACAATTATAAATTGTGCAAACCATTGTAGTGTTCCATTTGCTAATCCCAATGCATATTCAACGCCATTTAATTCCAACACTTTTGCCATAAAATAGGCATATGCGCCAATACCACCTGGGGTAAGTATCATGCCAATGCTGGCGTAAGCCAAACAGCTTATTGCTGTTGAAAAAGAACTTGCAGTGCCTTCGGTACCATACAAGCCAATAAAAGTAGCAAGCAGGTATAAAAACCAAATAGCAAAGGAGTAGAAGAAAAATAAATTATGCTTCTTTAATTTTGTTGCACTAATAACACCTTCCCAAATACCCAATAAAATAGTTTTAAATTTAGTGATAGGGCTAGCTAATTTTTTTCTAAAAATCCATAGCACAATTAGACCGATTATTATAATCCCCCCAAGTAAATACAATAAATTACTTCCTCCAGCAGTTGCAGCGTCAGGTGTGGATTGTGTTTTTAACTGTATCCACCCAGCTTGAATTACATTAAATTGAAGGGTGAGTGCTAGTAAAAATATAATGCCTAAACTTATTACATCAAATGCACGTTCGGCAACTATGGTACCCACAATTTTTTCGGCAGGCACTTTTTCATATTTAGCTAGTAGGGTGCATTTTAACACCTCACCTAACCTTGGTACCGCCAAATTGGCTAAATAGCCAATTAACACCGCCAAATAGGTATTTATTATGGATGGTTTATATCCTAAAGGTTCCATAATTAAACGCCAACGAAGTGCCCTAAAGAAATGGGATAATGCCAAAATGAAAAATACGGGTATAAATAGTAATAACTTTGATTTAGCTAAAGCTTGAGTGAACTTTTCCCATTCTTGAGGGGGAATTTGGTGTAAACTCCACCATATCAGCAAGATGCCAATTAAGAAGAAGAAGGCTATTTTAAGGAATTTACCCATAAAGATCGTTATTTCAATAGGCTGCAAATTACAACCTATTTGCCAACATTAAGTGGCCTATTAAGGGTATTTATAGACCTTTTTTGAGGTTTCTTAAAGTCCTTACTATTCCGTACCTTTGCACACTCAATGTTTGGATCTGAGTTAAACCCAACAAGAATGTCTGAAAAAAAACGAATCTTATACATCGCAACGGAAATGTCTCCCTATTTGGAGTTGACAGAGTTCGCTGAGGTGATTAATAAATTGGCAATTAAAAGCAATGAAAGTGGTTTGGAAGTTCGTTGTATTATGCCACGTTTTGGTGTAATCAATGAAAGAAGGCACCGTTTGCATGAAGTAGTGCGCCTTTCAGGTATCAATGTTCAAGTAGACAGTGACGACTATCCTTTACAAATTAAAGTAGCTTCTTTGCCTAACGCAAGGTTGCAGGTTTACTTTTTAGAGAATGAGGATTTTTTCAAGCGTAAGCAAATTTTTCACGACGAGTCGGAAAAATGGTTTGATGATAATGTATTAAGGACAATTTTTTTCTGTAGAGGTGCATTAGAAACCGTTAAGAAATTCGGCTGGCCTCCAGACATTATTCATTGTAGCGGTTGGATGACAAGTTTAATCCCAGCATTCATTAAAACAGCTTATAAGAAAGAACCCGTTTTCTCGAATACTAAATTGGTATATACTATAGGTGCTAATACTTTTGACGAAAAACTAAATGAGGATTTTTTAACAAAAGCTCTTATTAATGTTAATATTAAAGAGAAAGAATTAGAATCGTTTAAAGAATTAACTAATACAGGACTATTTCGTGGTGGCGCAACTTATGCTGATGCAATCACTTTTGGATCTGATATTATAGACAAAAAACTAGTCGCTGAATTCTCGGCCGTTAAAGGGAAAAAAGTAGTTCCATTCTTAGGATGGGATTCTGATTTAACAGAGTATTTAGATTTATACAACGAACTTGCAGGCAAGTAAAGAAAAATTTAATTCATGGCATCACTTAACATAGGAAGAAAATTTCCCATTTTATTATTATCAATCATTTCACTTTCTGCGTGTACTAGAATAGGTACTTCAGAATTAGGATTGGATTTCGTATCAAAGGATTACTTTAATACTCAAGACACTATCCTTGTTGTTGAAACAGAAACTGTCGACAGGCCCGATTCCTTAAGAGTATATGGAAGCGATATTCATATTGTTGGAAACTTAACAGATGATGCAATTTTTGGTGCCACAGCAGCTTCCATGTATTTCCAGTTAACCCCTAATAATTTCCCTTTTTATTTACAAGGTAGTAAGGATAGTATTACAGTCGATTCAGCTGTACTTGTATTGTCCTACAATGGATTTTATGGAGATTCTACAAAGCCACTAAAATTGAACCTAAGAAGAATTAGTACAGCATCTCCAATGCTAATGAATCTTTCTTACGCAACTAACTATCCTGAAGTTTATAATATACAAACAGATGCAGCACTTGCTAATCCATACAACCTAGACTTTACTAAAGTGGGGGACTCTGTATTTAACAGGTTTGAATCGGCAAGAAAGCAAATTAGAATTCCTTTATTGAAGTCGTTTGCTGATATGTTTATTAAAACATATGATTCTACAAATGCCTATAAAAATGATACAACACTAAGGGCCTATTTCCCAGGATTCGCATTAACTGCGGATGCAAGTTCGAACAACAATGTGTTATTAAAAACTAGCTTGGTTGACACGAATACAAAACTAGGTTTATACTATACAACTAATTCATTAGCAACGCCAGGCAAGAAGGATACACTTGTTGCTTATTTTAAATTCTCCTCTTATTATAACGCACAAGCTAATTTTATAAAGAGAAACAGGGCTGGATCGGAAGCAAGTAGGCATATGAATGGCAATGCAAATGATTCACTTGTTTATGTTCAATCAAGTCCGGGAACAATGGTAAAAATTAAAATTCCAGGATTGAAAAATTTCCCAAATAAGTTAGTGCACCGAGCTGAACTTATTGCAGAACAAGTGCCAACAGAAGCGCCAACTGCTTTGGAAAAACATTTACTACCTCCAAATTATTTATTCCTAGCTGCTTATGACATTACTAGTCCTATATTACGAAGTGTGCCAAATGATTTCGAAGGCTCATCGGATGCCGCTTCTTTTTTTCGTTTTGGGGGTCAACTAATGTACAAAACAAGCCAAGGTGTTGAAAACATAGCTACTTATAATTTCAATGTTAGTAGGTACGTACAAGGTGTTATTTCTAGGAAAGATTCTATGTTTGATTTTAGAATAATAGCTCCTGTAAACGATTCAATTCGTTTTGTGCCTCCACGTCCTAGTAATGGTATGTCAACAATCAATTATTTAAGTTCAGGATTAGGTAATTCACCTGCAACCGGCAGAGTAAGGTTAGGTGGTGGTAGCCATTCTAAATATAAGATGAGATTACGTATTTACTATTCGGACTTATAATTATTTACTATTAGTTTATATATTTGCACTTTAAATAAAATTCTATGCCTTACTTATTTACTTCTGAAAGCGTTTCTGAAGGACATCCGGACAAAATAGCCGATCAGATTTCTGACGCCTTAATCGACAACTTTTTAGCATTCGACCCACAATCAAAAGTGGCTTGTGAAACATTAGTAACCACTGGTCAAGTAATATTGGCTGGAGAGGTAAAATCTAAAGCTTATTTAGACGTTCAAGAAATTGCACGTGGTGTAATTCGTAAAATTGGATACACTAAGAGTGAATATATGTTCGAAGCAAATAGCTGTGGTATTTTAAGCGCTATCCACGAACAATCGGCTGACATTAACCAAGGAGTTGATAGAAAGAAAAAAGAAGAACAAGGTGCTGGCGACCAAGGGATGATGTTTGGTTATGCAAGCAACGAAACGGAAGATTATATGCCATTGGCACTTGATTTAGCACACAAAATTTTAATTGAATTAGCTGCTTTAAGAAGAGAGAACAAAGCCATTAAATATTTACGTCCTGATGCAAAGTCTCAGGTTACATTAGAATACAACGACAAAAACGAGCCAGTAAGAATTGATGCGATTGTGGTTTCAACTCAACACGATGATTTTGATAAAGAAGGAAAGATGTTGGAGAAGATCAAAAAAGACATCGTTGAAATTTTAATTCCTCGCGTTAAAGCTAAGTATAAAAAATATGGCAAGTTATTTAACAAAGATATTAAGTATCATATTAACCCAACGGGTAAGTTTGTAATTGGTGGACCACATGGTGACACTGGTTTAACTGGCCGTAAAATTATTGTAGATACATACGGTGGTAAAGGTGCACACGGTGGTGGCGCATTCTCTGGTAAAGACCCTAGTAAGGTGGACCGTTCTGCAGCTTATGCAACGCGTCATATTGCTAAGAATTTAGTAGCTGCTGGTGTAGCTTCAGAAGTATTAGTTCAAGTATCTTACGCGATTGGTGTTGCTAAACCAACATCCATTAATGTAAACACTTACGGTACTGCTAAAGTAAAATTA
>CANHAE010000081.1 GCA_947458915.1 Bacteroidota bacterium
ATTGATTGCAGAGAAAATGGGTCAAATTAAAATTAAAAAAGAACCAATACCATTTCCTTATAGAGTTCATGACCAGCCTAATGAAGAAAAATTAAAACCATTTATTGTTTTTGCAAAAAAGCATGGGTATACTTTTAATATAGATTCACCGGCGCATATTGCACAGAGCTTTAATGCATTAATGTTAGCGTCAAAAGGTAAACCAGAACAGCATGTACTTGAGCAATTAGGTATTAGGACAATGGCTAAAGCTATTTATACAACCAATAATATTGGTCACTATGGTTTAGGTTTTGAGCATTATTGCCATTTTACTTCACCCATAAGGAGGTATCCCGATGTATTAGTGCATAGAGTTGTACAGTCAGTTTTAACGGGCAATTTGATGAATGACGAAAGCATGGAAGAAAAATGTGTGCATTGTAGTGAACGAGAAAGAGCAGCAATGGAATCGGAGAGAGCTTCGAATAAATATAAGCAAGTTGAATTTATGCGCGATTACCTTGGACATAGTTTTGAGGGAGTAATAAGCGGAGTTTCAAGCTTCGGGTTCTGGGTGGAAACTATTGAACACAAGTGTGAAGGCTTAGTGAGTATAACTACATTATCAAAATTTGACGACTTTAGGCATTTAGAATCTGATTATGCATTAGTTGGTTTAAGAACTGGCAGACAATTTAATATGGGCGATAAAGTAACAATTAAAGTAGTTGCTGCAAGTTTAGATAAACGTCAATTAGATTATGAATGGGATCCTAAATCAACTACTGAACCAAAATAATTTATAGTTTTAAATTATAATTTAGTCACTTTTTCTGTAAATACAATTCCCTCTTCTGCCAAACTTTTTAAAATAGGAGTGTAGATAGAAGCTTCAATTGGTATATGTAAGCCTTTTAAATGGTAAGCTCCTTTTAAATAGGCGCAAACGCCCATGGCCAATGGTAAACCAACTGTTATTGCCATGGCTGTTTCCACTGCATTTTGGCCAATTAAAACCATACTGCTTTGCATTAAATATTTTTCACTTGCTAACGTGTAGGTGATTTCATGCATCATAACTACCATGTCTTTATCCTGTGGTGCTAAAACCCATTTTTGTTCTAATAACCATTGTATTATTTCAGCAGTATTGTTCAACGAGGCCGGTAAAATGGTTGCTTGTTCTAATCCAATAAAATTAAGTTGCGCTTTTAATGCAGCATCTTTTTGCATTTCAGCATACAAGGTTTCCAACTCATTTTCTTTCAAATAATTTTTGAACCAAGTGTTAACGGAAATGCCATTCGTATTTTGTTTTCTTAATTCATCGCTTGGCGTAATAGTTTCGGCTGTTAATCCTAATTGAACAATTGCGTTCCAACCTGAACAAAATTCAGGGTAACGTAAAGTGGTACGTTCAAAGTCACTTACACCTTGTAAATCATAGGTTTTAATATAGCTAAGTGAATTCCTATTGGGATAATAGGCCAATTTACCTATGCTTGGTATTTTAATTGTGGGGGCTGCTTCAAATAGATGTTGATACTGAATTTCTTTTTCTATGCCATTTTCAAGGAATATAGCGCCCGATTTTCCAGCTAAAATGATATTCCTAGGGTTCCAGCTTATTTTATAATGCCAAGGATTATTATCGCTCTCAGGGGCAATTAACCCCCCACAGTGTGATTTGAATCCTGTAATTACGCCACCTTGTTTTTTGATTCTATGGATTAATTCCATGGCACTCATGTGGTCAATACCTGGGTCTAAACCCATCTCGCATAAAAATAACAGGTTTTTGTCCTTTATTTCTTGTGCGATGGACCTCATATTGTCGTCTACATAAGACGCTGTAAATAGGGGTTTGCCATAAAGCAAACAATCCTTTGCCACTAAAAAGTGTAAAAACGCGGGCATCATAGATACAACAATGGTTGCTTTTTCAATCAATGCTTTACGGTCTGCCTCGTTTTCAACGTTAAGTTCAACTGCATGGCCATTTTTAGCATTATTCCACTTTTGTACTGCAACATCTTTTTCACCATCGGCAAGTACCATATACCAGTCATTTTCTACCACTTTTTTTTGTAAATATTGGATGAGCATAGTAGCCGATTTACCTGCTCCAATGACTAGAATTTGAGTACCCATTTTGTAGGTTATAAATGGTGATAAATAGAGAGCATAAAGCTAGCATTTCTTACCCACAAACTGTGGATAAAAGGGGATAAAAATTAAGGGTTTAAAACCTAAAAAAAGGGCCCGAAAAGGTATCTTCGTAAACTACCAAAATATGCTGTAAAAAGTGTTCAATTTTGGCAGTAAAGAAACCCAAGTAAAATTCATTATGGAAGAAAATTTAGGACTAGAAGCAACTCAAGACAATGACCGCGTAATTAGGGTCAATATTGAGGAACAAATGAAAACATCTTACATCGATTATTCGATGTCAGTGATTGTTGGACGTGCATTGCCAGATGTAAGAGACGGTTTCAAACCAGTACATCGTAGGGTATTATTTGCGATGCATGAGCTAGGAAATAATAGCAACAAAGCATATAAAAAATGTGCGCGTATAGTTGGGGAGGTAATGGGTAAGTTTCACCCACATGGTGACACTGCTATTTATGATACTTTAGTGCGTATGGCGCAAGAGTGGACAATGCGTTATCGTTTAGTGGACGGACAGGGTAACTTTGGTAACCAAGATGGAGATCCTCCAGCAGCTATGCGTTATACAGAAGCACGTTTACAACGTATTTCCGAAGCAATGTTGGATGATTTGGAAAAAGACACAGTTGATTTTCAATTCAATTTTGATGACAGTTTACAAGAACCTTCTGTTTTACCTACTCGAATTCCGCAGTTGTTGGTGAATGGTTCTTCAGGTATAGCAGTAGGTATGGCTACAAATATGTTGCCGCATAACTTGAATGAAGTGGTGGATGGTTGTATTGCCTATATTGACAATAAGGATATTACCATTGAAGAATTAATAAATTTCGTGAAGGCACCCGATTTTCCTACAGGTGGCGTGATATATGGCATGGAAGGCGTTAAGCAAGGTTTAATGACTGGTCGTGGTCGCGTAGTTTTAAGAGGAAAATGTAATGTAGAAACGAAGGCAAATGGCCGAGAAATGATCGTGATTAATGAAATTCCATACCAAGTTAATCGTGATAATTTAACAGACCGAATAGGTCAACTGGTGAATGACAAAACTATCGAAGGTATCTCGCATGTGAATAACGAAAGTAATAAACGTGAAGGAACACGTATTGTTATTGAATTAAGAAAAGATGCTGTTGCGCAAGTAATAATTAACCAATTATTTAAGTTTACCGAATTACAAACTAGTTATGGTATAAACAATGTTGCGTTAAGCAAAGGCCGTCCTAAAATTTTAAATTTAAAGGATTTAATTTCTGAGTTTGTTGAATTTAGAATGGAAGTAATTATTCGTCGTGCTAAATTTGAATTAAGAAAAGCCGAAGAACGCGCACATATTTTAGAAGGGTATTTAATTGCATTAGACCATTTAGACGAAGTGATCCGTTTAATTAGAAGTTCAGCAAATCCAGAAGCTGCTAAAGAAGCATTAATCAATGCAGGATGGGGAATTAGCGATATTCAAGCCAAAGCAATTCTAGAATTAAGATTGCAACGTTTGACTGGAATGGAACGTGAAAAAATTAAAGAAGAATTTGATCAATTAATGAAATTGATTGCTTCATTAAAAGAATTATTAGGTAGTGAGCATTTGAGGTTTGAGCTGATGAAGACTGAATTATTGGAGGTAAAAGAAAAGTTCGGCGATGAACGTAAAACTGAAATCCAATATTTAGCGGATGAAATGCGCATTGAAGATTTAATTGAAGAAGAAGATGTTGTGATTACTATTTCCCATTTAGGTTATATTAAAAGAACTTCGGTTTCTGAATACCGTCAACAAAAAAGAGGTGGTCGCGGCGCGATAGGTTCTAAAACCAGAGAAGAAGATTATGTAGAGCATTTATTTATTGCATCTACACATGATACTATGTTATTCTTTACAGAAAAAGGAAGATGTTTCTGGATGCGTGTGTACGAAATTCCTGAGGGAGAAAAAACAAGCAAAGGAAGAGCCATTCAAAACTTAATTCAATTGCCGCCGGATGATAAAGTAAAAGCAATTATTGAAGTACGCAAGTTAGATGACAAAGAATATGTAAACAGTCATTACATAGTTTTATGTACTAAAAAAGGTATTATCAAGAAAACCTGCTTAGAAGAATTTAGCAGACCAAGAGTGAATGGAGTGAATGCAATTACAATTAATGAAGGCGATGAATTATTAGCAGCTCGTTTAACAGATGGTAATAACGAAGTAATGATGGCCGTTAAGTCGGGTAGGGCTATTCGTTTCCCTGAAGAAAAAGTACGTCCAACTGGTCGTGGTGCCATTGGGGTTGCCGGCATTGAAGTTGATGATGCTACTGACGAAGTGGTTGGATTAGTTTGTGTTAGTAGAGAAGATAAAGACAGAACTATTTTAGTAGTAAGTCAACAAGGCTATGGTAAAAGAACTGCAATTGATGAATACCGTATCACCAACCGTGGTGGTAAAGGTGTTAAAACAATTAATGTTACCGAAAAAACCGGAAGTTTAGTAGGCTTGATGGATGTGCTTGACAAAGACGATTTAATTATTACTTGTAAATCAGGCGTGACTATTCGAACTAGCATTAACGATATACGTGAAGCGGGTAGAGCTACACAAGGGGTTAAACTAATTCGCCTTGACGATGGTGATGAAATAGCAGCAACTTCAAAAATTGGAGACCAAGAAGTAGTCGAACCATCCTTAGATACTGATGAAGAAGGCGCAGAAACAACCGATGCTATTGAAACAAACAATGCAACAGATACAACAACACCTTCAACAGAAACTTCTGACACTGATGAATCAACACCAGCAGAATAAATGGATAAAATAATATAAAGTCGATAATTATTCTAAATTAAACATTGAAGTATGAAAAAATTTATTGGAACCCTATTTGTAGTCATGACAAGCTTAGTTGTCAATGCACAAGACTTTAAAAAAGTACAAACGCATTTAATTCTTTTAAAATACGAAACAGCAAAAGAAGAGTACGAAAAAATAATTACGAAAAATGCTGCTTTAGCGACAAGTGCAGATGGGTATTATTGGAAAGCAAAAATTTACTGTGGTTTGGAAAAAGATGCAACCCTAGCTGCTAAATATCCAACTGCATATGATATAACAAAGGCTGCAATTGGCCAATATGTAGCTTTGGATACTTCAATGAAACTAGCAAAAGACAATGGTCAGGAACCATTTTTTGATGTGTATATTAAAAGTTTTAAAGACGGAGTTAGTGCTTTTAACGAAAAAAAATGGCCTGATGCAGCAAAAAACTTTGATGAAGCAGTTAAATTTAGCGATATCATTTTCACGCAAGGCTGGGCAACTTCAAAGCAGAAATTTGACACAACTTCTATTATTTATGCAGGATATGCTAACCAAAATGCAGGTAAAATTGAACAAACAATAGGGTATTATACAAGGTTAATAAACTATAAATTAAACACTCCCGACTTATTAGACATATATAAATATGTGTTAGTTCAAAAAATAAATACAAAGGACAAGGCAAATTTTGATAAATATTATACATTATCAACCGAAGCTTATCCAAATGAATCATGGGGAGAATATAAAACCGAGTTCGTTGAAAAGAGCTTAACTATAGAAGAGAAAATTAAATTATATAACGAATTAGCCCCAACTAACACACTTACCGAGGTAGAATACCAAATGTATGGCGACATGTTCATGGCCGCTAAAAATTTGGAAAATATAAGTGAAGCTGATTCAGAAAAGTACATTACAATGGCTGGCGAAGCCTATAAAAAAGCTTTTAACGCCAATAATCAAAACTATGCAGCTGCCTTTAACGTTGGCATTAGTTATTATAACCAGTATACAATTTTTGATGATAAATACAGGGATAACATTAAAAACTTGCAAAATTTGAATGCAAGTAAGGCTGCATCGGCTCCAAAGGACCCAAAGAAGAAACCAGCTTTTGAAGCGCAGTTTAAGGCTAAGCAGGACTCCATAAAGAAGCTTAACGTACTATTAGATGCACCCATTAAGGAAAAAGTAGACGGTGCAATTGAATGGATTGAAAAAGCTTATGAAGTATTAAAAAGCAAGGAGAAATTAGATAGAACTGAGAAAAACGTAGCAAATAGATCGGTTGACTTTTTAGCAACATTATACCAATATAAGAGTGATAAGGCTCGTGGTAAAGATCAGAAAGCTTCTGATGAGTTTGCGGCATTATTTTCTTACTACGACCGCCAACATGAGACTTTTGATTTTGAAGTTAGAATTGGTTTCACAAAAGCTCAGGTGTTAAGAATAATGGGTAACCCTGAAAAGACATCTACAACTAATACAAAGTATAATTCTACAGAATTGTTATTTTATAAAGGGAAAGAAATAGGAATTGATAAAAACGGAATAGTTGATTACATACATGTGATTAATTAAATACTTACTATAAATAACAACCCTCGAGCAATCGGGGGTTGTTATTTAAATACATATTTAACATAATGTTAATTATAAGCTGAAATATAGAATATGAAGGAATTGATATTGATGCGTTTGGTGGCTGTTAAAGCTTAGTATAGCTTATATCATTGTCACTGGGTGCAGTTAAAGTAAGTAGGCAAAGTAGCTATAGCGTAACCAACTCGAATAATTTCAATAACTGGTTTTAAATAATTCTGCGTAAATTGAATACACAAAATCATACCTATGGCTAGCAATTTAAGTAGACGAAAATTTGTTCAAAATGCGGGTTTAACTAGTATCGCTTTGGGATTAAGTCCTGAGCTAATAAAAGCACAAGCCAATGCTGTTAAAGATAAAGTGCGCATAGGAATTATTGGTGCAGGTTACCGAGGTCAAAGCCATGTTGAAATGCTTTGCCAAAGGACCGATACAGTTATAGTTGCATTTGCGGACCCTGATAAAGCAATGCTAGCTGGTGCTCAAAAGGTACTTAAAGCTTCAGGACGTCCTGCAGCAGTTGAGTACAATAATGGGAATGAGGACTATAAAAAATTACTACAACGTACTGATATTGATGCAGTTATAATTGCAACTCCCTGGGAATGGCATATCCCACAAGCAATAGAAGCGATGAAAAATGGCATTATTCCAGGTGTGGAAGTGTCAGGTGCAATTAAACTAACCGATTGCTGGGATGTGGTGAATACAAGTGAAAAGACAGGTATTCCTGTAATGTGTCTTGAAAATGTATGTTATCGTCGTGATATAATGGCGGTATATAATATGGTAAGAAAGGGCATGTTTGGGGAACTATTACATTTACAAGGCGGATATGAACATGATTTACGAGGTGTTAAGTTCAATAACGGCGTAACTGCCTTTAACTCAGGAGTAGAATTTGGAGAAAAAGGACTTAGTGAAGCCAAATGGAGAACAAATCACTCCTTATATAGGAATGGAGAATTATATCCAACCCATGGTTTAGGACCAGCTGCAATGATGATTGATGCTAATAGAGGCAACTTATTAACTAGGCTATCTTCAGTGGCAACTAAAGCAAGAGGTTTACATAAATATATAGTTGAGCACCCACAAGGTGGTGAAAATCATTCGAATGCGAAATTAAAGTTCAAATTGGGAGATATTGTAACCACTTCTATCCAGACCTATAATGGAGAGACTATTTTACTTACACATGACACCAATTCACCCCGTCCTTATAATTTAGGTTTCCGTGTTCAGGGTACCCAAGGTTTATGGCAGGACTTTCATGCAGGTGAGCCTTCAGCTGGACATATATATATAGAAGGCGTTTCTCCAAAATCACACCAATGGGAAAATCCTGAGAAGTATTTAAAGGAGCACGACCATCCATTATGGAAAATTTATGAGAAGGATGCTGAAGGTGCGGGGCATGGTGGCATGGACTTTTTTGTGGTTAATGCTTTTGTGGAATGTATTAAACGCTCGGTAGCCTTCCCTTTAGATGTATATGACTTAGCAACTTGGTATGCGATCACTCCCCTTTCTGAAAAATCGATTGCTGAGAAAGGGCAAGTGCAAGATATACCAGACTTTACAAGAGGAAAATGGAAGAATAGGAAACCTAATTTTGCAATGAACGATATTTATTAAAATTGAATATAAATTACTGATTAACAATATATTATAGTAATTTAATTGTAATTTTACTTTAGTTTATTAAATGAATTATTAAATTATATATAAACCCACTTAATTCATTGTTAATTAATACATTGTGTCAAATTCAGCGATTTTAAATTAATTAGACTGTTTCATTGAACATTTCCAACAATCTTATCTGATTGAGGGCCCGAATATAATTTTGGCCCTCATATTTTGCCCCATAGTATTGGTCGTTATTTAGGTGATCGGTTAAAAAACGAAGCGCTTGCATGTAAATCATAAACTGGCCAGAGAAGTTGAAATGGTCTAATTCAAAATTTGAAAGTTCGGTTTTCATGACCGATAAGTACCCATTCTGAATTGCTTCAAAATTCGATTTATTAATCACTATCAAATCCAAGTTTGCTTCTTC
>CANHAE010000082.1 GCA_947458915.1 Bacteroidota bacterium
AACAGTCTACACTCACCAAAGCTCTCTGTTCGTTATGAAAATTATGTAGCCCATATCCTGTAATTAACATATCCTCTATACGAAAACCATATGTACTAATGTTTCCATCAATTGTTAGCACAAAATTCCTAATAATACCCTTGGATAAAAAATAAATGGAATTTTGTTTTTCACCTGCCTTAATAATGATTTCGTTTTTTTTAAAATTTACAACTTCACATCCTTGAGTTAATACCTCAAAATCTGCATCACTTAAACCAAAAGGCGCAATGAATTTCTTTAATTGAATAAATGCTGAAATCATTTTAAATAAATTAGGAATAGACTATAGATATATTTCTATATTACAAAGAAATATGATTTTGTTTAGCGAACAACCAAAAATAAAATTAAGTAACAAATGTTACACTTTTGGCCTAGTTTATTAATTACGGTGTTAATCAACCACCAATATCATAGTATATGAAATTTAGCCCATAAAGTGTTTATTGCCCCCCATTTTCTTGGAAAATTCTCGTAGAATTTGCTCAAAGGGCAGATTCTCCAGTAATGGAGCCGACAACACACTCTAAAAAAATTATGAGGTTAGTACTTAGCGTGAAAATCAAACCAGCTTACATGATTTAATGGAGCTTCCCCATTATTCTGATAAAATGCGTTAAACAAGCTTGTAACTTCAGCTTCAGTCATCCAATCACCTTTAGTGTTTTCAGCAAAAGGACCAGAAGATCCATATTCGTGCTTAAAATTAATAAATTTTTGAACCCTAAGTTTTAGGCCGTTTTTTATAACTTGGTATTTGGGGAATAGCTTGTTTTTTTCTTTATTTAAAGAAATGGGCCTGAATGAATCAGACTGACTTATCATTTTGAATTTTGTGTAGCCTTTAGAACTAAGAATTTTCAACCATTCTAAACTACATGATTCACAAGAAACATATTTAGGCCCGCCACCATTATCGGGAATACCAGTTAAACAATAATGGTCATTACCTTCTATATCTACTTTCATGTAAAATGGAATACCATACTGCTCAAATACTTTCTCTATGGTTGTACATTGAATATCTTTAGTCTCAAAACTTGTACCATTTCTAGATCCAATTGACTTGTCAAAAGAACTCCATTCTGTTAATCGATGATTAATATAAAAAGGGATTATTTTTTCTTCATTTGAGATACCAATATTTAATATTCTTAATTGACCAGATTGGATTTCTTTCTTAAACCTTTCTTTTGATTTTTCTACTAAAAATGGATTGGCTTCAATTGCAATAACATCAAACCCATTTTTTAGATAAAACCGAGTATCCTCCCCTACATGCATCCCTATGTCAAAAATTAAATTATTTACCATGCTCGTTTATAAAGTTTTAGAGTAATTAAATAGGCCAAATAAGAACATACGCATTTTCTGAAATAAGACATAAAAATTATTATTAACTCAACTAATGCGAGGTGAAAATAATCAATTTTATAATTGAATATAGGATTTAAGTTATATTTTAATTTGCCGCTATATAGTAATACAGAAGGTCCGTTATGACAAATTAAATAGCCTACTTACAATACTTACTTATATTAGCTTCCGCATCAGGATATTGCTTAGCCTTGGCCTTTTGTAACAAAGCGCATGCTTGATCCTTTTTACCTAAAGAAATATAACACATTGCGGCATAAAAATCGGATTTCCCGGTAGTTGCGGTAGTAAAACTAGCAGCTTGTATGAAATAAGGGATCGCTTTTTCAAACTGTCCATTGCTATAATAACAAATTCCAACATTCTCAATGTAAGTGTAGTTATTAGGATTCGCGGCAGATGCTTTTGAGAATAATTGAGCCGCTTTGCCATATTGTTTCTTCCCAAAAGCAGCCATCGCTTGTTGTTCAAAATTATTAGGCGCTAGGACAAATGAGTTGTTGCCATAGATAAGTGATTTTATATTTAAGAATAATGCCGAATCTGCAGGGAATTTAACCAATGCAGTATCTAACATCATTCTCATTTTAACCGACGCTCCTTTTTTCACTTCATACATTCCTAATAAATACTGATTCCATGCTTGTGCGTCATTCCTGTATTTAACGTACGTCTTAAAAGCTTTTTCAATTTCAACAGTATCCTGCATTTTTGCTGCTGCAAATATTACATTTTTATAATAACTCGTTGCCCTAGGCCAATTATAAAATGCCTTTTTGGAATAGTAAAATGCACTGTCATACTTTAACAAATTTGCATAAATCGCAGTCCTAATAAAATCATTGTAATGCAAATAAGGATTCACATTTTCACTTTCATTTAAAAGCTGTAATGCTTCATCGTATTTTTTGTCCCTAAAATAATACCTAGCCACTAGGCCTTTTATAGGCAATGTAGAAGTAGATAAATTAGGAATGGAAGGGAATGCGTCCTTTACATCCTCCAAGGCCATTTTGGGATCCGCATCAATTTCTCCCATCACAAACTTCTGTACTTTTAGTGATTGGTATGTTTGGTAGTTAATGTAAATAGAAGGTGTAATAATTAACAAGCCAACCAAGCAATACATTAAATAAAATTTTGTCTTTGTACTTTCCAATAATTTAGCACTTGGGTATATAAATGCAGCTGGCATTAACACCAAAGCAGCACTCATGGCTAGCATTGTTTGCATAGAAGTGCGTTCGGCAGGGAAGTTCAAAAACGCATCTACAAAATAACAAGTAATGGCCATAAAGGAAATAGTGGCCATTAAAGTGTATTGTTTGTATAACTTGTTTCGCCAAATTTTTATGGTAAACAAAAACATTAATAAAAATAAGGCCGCGAATGACAAACCACCTACAATACCCAAGTCCGCAAACATTTCAATAAAATCGTTGTGTGAATGATAAGGAACAAATAAATCATTGGTGTATTCCTTCTCATAAGGTATGGACGCTAATTTCCAGTTACCATACCCAGCACCACGAAATGGGTGCTTAATTGCATAATCAATTCCTCCTTTCCAAAGATGTATCCTACTATTCTGTTCACTTGCAAACGTAATGTCTCCTACACGTTTGGCAACAGTTCCGTATCCTCCCTGAAAACCTTGCATGTCAACTGCATTTTTTAAAACAAAATTGGCAGAAAAATAAGCAACTATTATGGGGAATACTAAATAAGCTATTTGAATTAACCACTTTTTAGGATTTTTAAAACCTATAAAATAAATACTGGTACAAATAAATAAAATTGTAATAATCCCTAATCCAACAAATGTGGACCTTGTATTTAAAATAAATAACGCAAACACACCAAAAAATATAGTTGCTAAGGCAAATAGCTTACCTAAGTATTTTTGGTTCAAAATAAAATACAATGTAAACGGAAACTTAATTAATAAACTAGCTGCCATTACATTCTTATTGCCATTATTCCCAGTTAGGTTTATGATATTTTGGTCTAGAGACATTGTCTCTAAATTAGTGTTGAACCCTTTAATGACATACAAAGCATCGTGCAATAGCACAATACTTGCGACCAAACAAATGGCATTAAATACAAAACGAATGTCTTGTTTATAATAGAGGATAGATAAATTAATGAAGATTAAATAAGTAGTCACTAGCCTTGCCAAAGTTACTAGGGTCTCTGTTGCGTTAATTGCATAAAAATAGGACCCCATTGCCCATAAGACTAAAAGTGAAAATACAAGCGTAAACTTATACTTTAAGACAGCAGCAACAGCCTCCTTAAAATGTAAACGATTTAGGTATATATAAAAAAGCACTCCTAAATCAAGTACGCTACTATATAGCCACTGCGCACCCATCACATCTGCGCCACCCATGTCAGGTACAAAATGTACCAATAAATATAATGCAGTAATTATAACCGTTACCCAACTTAAGTACCTATCTTTTGCCATTTGTATCTTTTAATATTTTTTTAAAGATACTTATTATAGCTAAAATTACTTAATCGATTAAACGAATTTGGCCTAAATAAGTAATAATATCTGAAGCTACTAAACTAGCTTTTGACTGATGCTTTATTGCTATATCACTTGCAAGCCCATGTAAAAAAACACCAATACAAGCTGCATGGAATGGTGAATAGCCTTGTGCGCAGAGTGAAGCAATTATACCTGTTAATACGTCCCCACTTCCAGCGGTTGCCATACCGTCATTCCCTGTGGTATTTATCATGGGCAATTCATTTTCGGCCATCACGAGTGTACCTTTCCCTTTAAGTACTAATATTGAAGGGTGTTGTTTGCTAAATGCATTTGCCTGAGCCACCCGTTCGGATATGACATAATCACAACCTTGCAATCGAGCAAATTCCCTTGGGTGTGGTGTAATAATATGATTTGGCTTTAGTAAATGTAAGTGATCCACCAATAAGGTTAATGCATCTGCATCAATTGTTACAGGCCCGTTGTAATGCGTTAAAATATAGTTGAGATTCAATTTTGCAAGTTCAGAAAATCCTAGGCCGGGGCCAATTGCGATTGAATCAAATTGACTTAAATCGAACCCTTCCAAATTGCCTTGCGTAGCATACATCACTTCCGGATTACTAGCTAATAATGGCGTGATTGCTTCTTGAGGAACTAAAGCCGTCACCATCCCGCAGCCGTTATGCAACGCTGCCCGAGCAGTCAAAATAGCTGCGCCACATTTACCTTCGCTTCCTGCAACAACTAATACATGTCCAAAGGTTTTTTTATGCCCATCTATTTTACGGGGAACTACATTATCCTGAACCCATTTGGTATTGATGCTATTCATGTTCCCTAAATTTACACCCTTTTTCACAATAAAAAGGGAACCTAATAAACACATAATTAGTAGTTTAACCTAGTATTTTGTATTAATTTTAAGTATGCATGTATTAATTGTAAACAATACCAGTATCCCAGTGAAAAAATATGGCGGTACGGAGAGAGTCATTTGGTGGCTAGGAAAGCAATTGGTTCAAATGGGCCATAAGGTATCCTACTTAGTGGCAGCTGGTTCCTATTGCGATTTTGCGTCTGTGTATACCTTAAACCCTAGTATTCCATTCAATAAGCAAATTCCCGAAAATGTGGACGTTGTACATTTAAACTGCGAAGTAAACGAAACACCAACTATACCCTATATACTTACTATACATGGCAATTCAAATGATAAAAAAGCACTTGATTTAAACGCTGTATTTGTTTCTGCAAACCATGCTGCACGTTATGGAAGTACTTCATTTGTGCATAATGGAATTGATCCCGATGATTATGGAGACCCAGAATTAAATAAAGAAAGAACTTATTTCCATTTTTTAGGTGATGCAGCTTGGCGGGTGAAAAATGTAAGAGGTGCCATAAAAATTGCACAAACTGCGCATGTTCCTTTAAGAATAATTGGTGGCATACGCTTTAATTTTAACCAAGGCATTCGGCTTACATTCGACACGCGCATTAAATTCGATGGTATGCAGGGCGGCCATGCAAAAAATGAAATATTAAAACAATCAAAGGGTTTAATTTTTCCTGTACTTTGGCATGAGCCCTTTGGTATTTCAATTGTTGAAAGCTTATATTTTGGTTGTCCTGTTTTTGCAACTCCATATGGATCATTACCTGAAATTGTTACACAAGAAGTTGGATTATTAAGTAACTCCGTGGAAGAACTTGTGAACGCTGTGAAAAACGCAGCTAGTTATAGCAAAACCTATTGCCATGAATATGTAATGAATAATTTTAGCAGCAAGCAAATGGCAATTAAATATGTGGAAAAATATGAAATGGTTTTAAACGGCTCTCATTTAAACTATTCCAATCCAATATTAAAAGAAATACAAAACGTAAAATTTCTTCCTTTCACAAATTAATGGGTTAATAATTGATACAATTACATGCCTACAGTTATTGCTACAGGAAAATGATCGGAAGGGTACTTGCCAAAATAAGTATCGGTCAATAATCCGTATTTTGACACTTTGAAATGTTCGGTTACAAAAATATGGTCAATAATACCAGTTTTTATTGTAGTTGTATTAAACCCATTAAAGCTGCCATTTAATGCATATGGTTTATCAACCAAAAAATAGGCATCTTTTAAAACAGAAGAAGCTTGAATGGTTTTATACCATTCACTATCATGATCCCCATTAAAATCACCTGTTAATATTACAGGGCTGTTGAGCGCAATGGCTTTAATTTTTTGCAGTATTAATTTACTACTTTCTCTTCTAGCCATATACCCTTCATGATCAAAGTGCACATTAAAAACAAAGAACGTTTTTCCAAGTTGAATATCATTTAGCTTAACCCAAGTACAAATTCTTTTAATATTAGCATCCCATCCTTTACTAGGCATATCGGGGGAAGTTGATAACCAGAAATTACCTTTATCAATAATTGCGAATCTATTTTTTTTGAAAAAAATGGCTGAAAACTCACCTGCAATTTTACCATCATCCCTACCTATACCATAGTATTCAAATTCGCCTAATGTTTGTTTTAATCCATTTAATTGATGGTATAAGCCTTCTTGCACACCAATGATATCAAAATTGTGGTATTGAATCAATGAAGCAATTTTAGGTAGCCTATCCACCCACAAATTACCAGTATCCCGATTATTATCGTACCTGACATTATAGCTTGCAATGTTAATTGTTTGCGCGTTAATTTTTTTGTCAAAAATGACCAATAAAAAAACAATTAATACTATTCTGTAATTCATATTTTTTTATTACTTATTTTTTAATGCATCTCTAATTTCCGTGAGCAGCTGTTCAATGTCAGATAAAGTAGGTTGCTTTTTAGCCGCTTCGTTTTCGGCAATTTTTACTTTGTTAACCGCTTGGATAACTATAAATAAAACAAATGCAATTACAATAAACTGAATAATGGCAGCAAGTGACTTACCATATTTAACTGCACCCCAAGCCAACTTATCAATATCTGCAACCCCAGCAGCTTTTGTAGCAGGGGTTAAAATTAAAGGTGTTATTACATCAGCAACAATTGAATTAACAATTCCACCGAACGCTGCACCAATAACTACCGCTACAGATAGTTCAATTACATTGCCTTTTAACGCAAAATCTTTGAATTGTTTAAATAAACTCATAATGTAAAAATTTTCTTCTAATTTAATATTAAACCTAATGCGAACAACTATCTTCCCACACTTGGCACAACGGCCAAACTCTCATTCCCCTCTGCATTCACACTCTGTATTCCAAAAAAATAATTGTCTTTACTATAAGGCAACCTTGCCTCCAAAGCTTCCGTGTATATTTTTTTCTGCCAAACCGGACTTGTGGTTTCTCTAACCAATATGTAGTACCCTTTAGTATTTCCAGTTTTGGGTGCCTTCCAAAATAAATAAGTTGTGTTACTTAATTTCTTAACGTCCACTTTTACTTCTTCAGGCACAGCAGGGGCTTTGGCCAGATTAGCCAAATTGGCCAAATTCAATGCCGTATTTTTTCTTAAATATTCAAAGTCTAAAAATTCAGGCAAGTCGCCATATTGAATATCTTTTTCTTTTCTTACATCTTGGTGTTGATGATAAAAGTTTTCATTCATTTCTGTAAACCTTACTGCTGCAAAACCATTTTCCGCAAAAGCAGTATGGTCCCCTCCTCTTAAAAACCTATCATTCCTGTAAATCATCATTACCTGTAAATTATCAATATACCTTTCTCCTATCTCTTTCACATACCTTGCCAATTGCCTAGCCCTACCATCATTCTCTAAACCCAAACTGCGAATTTGCATAGCTAATTTTCCTGTATCAAGCACCGACAATCCTTCACTAAAAACGCGTATTTGAGTATTATTAATAATGTTGGTCTCGCTACTATTATTGCTTCCCATTATATCATTATTCAAAACCGCTTCTATTTTCCATAACTCCTTCTTTGCTTTACTAGCCATAGCATACGCACCCAATAAACCTTGCTCCTCGCCACTTAGTGCAACAAAAATAATTGTTGCGGGAAATTTATATTTGGACATAACCCTTGCACATTCAATTACAGCCGCTGTTCCACTACCGTCATCATTTGCACCAGGAGCATCACCAACACTGTCCATTACACTTGTTCTCATATTATCCAAATGACCACTGATAATAAATATTCTTTTATCATTAGGGTCAGTTCCATTTAACCTAGCTAACACATTTCCTAAGTTAATTGGGCGGTTAACTCTTTTGCCATCTGGCATATAGGTTACTGTGTCAATATATGCAGTTAGTCTTCCTGCTGATGCAATTGCGAAGGCATTAAACCTACTTAATATCCATTGTTTTGCAGCACCAATACCTCTAAAGGAATTACCCTGTGTACTCAATGTATTTCTAGTGCCAAAGGATACTAAGTTGTAAATATTTGCTTTTAACGAATCTGTATTAATTTCTTTAACCATAGTTTCAATTTCAGCATCGCGTTTTACAATCACCTGAGCAATTGACAACTTTACCATTAAAAGGGATAAAAAGAAAACTATAAAATTTTTCATACAAAGCGAGGTGGTTTTAGGA
>CANHAE010000083.1 GCA_947458915.1 Bacteroidota bacterium
AGATAAAGTAGGTCATGTTCCCAATGAAGAAGCACCTCAAAAAGTAGCTGACGCTATTTATAGTTTTATAAAATAAAATCATTTTATAGCTAAATAAAAATAAGCGGTCTAAAGTAGCGCTATAATTTTGATAACGCGTTTTCTAAATCCTGTATTAAGTCGTCCACATTTTCAATACCAACTGAATAACGAATTAAACTCTCGGGAATGCCTAATTGTTTACGTTGTGCTTCGGTTAACTCTACATGACTTGTAGTTCTTGGTGGTCCTGCTAAAGTACTAACCGAACCTAAGCTTGCAGCTAAATGAACCAATTGTAAGGAAGTTAATAGTTTAGCCACATTATCATAGCCTCCTACTAACGCAAAACTCATAATACCCCCAAAGCCACTCATTTGTGCTTTTGCAATTTCATGACCTGGATGAGAGGGAAGTCCAGGATAAAATACGTCCTCTACTTTGGGATGTGCTTTTAAATAGTGTGCAATTTTTAAAGCAGACGCATTTTGTCTTTCTATTCTTAATTCCAAAGTTTTCATACCTCTTGCAATCATATATGCAGGGTCGGCTTGTAAACTTGCACCATTTATTTCACGGTAATTATATACTTTTTGTACTAACTCTTTTTTCCCAGCCAATACACCACCCATTGCATCGGAATGCCCACATAAAAATTTAGTAGCACTATGTAATACTAAGTCAGCTCCCAATGCCAAAGGGTTTTGATTAATTGGAGTGGCAAAAGTATTGTCAACCACTACAATTGCACCCACCTTTTTGGCAGCAGCTGCTAATCTTTTAATGTCAACCACTTTTAAAGTAGGATTGGTAGGCGTTTCTAAATATACCATATCACATCCTTTGGCAATTTCTGCTTCAAAATTTTCAAAATCTGTGGTATCACATAAAGTAACATGCACGCTATTCAATGGCAAAAAATCTAAAAATATTTTACTCGTACCTCCGTAATTATCTTTTTGTGAAACCACTCTTTTACCCGCAGTCAAAAAGGTATATAAAGTATTGCTAATTGCTGCCATTCCCGTAGCAAAAGAAGTGGCCGCCTCGGCTCCTTCCAGTAAACGAATTTTTTCCTCTAAGGCAGCAACAGTTGGATTGGTGTTTCGGCTATAAATAAAACCTTCGGCCTTGCCAAGTGAAACCTGGTGCCACTTTTCAACATCCTTATAAGCAAACGCTACGCTATTAACTATTGGCGTTGTAACAGCCCCACTTACATTCAAATCCCCTTCGCCACCCCACACAGCAGTGGTACTTTTTTTAAATTTAGAAAAATCCATATTGTTGATCTTATTAAATATTTACAATTCTATGACTACAATATTAAAATTACCATTTTATCTGCAGCTATCCTTTATTTTGAATATATATAATGACTATTTAGTAAATTGAGCATACAATAAATGATTATGAAATATATCTTTCTTATCCTTACCCTTTTTATGGGTCGTTTGGGATTTACTCAAAATGCAGATTATATCATTAGAAACGGAAAAGTGATTGATGGTACAGGCAATAATTGGCAATGGAAAGATGTGGCCATTGTAAATAATAAAATTATTGCAACTGGTAATTTGCAAAACTGGAAAGCTACTAGAGAAATTGATGCAAAGGGTTTAATTATTGCACCTGGTTTTATTGATGTGCACGCACATATCGAAGGTGCCGAAGTAAAAAACCCTTTGGCTAGTAATTTTATTTATGATGGGGTAACAACCGTTATCACTGGCAATTGCGGAGGTTCAGCAGATGATATGAAAACTTATTTTGATTATATTGATTCTTTGGGAGTTTCCATAAATATAGCTGCCCTTATGGGACATAATAATATTCGTAAACAAGTGATGGGCACCGCTAACCGACATGCAACTGCCGATGAATTACTAAAAATGGAAGCTATTACAGATAAGGCTATGAAAGATGGAGCGGTGGGTATGTCTACGGGATTAATTTATATTCCTGGAACATTTGCTCCTACGGAGGAAGTGGTAAGGCTTGCTAAAGTAGTAGCACAAAATGGAGGCGTGTACGCTTCACATATTCGAAATGAAGAAGACAAGGTAGCTGAAGCGGTGAATGAAGCAATTGGCATTGGAAGGGAAGCAAAATTACCTGTTGAAATTTCGCATTTTAAAGTAAACGGACAAAACAATTGGTACAGAAGTGATGAAACATTAAACCTAGTTAAAAATGCAAGAATAGAGGGAATTGATGTTACCATTGATCAGTATCCATATACAGCAAGTAGTACGAATCTTGGCATTTTATTACCTGATTGGGTTTTAGCTGATGGGCAAGATTCCATTTTAGCTAGATTGAAAAATCCAACAATCCGAGCAAAAGTAAAAGCACATAGTTTAGATTTAATAAAGCGAAGAGGATTAGCTCATTTTGATTATGCATATGTTGCCAATTTTAAAGCAGACACCACGTATAATGGAAAAAATATTCGTGCAATAAATTTGTTAAGAGGGGGCAAGGATAATGCATTAGCTCAAGCGGAAACAATTATTCAAATGATGGAATTGGGTGGTGCACAAATGGTTTATCATGGAATGCAAGATGAGGATGTAAAAAATATTATGGCATATCCTTTTAATATGGCTGCTAGTGATGCGGGAATAGCGGTAATGGGTGTAAGTAGGCCTCATCCTCGTGCATATGGTACCAATGCAAGAGTACTCGGTAAATATGTGAGAACAGAAAAAGTAATGTCATTGGAAGAAGCCATCCGAAGAATGACTTCCCTACCCGCTGATAAATTTAATATAAAACAAAGAGGGTTAATTAAAGAAGGCTTTATCGCCGACATCGTTCTATTTGATGAAAACGAAGTAACCGACATGGCGACATTCGAAAATCCCCATCAATATTCGAAAGGATTCAAATTTGTTTTTGTTAATGGTAGTTTAACTGTTGATAATGGAGTACATAATGGAGCTAGAAAAGGAATGGCTATCAGAAATAAAAACTAATTTTAAGTAAAATACTAGTATGTTAAGAAAAAATATTGTTCTGGCGGGAATCTGCTTGCTTGGAATATTTATAACCACAAATGTATATGCGCAACAACTTAATATGGATGTGCGTGATTTTGATGGAAATATGCAAGTATATGATCCTGCAAACCCAAGTAAGAGCAAGGGAGCTAAATTAAGCTATGCCGAAGTGGAAGGATCTGCTTTTTGGAGTGATCAATGGAAGCCAGCTATTATATTTTTTAACAATGGAGGTAAAGCAAAAATTAATCAAGCAAAACTGAATTTATACACCGGAGAAATTCATTATTTAAGTAATGATGGAACAGAATTAGTAGTAGAAAACGAAGGAGTTGTAAGGCTTATATTTGTAAACAAAAATAATTTAACACAACCTATTGCCAGCTTTGCTAAATTAATGAATCACACAACCGGCAATGGAGCTGCATTTTATAAGGTTTTAAATGCTGGTTTATATCAATTAATTTTATTACAAAAGCAATTGGTAAAAACAAGTCCTTATGATCCCATACAAGGAAAAAGCATCAGTAGTTTTTATTCCAAAAAAGATTACGCCATTTATAACGAAGGAAAAGTAATCCCCCTTAGGGATCTAGACCGTGCTTCTATTTTAGCTGCAATCCCATTAAATTCCTTAACAGAGAGCTGGTTAAAAACTAGTAAGTCCAAGTTAAAATCCGAAAAAGAAGTTACCGATTACTTAGAGCAAGTAAATTTGAGCTACTTAGCAATTAATGGCAACATTAAATAAATTAATCTTAAATCAATAAGTTAAAATAACTAGTAAAGGAATTATTAAGCCTGTATTAATTTGGCAATCGCAAATGCAGTAGCTGCAGCTGTTGCACCAATTAGCATTACTTTAATGCCGCCCCACCAAGGATTAATACCTGTCATCTTACTTTTAAAGTACCCAAATATAAATAGACAAACTAAGGTTATCATTGCCGATATCTCTAAACCCTTAAATGCATTGTCTACAAAAAAATAGGGTGTTAAAGGAATGAATCCTCCCACTATATAACTTACTCCAATATTAAAAGCACTATTGCGCGCACGCTTTGGATTAGGTTCTTCTAAACCTAATTCAAATTTCATCATAAAGTCCACCCAGCGTTTATCGTCTTTTATTATTTCCTGAGTGGCTTCTTCCGCAGTATCCTTACTTAGTCCCCACCCCAAAAACACGTTGCGTACTTCCTGTATTTCCACTTCTCTTTTATGCTCTAATTCCCAATATTCTTTTTTGAGTTCACTCTTATAATGGTCCTGTTCAGTTTTCCCAGCTAAATATCCCCCAAGCCCCATTGCTATGGAACCTGCAGCCACCTCGGCGATACCAGCAATCCAAATTAAATTCACATGACCCTCCACCGCACCGCTTAACCCTGCCGCCAATGCAAAAGGTACGGTAAGTCCATCGCTCATGCCTATAACAATATCTGTCAATAAATCACTGCTTTGCATATGCTCTTCAAGATGTAAGTGTAAATCGCTCATATTTTATAGAATTATGTTCATTGACATTCGAGTTCATTCAAATGTAAACAAAATTGAATAAATTTAGTAAGCTAAAAACTAATCTTAATCATAAATTAAAAACTGATAGCATATGGACGCAAATAAAAATTCAAGGCGTAAATTTTTAAGAAATACTGCAACAATATTGGCAGGTATTTCGATAGTACCAAGACATGTTTTAGGAAGGGGTTTCCTAGCTCCTAGTGACCAACTTACAAAAGGCATTATAGGTGTTGGTGGCATGGGTCGTGGTCATATTCCTTATGCTGGTACCAGAGTGGTTGCCATTTGCGATGTAGATAAAAATCATTTAACCGAAGTTGCCAATTCAATTGGTGGTGGTGTGAAAACATTTCATGATCATCGGGAATTAATTAATCTTCCCGAAGTTGATATTGTACATATCGCTACACCTCCCCACTGGCATGGTATTATGGCGGTGGAAGCTGCAAAAGCGGGCAAGGATATTTGGTGTGAAAAACCAATGACAAGAACTATTGGGGAAGGAAAAAAAGTAAGAGAAGCAGTGGAACAATACGGTCGCATGTTTCGATTAAACACCTGGTTTAGATTTGAAGATAATTTTTACGGAATGAATACCACTGTTAGGCCCATTAAAAAATTAGTAGAAAGTGGATTATTGGGATGGCCTTTAACTGTAACCGTGAGCAAGACTACAGGCTTTGATTGGAAATTTTACTGGGTGGGAAAAACAAATTTAGAACCACAACCTGTTCCGGAACAATTGGATTATGATCGTTGGCTAGGACCAGCTCCATACAAACCTTACCACGTTCACCGAACCCATCAAACCTTTAGAGGATATTGGGATTATGATGGTGGAGGATTGGGTGATATGGGACAACATTACCTTGATCCTATTCAATATTTTTTAGGAAAAGATGATACTAGTCCTGTAAAAGTGGAAGTGGATGCGGAACAACAACATCCAGATGCATGTGGCACTTTTAGAAAAATCACATACACTTATGCCGACGGTTGTAAAATAATTTTAGATGGAGAAGCCAAGGATCCTAATGCAGCATATATTGAAGGGCCGAATGGAAAATTATTTGCTGGCTTTAAAAGTACGATTCCAAATTTAAAGGAAAAATTAGCCATGATGCCTGACCCTGCACCACAAGTAACCAATTTTTTAGATAGCGTAAAATATCGAACCAAATTTGCACTAAATGAACAAAATGGTTTTAAGTCATGTACACTTATTAATATGGGTAAGATAGCATTACAATTAGGACGCACGCTGAATTTTGATCCCAATAAGGAAGAATTTATTAACGACACGGAGGCTAACTATTTAATTAATCCACCAATGAGAGGGCCTTGGAGTATTTAAAGATTAACAACACCAAATAATTAATATAAAATGTCAAGTAGAAATATAAGTAACAAAATGAAAAATACATTTAAAATGATACGCATTGGATTGATCCTACTAATGGTGTCAATTGTTAACGCTGGATTTTCACAAGCATCCACTGACCCAAAAGAGGTAATTGGTGTATTTCCATATCAACACAACAATGAAGTAGATCAAGCATTAGGAGTAATGAGTAATTGGAAAAAAGCAAACTGGAAAGCTTTTTTTAAACTAGTGGAAGATACGAGTACAAGAACTAAAGCGAGCTATGCTTTACATGCCTTTGTCAACAAAGTGTCATTGATGCCAGAACAAAAAAAATCTTTTTACATTTTACTAAATGAACAAGTTGATAGAGCCAAAACAGAATATGCTAAAATTTTATTTCAGGAAGAATTAAAACTTTTAACGAAGGATGCATATGTAATGGAGCGTTTATATTTTAGCCAATCCAATCAACAAGAGTTAACTGGAAAAGCTTTTACAAAAAGTGTTAATGGTGCTCAGCAATTATTAGACTTGCAAAAACGTATGGAACAACCATTAAATCCAATTGAGAAGAAAAATATTATTTGGGAATCAAGTAAAATACCTGGCATAAGCAGTTTTATGTTCATAGCAAAATTTTTAGAAGACGATGCATTGAAACAAAACGCCGCATTGGCTATTGGTAAATTAGCTTTAAATGATATTAGCATTCGCGGGACTGAAGCGCGTGCAATATTAGAAAAAACATTGCTATTAATACACGGAGAGGATAGCGCCATTATTGTTCCGGCATTAAAAGCACATCTTAAAAAAATGCCTTACGATTACGGTTTTGTAACATTATTCAATGGAAAAGATTTATCAGGATGGAAAGGGCTGGTAAGTAATCCTATTGCCAGGAGCAAAATGAGTGATACTGCTTTACAATCCGCTCAGGTAAAGGCGGATATTAAAATGAGGGAAGACTGGGAAGTAAAAGATGGATTGCTTAATTACAAAGGCAATTTGCATGGCGAAAATTTAGCCACTGTAAAACAATATGGTGATATAGAAATGTTTGTGGACTGGCGCATTCAAGAAAAAGGAGACGCAGGCATTTATTTACGTGGCACACCACAGGTGCAAATTTGGGATACCAGTCGTAGAGAAGTGGGTGCTCAAGTAGGGAGCGGCGGATTGTATAACAATCAAAAAAATATAAGTACGCCTTTAGTAGTGGCTGATAATAAAGTTGGAGAATGGAACACATTTCATATCATCATGAAAGGGGATAAAGTAACGGTTTATTTAAATGGAATTTTAGTTACAGATAATATTTCACTTGAAAATTATTGGAATCGAAGCCTTCCGCTTTTTGTAAAAGAACAAATTGAGTTACAAGCTCATGGTACCTTTGTATCTTATCGAAATATTTATTTAAGAGAAATACCTTCTAATGAATCCATTAAATTAAGCGAGCAAGAAACCAAGGATGGGTTTAGTTTATTATTTGATGGTACAAATATTAAAGAATGGATTGGCAACACCGCTGGGTATATTATTCAGGATGGTTCTTTAGTAGTGAATCCTGAAAAAGGATCTGGTGGTAATTTATATACAAAGGAGGAATATTCGGATTTTATCTACCGATTTGATTTTCAATTAACGCCTGGTGCCAACAATGGTATTGGAGTACACGCACCTCTTGAAGGAGACGCTGCATATATGGGTATGGAAATACAAGTTTTAGATGGAGAAGATCCTAAATATGCCGAAATTCAGCCCTATCAACATCATGGCTCTGTATATGGAGTAATACCTGCTAAAAGGGGTTATTTAAAGCCAACAGGGGAATGGAATAGTGAAGAAATAATAGTAAAGGGAAGCAAGATTAAAGTGACTTTAAATGGAACGGTAATTGTGGATGGTGATTATGCATTGGCTTCAAAAAATGGAACCATTGATCATAAAGAGCATCCAGGATTATTAAATAAAACAGGGCATTTAGGATTTTTAGGTCACGGTGACACAGTGCGATTTAAAAATATGCGTGTTAAACGAATTTAATACAAAGTCTGTGTCGTCCTAAATAAACGATACGGGTTTTAAAGATTAAAAATACCTAATTAAACCGAAGCAAGGAGCTCCTTGCTTCGGTTTTTGTTTTGTAGGTCTTCATGGTGACCTTGTTTTGTTGATGCATTTGACTTGGGGTTAACATAGAACATGAAAAATGTGGCCTTTCTGTGTTGTAGATTTCAACAGTTTCAGTCACTATCTTTTTTAATGTTGCTAGGTCTACTTTG
>CANHAE010000084.1 GCA_947458915.1 Bacteroidota bacterium
AGAATGTGCCAGATGATAATGCATTTGAAACGCCAATGCAAATTGTTGCCTTAGCGCCAATTACTCCAATAAGAGATGCGAACGGTAACCTTTTTGGAACTCCTATTACTACTTATTATAATCCATTGATTGAAACAGAAGAAGCAAGTAATAAAATTACTGCTTTCAGAAACCAAGGTCAAATTTTTGCTGATATGAAATTAGCAAAAGGGTTAACGGCACATGCTGAACTTTCATTAGATATGGTTACACAAAACCAAGAAGTTTGGAAAGGACCAAGAACATTGGCTGGAAAGGGAACCGCAGAACAAAAAGGTTTAGCAACTAGCTACTGGTATAGAAATGCAAGATGGATGACGAATAATTATTTGTCTTATAATAAAGTATTTGATGATAAGCATAAGTTAGATGTGGTTGCTGGTATGTCTTATGAAAACTTAGAACAAAATTCAGCTTTTGTTGAGGGACAAGATTTTCCTGATGTTGCTTTAAAAACTTTAGCGAGTGTAGCAACTTACACAAATGGAGATGGTAGTTTCAACGAAAATAATTTAGTTTCTTATTTTGGAAGAGCGAACTACGCTTATAATGGAAAATACCTAGTGGGTTTAAGTGCACGTCGTGATGCTGATAGCCGTTTCGGAACTTCATTTAAGAATGGTAATTTTGGAGCGGTTTCATTAGGTTGGATTGCAACTGAAGAAAAGTTTTTACAAAACATTTCTTGGTTAAGTTTCTTAAAGCCTAAAGCTAGTTATGGTACCAGTGGTAACAATAGTGGTTTAGGCTTTTATGATGCGCGTACTCAATACGGTTCTGCTACTTACGGAACATCTGGTGGTATTGCTATTAGCAATTTCGGTAATGATGACCTTCGTTGGGAAAAAGTTACTATGTTAAACATAGGTGTAGATTTCGGCTTATTCAATAACAGAATTACTGGTGAATTCGAATGGTATGATAAAGTTACTAGCGATATGTTGTTAAATGTACCGGTTCCTTCTATGTCAGGTACGACTTCAGTATATGGTAACGTTGGTGAAATGAGCAACAAGGGTATTGAATTAACCTTAAATACAATTAATATTTCTAATAAGGACTGGAGATGGACAACTAGTTTCAACGCGGCTAAGAACAAAAACAAGTTATTGAAATTAGATGGTGAACAAAAAGAAGTCTTGCCATCTTCTGCTCGTTATGCAAATGCCTTAATAGTTGGTCAACCAATTGGTGTGTTTTATGCGCCTATTTTCTTAGGAGCTGATCCTGCAAATGGTGATCCTTTATACCGTAAAGCAGACGGAGGAACAACTAATACATATGACGAAGCCGGTAAGTTTATTGTTGGTAACCCAAATCCTGAGTGGATTGGAGGTATCACAAATAATATTTCTTACAAAGGAGTTGAATTAAGTTTTATGTTCCAAGGTGTTTTTGGAAATAAAGTACAAAATGGAGCTGGTGGTTTTATGAGCGCTAGTGGTGAGTGGTTTGATAACCAAACAAGAGACCAATTAAATAGCTGGAAACAGCCAGGCGATATTACTATGGTTCCTGAAGCAAGGTTAGCTTATAATGGCGATTGGAGCTTTATGGGAGGAACAAATATTAGTACTCGTTATATGGAAGATGCATCTTATGTACGTTTAAAGAATGTAAGTCTTCGTTATTCAGTACCTCAAAAAGTGCTTACTAATTTAAAAATAAGCAGTGCTCAAATTTATTTGACTGGTGTGAATTTAGCTACTTTCACAAAGTACACTGGATGGGATCCTGAGGTGAATACCGATTACCGTGCTGGTAACGTGAACCAAGGAAGTGATTTCTATGCAGCACCTCAAATTAAGAGCTGGGTATTTGGTATAACAATTGGATTCTAACTTACTTATTAAATTTTTTATATGAAAAAAATTATAAACATAAATCTTTTCTTATCGCTAGTCCTATTGATTAGCGGTTGCGAGAAAAAACTTGAACTTTCAAATCCGCAATCTATAGATGCGTCTACAGCATTGTCAACGGATGATCGTGTTAAAAAAGCACTTATTGGTAATTACGCTGCATTAGGTTCGTCAAGCCTATTTGGCGGTGATGTACTTTGGATGAGCGAATTATTAGCAAGTGATAACGAATTAAATTGGGTAGGTACTTTCCCTGATCCAAGACAAATTATTGGTAAAACCATTTTCACTAATAATTCAAATGTATCAAGTACTTGGTCAGCTGCTTATGGTGTGATATTCAACTCGAATAACATTTTAGGTGCTATTGATGTTGTTAAAGCTGCAGATAAAAATAAAGTAAAAGGAGAAGCCTTACTTCAAAGAGCATTAGTGTACTTTGAACTGGCAAAGTTCTTTGGTGAAAAACCTTATGTTGCTGGTAACCCAGACCAATTAAAAGGCGTGCCGTTGATCATAGCTAGCGGTCCTGCTGCACCTCAGGATATTTTTTATCAGTTATCTCGTGCTTCTGTTGCTGCAGTGTATACTCAAGTATTAGCCGATGCTGTTGAAGCAGAAAGCTTATTGCCTAATACAAACGGTGTTTACCTTAATAAAGCAGCCGCTTCTATGTTATTAGCAAGAGTGTATTTGCAACAAGCTAACTATACTGCTGCAAGAGACGCCGCAAACAGATGTATTACAACCGCTACCGCAAATAGCTTTGGTTTAATGACTAATTATGAAGATGTTTTCAACCAAGGTTCAAACACAAAAGAAGATTTATTTGCGATGCAAGTAACTACACAAGCTGGTTCAAATTCTTGTTTTATATTCTTCAGTACTGCTACCTTTGGTGCACGTGATGGAGATATTGAAGTAACCGACAACCACTATGACAAATACACTGCTTCTGACGTAAGAAAAGATTTATTCTTTTACGAAGCCGGTGCTTACCGTGTTGGAAAATGGAGAGACAACTACAAGAATGTAAAAGTAATGAGATTAGCAGAAGCTTATTTAACACGTGCAGAATGTAATGCTAGACTTAGCACAAACGTTGGTGCAACTGTTTCTTCTGACTTAAACCAAACACGTAGCCGTGCAGGTCTTACTTTATTAGCGTCTCCAACGCTTCAAGATGTACTTGATGAAAGAGAGTTAGAATTAGCTTTTGAAGGTCAAGGTGCTTGGGATGCTAAACGTTTAAAGCTTTCAGTTGATGGAAAGGCATATGATGATGCAAAATTAACATTCCCAATTCCACTTCGTGAAATGAACGTTAATAAGAATTTAGTTCAAAACCCTGGGTACGCTAACTAAGTATTCAAGGATAATATAGTGTTAAAAAAAGGTCCCGACTATCATTAGTCGGGACCTTTTTTTTATGATGGTAAAACAGCTAGCTGATTTACTAGTAGTTATAATTTTATTTCTTCTTGCGCATCGTCTAAGAACTTGTATTCTACTAAATGGCTAGTAGTGGACGCTTGAGATTGTAGTTTTATTTTATACTTCTTTCTCCAACGCTTAATAATGCTATTGAAAATACCCTTGGTTAAATGAGAATGAATAATAGGGTGCACTAGAATATGTAATTTTTTATGCCCATGTGTAGCTAAGTAAGCTAACTTTTTCTCCATTTCATCTTCCAACAATAGGGTAGCCGTAATTTTTCCAGTACCGCCACAAGCTGGACAATCCTCGGAAGTATTAATATTTACTTCTGGCCTAATTCTTTGGCGGGTTGCTTGCAACAGGCCGAACTTAGAAATTGGCAACACTGCATGTCTGGCTCTGTCGGTCTTCATAAAATCCTCTAAAGCCTCCTGTACCTTCTTCTTATTTTCTGGCAATTTCATATCAATGAAATCAATGACAATAATACCGCCAATATCACGAAGCCTTAACTGCCTCGCTATTTCTTCTGCTGCTTCCAAATTTGTTTGTAGGGCATTTTCCTCCTGGTTGTTTCCTACACTTTTAAAGCCACTGTTGACGTCTACTACGTGCAAGGCTTCAGTATGTTCAATAATCAAATAAGCGCCGCTATTCAAGTTTACAGTCTTGCCAAACGAGGATTTAACCTGTTTGGTAATAGCATATTGGTCAAAAATCGAATTTTCGCCAGTATGCAGGCTTATTATATTCGATTTACTTGGCGCTATACGTTGTAAATAGTTTAAAGTGATATCGTATATCTTCTTATCGTTTACAACAATTTTGTTAAAATCGGCACTTAATAGATCCCTTAAAATGCTGGTAGTTTTACTTTCCTCGCTCATTATCCTCATTGGAGGCGTAGCACCTTTTAAGTTGGCTTCAATATTTTTCCAATTCTCCACTAGGGTTAGTAGGTCCTCATGTAATTCAGCAGTTGTTTTGCCTTCTGCCGCTGTTCTTACAATTACGCCAAAATTTTTGGGCCTAATTCCTTCAATAATTTTTTGAAGTCTTTTGCGTTCTTCTGAGGAGTGTAATTTTTTAGAAACAGCAACTATTTCGTTAAATGGAGTTAGCACCACAAAACGACCTGCTAAGGAAATTTCGCATGTCAGCCTTGGTCCTTTTGCCGCAATAGGTTCCTTTAATATTTGAACCAGTATATTCGGCTTTCCATTAAGTACTTCGCTAATTTTTCCTGTTTTAATAATTTCAGGAGCAGCTTGAAATTTTGCAAAATTAAAATCGGGCTCATTCATCGCTGATTGCGTGAACTTTATAATGGACTTAGCGTAAGGGCTTAAATCGGTATAGTGTAAAAAGGCATCTTTCTCAAAACCTACATCAACGAATGCTGCATTTAGGCCGGGTATGATTTTTTTTACCTTACCCAAATACAAGTCTCCAACAGCAAACCTGGCGTCTACTTTTTCATTGTGGATTTCCACTAATTTCTTATCCTCCAATAAGGCAATTTCTACCCCATCAGCGGAACTGTTAATAATTAATTCTTTGTTCACTTATAGCAACTTTTTTAAAAACAGGTAGCCTGCTAGAGTAGCAATAGCGCTGCTTTATAATGTTATGAATCAAGGCCACTTTACAAAGGAAGGTAAAAGGTAAAGTAAAGTTGCTAAGTAGAAGAGTGGCCTGAATGTAAAAGAATACAAGCGCATTTAATAAATCAAACGCGCTTGTATCAGGGATAGAGAACTATTTGTTCTTTTTCTTATGACGATTCTTTCTTAAACGTTTTTTTCTTTTGTGCGTCGCAATTTTATGACGCTTTCTTTTTTTACCACAAGGCATGTCCGATAATTTTTGTTATAAAATGTTATTTCTTTAATTGTTTAATTCTCTTATTGATTGCTTCCTTAGCTTGTGGAATAGTTACCCGCTCATTTACTTTGGTGTACCATTCAATAGCTAGTTGTTTTTTGTCGGTTAATTCATAACATTCGGCCAAGTTAACCATGGCTTCTAAATTATTACTATCCTCTTTTAATACCAAAGTGAATCTTTCAATTGCCTTGTCGTATTGTCCAGATTTTTTACCGCCTAATCCTAATATTAATTGTCCGTATGTATGCTTCGGATTCTTATCCAGCACTTCTTTAATTTTTTGGATACCTGCCATTGGGTTGTCTGATAAATTACCAAACAAATAGCAAGCACCTAAATTAACAATTGCTGAATCGTTATTAGGATTGAAAACCAATGCTTTCTCTAAAAGAACTTTCGCATTTCCTGCTATCCAAGGTTGCATATCAGGAGGTGCTTCAGGTGAGGTTAAGTTATCAACCAGCAACTGGGCTGCAAAAGTGAGGCTTTTTTCAGAATTTTCCAACAAAGCAGCGGTGTAAGTGTAATAAAAGTAAGGTTCAGGCTTCCCGACTGTGTTTCCCCAAAAAGTTGCCATCTCGTGGTAAACATGTAAACTATCGGCTTTTGTTTTAGACTTAACTAATTCATTATCAAGTGATAGTAATGTAATTTTATGTTCAGCACTAAGTGCTAATTTGGCATTTTCCAGCACGCTGGAGTTGTTAATTGCTTGTTGTTGGCCCTTTTCTGAAGTGGAAGAAATAGTTGATTTTTTGAATCTTGGGGCCAGAAAGTAAAGGGTGCTTAATAAAACTAAGCTAGTAAGCACCAGAATGAGTTGTGTTTTCTTCAAGGTAGGTCGGTTTCTAGCAAAGGTAATTACTTACGTTTGCTTTTGACCTCGTTTACAAATTCTTTTGCAGGTTTAAATGCAGGGATAAAATGCTCAGGAATTTCAACAGCAATATTCTTTTTAATATTACGTCCAATTTTAGCGGCTCTTTTTTTAGTAATAAAGCTGCCAAAGCCACGTATATATATGTTTTGGCCATTTGCTAAGTTCTCTTTTACTTCCTTAAACATGGTTTCTAAAGTAACTAAAACGTCTACCTTAGGAATCCCTGTTTTCTCAGAGATTTGATTTATTAGATCAGATTTTCTCATGATATTGGTTTTGGGGTTTGTGTATTAAAAATAAATGAAATTTTAAGCTTTTACAACTATATTCTAATATTTTTTATTCATTTTAGCACATAATTTTAAAGGAATATACATATTATTTATTAATATATATAATATATGATATATGTAATATTTTATTTGTATCTAAATTACCTTCCATTTGCCCTTTTTTCACCATTTTTGTCCCAATGCCAACACCATTCACCTCCCTACTTATAAAGTGGAATTCAAGTTCGAATAATCGGCCAATGCCTTGGAAGGGTGAAAAAGATCCCTATAAAATATGGCTTAGTGAAATTATTCTACAACAAACTAGGGTAGAACAAGGCTGGGCTTACTATGAAAAATTCGTAAAAACCTTCCCCACCATACAACAATTAGCGCGGGCAAAAGACGAAAAAGTATTAAAGCTATGGGAGGGCTTAGGGTATTATAATAGGTGCAGAAATTTATTATTTACGGCAAGGCAAATTGTGCATGAATTTAGTGGTGTTTTCCCAAGTACCTACGACCAGTTAGTTTTATTAAAAGGTGTTGGGCCCTATACCGCTGCTGCTATTGCTTCATTTGCATATAATTTACCCTACGCAGTAGTTGACGGGAATGTATTTAGGGTATTTGCTCGCTTTTACGGGATGCATACACCAATTGATTCAAAAGAAGGGTTAGTTGCTTTCAATAAAATAGCAAAAGAAAATTTATCAAAAACAACTGCTGGTTTGTATAATCAAGCGTTAATGGATTTTGGAGCAACTGTTTGTAAACCAATGGCACCTTTGTGTGCAGCCTGCGTAATGCAAAATAAATGCAAGGCATTTCAACTTAATCAGGTAAATCAATTGCCTGTAAAATTAAAAGTAATAACTAAGCAGAAAAGGTATCTAGACTTTTTTGTATTTAGTAATAAGGGTCAAGTTTTAATCCAAAAAAGGGGTGCTGGGGATATTTGGCAAGACTTATATCAGTTTTATTTGGTTGAAAACGAAAAAAATATTCCGGCGACTGCGCATTATTTTAGGGAAGTACTTGACAATCAATTAGACTTGATAAAAGGGGATGCTTTAGTACAGAATGTCACACCCGTGTATCGTCAGCAATTAACGCACCAATTAATTGAATCTCGTTTTTTCTTAACGGAACTTAAATCCATTCCGAAGGTATTTGCTAAGGCATTGTGGGTAAAACAGGCCGATTTGAAAAAGTATGCATTCCCTAAAATCATTAATCAGTATTTACAAGAAACTGGCTTAAAAAAACAATAATAAGGGCTAAAAAGTCTTAAGCGACTTAACTTACTACGCTTGCTATTTCTTTATTAATTGGTACCTTGCAACTACAACAAAACAGTTGATTTTGGAATACCACTCGAGTAGCTATTATTTTTTAGCTGCTGCCATTAATAATTCAATGCAGCAGGACACTGGCCTATTATTTTTAATGTGCGTCTTACTGTTTCTTTCTTTCTCCATTGCGGGATCGGAAGTAGCTTTCTTCTCTTTATCTTACAAGGACATTCAAGTTTTAAAAACAAAACAATACAAGCCCTTAAAAAGGATAGTTACTTTATTGGAACAACCAAAAAAGTTATTGACTTCTATGTTAATTGCGAATAGCTTTATAAACATTTGCGTAATTCTAGTTGCAAATATTTTAATTGATCATTTATTTGTTTTTGATCAAATAGCTATTCCTGGTTTTGAGTTTATTATTAAAGTTGTTGCAGTCACGTTATTATTATTAT
>CANHAE010000085.1 GCA_947458915.1 Bacteroidota bacterium
TTCATGAACCCATGGCCGCTGCATTAGGAATTGGAATTGATGTGGAAGAGCCAGTTGGGAATATGATTATTGATATTGGAGGTGGTACAACGGGTATTACTGTGATTGCATTGGCAGGAATTGTTTGTGATCAAAGTATTCGTATTGGTGGTGATGAATTTACTGCTGATATTATGGAAGCATTAAGACGCTATCATAGTTTATTAGTTGGAGAACGCACCGCAGAACAAATTAAAATTCATGTTGGTGCTGCATTAAAAGATTTAGACAATCCTCCTGATGATATGCCAGTAAATGGCAGAGATTTGGTAACAGGTATTCCAAAACAAATCATGGTTTCCTACCAAGAAGTCGCAGAAGCCTTAGATAAAAGTATTTTCAAAATAGAAGAAGCAATATTAAAAGCATTAGAAACAACTCCTCCGGAATTGGCTGCGGACATTTACCGCCGTGGCTTGTATATCACTGGTGGCGGCTCTTTATTACGTGGACTAGATAAAAGATTAAGCGCAAAAATTAAGTTACCAGTTCATATTGCAGAAGATCCACTTAAGAGTGTAGTTCGTGGTACAGGAATTGCGTTGAAAAATTATCAACGATTCCCTTTCATCATGAGGTAGTCAATATTTCTTTTAATATAATTTAATTCACTGCAGTATAAAGTCGATCATTCTTGAAGAACATCATTGGGTTCATACGACATAATTTTAACTTCTTCACTTTTTTGATACTTCAAATTGTGTCGCTAGTAATGTTGTCTTCTTATAGCAAATCACACCAAACTTTTTTCGGAGGTTGGGCCAATCAGTTTACTGGAAAAATAAATAGCCATTATAATAACTGGACTTACTTCTTTACTTTAAAGGAAACAAACGCTAAGTTAATTGCTGAAAATATTGCATTAAGAAATGAACTTGCTCGGAACTTCGTTGGATTTGATACCTCTAAAAAAGCAGGAAGTTTGATTCTGCGAAAAGACAGTCTTGAAAAAATAAGGAAATTCTATTACTACCCTGCTAAAGTTGTTGGCAATACTTTCACGCTTCAACAAAATTATATCACCATTGAACGTGGCGCTTTACAAGGTGTGAAAAAAGATATGGCAGCAATTAGCCCTGACGGAACAATTGTAGGTGTAGTAATAGAAGTGAATGATAATTACAGTAAAATAATGAGCTTACTACACCGCAGTAGTAAGGTAAGCGCCATGTTAAAAAGAGATAAAGTTGCAGGAAGCATTGAATGGGACGGAAGCGACCCAAGTATGTTAATGCTAAAAAATATTTCAAAAAGTGCGGCGCCTAAAATTGGAGACACTGTTTTAACGAGCCCTTATTCTTCAAATTTTCCCGCACAAATGATGATAGGCCGTGTTACAAATATCATTAAAGACCCTTCAAGTAACTTTTTAACATTAAATGTAAAATCTGCTACTAATTTTTATACGCTAGAATATGTTTATTTAGTTGAAAATAAAAGAATGGCTGAGCAACAAAAAGTAGAACAAATCAACTTGAAGAATGAATAGCCTACTTAAAAATATCGCCCGTTTTATCCTATTCTTGTTGATACAAATTATCATCTTGAACGAAGTACCCCCATTACACAAGTTCATCACTCCTTATATTTATTTTTTATTTTTACTTTGGTTGCCTTTTGGTACAAGCCGGCTTGTAATGACACTTCTTGGTTTTGTGTTAGGCTACACACTTGATTTATTTATGAATACTCCAGGGCTGCATGCTGCCGCTTGCTTGTTGGTTGGATATATTCGACCTACTGTTTTAAATTTATTATTGGCACAAGAAGCTTCTGAAGAAATAAATAAAGAACCAAGCATTGGTACAATGGGATGGGGACCCTATGTTTTTTACTTATTTATCCTCACATTCGTACACCATTTTTATTTAGTACTACTAGAATGGTTGCAATTTGGAAGTTTTACTTACTTCATTGGTAAAGTATTTGCAACAAGTTTAATAAGCATACTGCTAATAATATCAGTTGAACTGATTACGAACAGGAGAAAGCTAAAAAAATAACACATGTCAGTATATAATTCGAACAGAGGCGGTGTTATACAAATTATAATTGGTGTTATTTTCATCCTTATTGTTGGACAGCTTATAAGCTTACAGATTATATCAAATAAATATAAATTAGCAGCAGATAATAATGCTATCTACCGAAAAATTATATACCCCGACAGAGGTATTATTTATGATAGAAAGAAAAGAGCTTTATTAGAAAACAGCATTAGTTACGACTTAGTGGTAATCCCTAATGAGACAAAAGGCGTGGACACTGCAATGCTTTGTTCTATCTTAAATATTGATAAAGAAGAATATAAAAAAAGAATCATTGAAGCAATCATAAAAAACACAAGGGTAAAGGCAGGTGTTTTTGAGCCCTTCTTATCTCCTGAACTTTTTGCACAATTAAATGAAAACTTATATAGGTTCCCTGGGTTTTCTTTATCGGAAAGGTCCATACGAAGTTACCCTTATAATACAGCGGCACATGTATTGGGTTATGTAGCAGAAGTAGATGTAAACTTTTTAAAAAAACATGCTGCTGAAGGGTATGAAATGGGTGACTATGCGGGTATGACGGGATTAGAAAAACAATACGAGCCTATCCTAATGGGTCAACGTGGAGTGAAGCGTTTTTTAAGAGACAATAAAGGCAAGATACAAGGTGTATACGAAAAAGGTGAGTACGATACCAGTGCTATAGCAGGAAGAAATTTGTTTACAAGTGTTGACGTTGAAGTTCAGCAGCTTGCTGAAAAAGTGTTGCAACATAAAGTAGGAAGTGTGGTAGCCTTAAATCCAAAAACGGGTGGCATTATTGCAATGGCATCTAGTCCTGGCTATAATCCGAATTTATTAACAGGTAGCCAAAGAAGAAAAACTATTGGAAGACTATTAATGGATACTGCACGTCCCATTTACAATCGTGCCATTAAGGGGCAGTATCCTCCTGGTTCTACGTTCAAGCCATTAGGTGCATTAATTGCATTAGATGAAGGCTTAATCACCCCTTCATTTGGGTACAACTGTTTTGGGTTGTATACCGCCTGTGGTAATGCGCGAAAATGCGAACACCATAATGCAGGGCATGCTGGAAATTTACAATTAGCATTAGCAAATTCATGCAACTCCTATTTCTTACAAGTTTTTAGAATGGCTATTGACAATCCAAAATATGGAAATGCAAAACAGGGCTATTTAAAGTGGAAAGAATATATGAATGGGTTTGGATTTGGCAGGAAATTAGGTATTGATTTACCAAGTGAAAACAAAGCCAATATACCTGACACTGCTAGTTACAACAGGGACTTTGGTGGTGCTAGGTATTGGAATAGTTGTTATATGCTAACCCTTGGCATTGGCCAAGATAGAATGACGGCAACCCCATTGCAACTAGCTAATTCAATGGCTTATATAGCCAATGAAGGCTTTTTCTATACGCCTCATTTTGTTGATAGTATTGAAAATGAAAACGAAGAAGATAAAAACTTATTAGCAGCATTTAGAAAAAAACAAGTGGTAACTAAAATACCCAAAGCCTATTTTGACGCTATAAAAGAAGGGATGCATGATGTAACGGTATATGGTACCGCTGCCTTTATTAAAATTCCAGGAATTGAATATTGTGCTAAAACCGGTACGGCCCAAAATCCACATGGAAAGAACCACTCCATATTTGTTTGTTTTGCGCCAAAGGACAACCCAACTATCGCTGTTGCAGTCATTGTAGAAAATGCAGGATACGGATCGGTTTGGGCAGGGCCTATTGGAGGATTGGTGATGGAAAAATATTTGAACGATACCCTAACAGCTGAAAGCCAATTAAAAGCTGATAACCTTTCAAAAGTTGACCTTATGCCACAAGGCATTAAAGACTGGTATATAAGGCACAATAGAAACGAGTTAATGACTCCTATAGAATACAATAATGATGAGCTTGGAGACGTTTGGGAAATGGAAGTAGTGTCGTCAGAAATGACTCCAAAATTAATTAAAGCAGACACTGTGAAGAAAGATAGTGTTAAACTGGATACCGCAAAAAAAACAAAAAAGCCAACTCCTCCCTTACCCAAAAAGAGAAACAAGGAAACAATACTTCCAAATCAAGACAAAAAGAAAAAGGTATTAAAATAATAAATGGCAACCATAGATAATAAAAATAATTTCTCAAAGGGAACTGACCTAGCGGTTATCATCTTATATTTTTTGATGGTGACAATTGGTATTTTATGCATTTTTATGGTTGAATATAACCCCAATGCAAATTGGAGTAGCTCATTAGTGACAGCAAAGAACAATTATAGTAAACAAATATACTTTGCACTTTTTTGTAGTTTAGTGGGCATTTTTATTCTGTTAACGGATAGCAAGCTGTTTACTGCTTTTGCAAATATTTTTTATGCTGGCGGAATTTTGTTAATGCTTGCAACCTTTGTAATAGGCAAGGAAATTAATGGATCAAAAAGTTGGATCCCAATAGCTGGCGGATTCAACTTACAAGCTGCAGAGCTGTGTAAAATATTTACCGCACTGGCATTAGCTAAGTTTATTTCTAAACCCGAAACCGACTTTACCAAGATAAAAAATCACCTAATTGCTGGTATTATGATTGCACTACCTGCTGTATTGTCTGTGATGCAGCATGAAATGGGATTAGCATTAGTCTATAGCGCCTTTATATTTGCAATGTACAGAGAAGGCTTGCCACCAATTATACTAATTGTACTAGTGTCTTTTGCAATTCTTGTCATTGCAACACTTTTACTTCCGCCTGGCATACTAGCAATTATATTAACAGCAATCGCGGGTTTATTTGTTTTATCCATGATTAAACGATTCAAGAAAAACAAACAAACTATTCTCATCACAATTGGTATTTGGGCTATTTGTTTTGGCACAGTAAGGTTTGCAGTACCTTATATTTTCAATAACGTTTTTGAATGTTACCAAACAACGCGTATTTATAGTATGGTTGGTAAAGAATATGATTGTAGTAAGAATATAAAATCAGCGAGTAAAACAGGCACTGCTAAAGTAAAAAAGCCAGATGATTATAACGTAAAGCAAAGTAAAATTGCGATTGGATCAGGTGGGTTTTGGGGAAGGGGATTTTTGAAAGGAACACAAACAAGAGGTAAATATGTTCCTGAACAACATACCGATTTTATTTTCACGTCTTTAGGGGAAGCATTTGGATTTGTAGGCACGTTCACCTTCTTGGGTTTATATTTATTTTTCTTATTCAGGCTTGTGCGTATCGCAGAAAGGCAACGCAGTACCTTCTCTCGTGTATACGCATATAGCGTAATTGGTATTTTCTTTTTCCATATAGCGGTAAATATTAGTATGACCATTGGGCTATTCCCTGTTGTAGGTATACCATTACCATTGATAAGTTATGGTGGATCCTCCCTACTTACTTTTACAGTACTTGTGTTTATTTTACTAAGATTAGATGCTGATAGGCAAATGGTGCTTCGTTAATGCTTAAATTTGCAACATGCAAATTTACCCTTTATCAGAAGGCAGTTTTACAATTGACCAATCTAAAGTACTTGTCCCATTTGACACTAGTATAGAAAATTTACAAAACCGCTCCAAGGGAAGTATCCTTATTCAAGTACAGCCATTTGTTGTGGTAACCGAAAATGATATTATTTTATTTGATGCAGGACTTGGCTATTTTAATAATGCAGGTATTTTACAATTACATGACAACCTTATGAAAGTGGGCATTGACCCATCCAGTGTTACTAAGGTATTTATGAGTCATTTACATAAAGACCATGCAGGCGGAATTAGTTATTTACACCCAACACACCAAGAAAGATATATAAGTTTCCCCTATGCAAAGTATTACATTCAAAAAAGAGAATTTGATTTAGCTATGAGCGGACAAAGTCTTTCCTATATTGCCGATCAAGTTAGTATCCTGAACGAATTTAGTGGGGTGGTTTGGTTGCATGATGACGAAGGCATTATAGACAATTTAATACATTACCAATTAACCGGAGGGCATAGCTTATACCATCAAGTTGCATGGATAAAAGAAGACGAAAGTATATTTTTCTTTGGTGGCGATGTGGCACCACAACTACAACAAATGAAAGCTAGGTTTGTCGCCAAATACGATTTAGATGGTAAAAAATCTATGGAATGGCGACAATTATGGTGGCAACAGGCTGCTATTGAAAAATGGACCTTCGCATTTTATCATGACATACAGTTTCCTACTTACTTGGCATCGAACAAAGATTAAACAAACATTCATTAGGAATCAATTGGAATAAGGCTTTCCTGGCAATGCATACTATTTGTAGTATCTTCGGGTAACAAGCATATGGCAAACTCTACAAATAATTATGGGGATCAATTTAAAAGAAATGTAGCTGACAAATACATTATCTATAATAGTTTATTTGCAGCACTACCCTATTCAGGGATAGCAAATGTAGGTGCACTATTACCCATTCTTCTTGAAACTTGCGAACAAGGATTTGCAAAAGAAAAATCACCTACAGCAATTATTGATTATTTTTTTAAGCAACATACAGAAGTAGACACCGAGCAAGAAAAAATCAATCACTTATTTAAATATGTCCAATACATGGAAAGGCAAGTAGTCCTTTTTGATGCCATAGAGGACGCCGCATTTACAGAAGTTAATGAAATGGAAGGTCAGGGAAGCTTAAAGGGATTAGTAAGAGACGCGATATTTAGTGGAAAAACAGCAGCCTTAAAAACAAAATTGCAAGACTTTAAAGTGCGCATTGTGCTAACTGCACACCCAACGCAGTTTTATCCTGCTAATGTATTAGGTATAATACATGATATGGGACAAGCTATTGGGAAAAATGATTTTTTTACCATTAATCAATATATTCAACAACTAGGACTTACCCCTTTTTTTAATAAAAAACAACCTAGTCCAACCGACGAAGCGCTAAACCTAATGTGGTATTTAGAGAACGTGTTTTATTACTCTGTAGGAAATATTTATAATAATATTGTTAAAGAGGTGTTTAATAACGAATACGCTGGCGCAAATCCATTTATCGAACTGGGATTTTGGCCTGGCGGAGACAGAGACGGTAACCCTTTTGTAAATGGGGCTACCACTATTAAAGTGGCGCAAGCATTAAGGAGTAGTATTATTGTATGTTATTATAGGGACGTTAGAAAATTGAAACGCAAACTAACTTTTTCAAAAGTGGATTTACTTTTAAGTTCCCTAGAAAATAGCTTATATGAAAATGTGTTTAGGCCCGACCAAAGTAAACCAATTACTAGTTCAGAAATAATTGAATGCCTTAGCCAGATACGACAATTAATTATTGTCGAAGATCATTGTTTATATTTATCTAAACTAGATAGTTTAATAAATAAAGTACGTTTATTTGGCACCCATTTTGCCTCTTTAGATATTAGACAAGACAGTCGCATACACCGTAATGTGTTGTTAACCATTAATGAAGCCCTACTGGAACAAAAAGGGGAAGCAATTTTGCCTAAGGATTATTTAAATTTAAATGCCTCAGAAAAAATAATTGCATTACAAAAAATACAAGAAAAAGTCCATCTAAGTTTATTTACCGACCCTATTACTGTTGATACCCTAGAAAGCATACATGCTATAGCACAAGTACAGCATATGAATGGAGAAGCTGGATGTCATAGGTATATAATAAGTAATTGCCAAGGGGAAGTTAACGTAATGGAGTTGTACGCTTTATTTAGGTTATGTGGCGCAGATGAATACTTATCGAAAGTAGATATTGTCCCATTATTTGAAACCATAGAGGATTTAAATGCAGCTGAATCAATTATGCGTACTTTGTATACAAACACATTATATGCAAAACATTTGGTTGAAAGAAATAAGCAGCAACCAATTATGCTGGGCTTTAGTGATGGCACAAAAGATGGAGGGTATTTACAAGCCAATTGGAGTATTTTCAAATCCAAAGAAGTATTAACCAGCATATCGAGAGATAATGGTATTGTAGTTAAATTTTTTGACGGTAGAGGTGGTCCTCCTTCAAGGGGAGGGGGTAAAACACATCAGTTTTATGCATCTATGGGGAATCAAATTGAAAATGAA
>CANHAE010000086.1 GCA_947458915.1 Bacteroidota bacterium
TAATAAATACAATAGGCGTAAATATTTTTGCAATAGTAGGCGAAATTTTATTTACTAAACCAGGGTTATTTCTTACCAAATAAGTTGATAAAATTGGAACGGCTGGTGCTGCCCAAATAATAATATATTGTTGGTAAAATTTTTCTATGTTTAATCCAATCAATTCAAATAGTCCAAATGTAATACCGGTGAATAAAATTCCAGCAAGCACTATTAAAGCAGTCATAACAACAAAATCTCCATTAAACTGTAGAAATTCAATTTTCTTTACACTATTCTTTAAATCACCGCCAACAAAAGTATACCCAAGTATAGTCCATAAGAAAATAGGAAGGTGAATACATGCTAACATGATTGTATCACTCTTATTATTGTCCGGTAAAAAATTAATGTACAGCACCGACAACAAGACTGATAAAATTGGCAAAATTAATTTATCCGTTTTTAGTTTCCCTTTCCAAATAAAATAAGTCATTAACATGGGTAACACAATGAAACTAATATTTCTAGGGAAAAAGTAGTTTTCGTCAATCCCTGTAAGGGGAGGAATTTTTGCAATAAGCCCCCCAATGAATGTGGCTATGATAATAAAAATAAAATCATTTTTTTGACCCAAAAAGGTTGTCTCGTTCTGGTAATTAAGCCTTTCGTTCCAAACTTGCGCATTAGCACTATTTTTTAGGTCGTCGTAAATTTCATTAAATACGCGCTTAAATGCCGTTTGATTTTTTCTATATAATTTTTCAAGCAGTTTTGGATTATCAATATTATTTATAATATCGCTATTGGTATAGTTGAAATCCGTACCCGATACTTTATTATTAGTTGTTTCCATGTTGGTTTAATTTGTCTTATTTATTAATCGTTCAAGTGCGTCTAGGTGATCGTTAAATGCTTTTTTACCCAGTGCTGATGCGGCGTAGGAAGTATTTGGTTTTTTGCCAATAAACTGCTTGGTGATTTCAATATATTTTAATTTTTCTAAGGCGCTTAAATGACTTGCCATATTGCCATCAGTTATTTGCAATTGTTCTTTCAGCGTACCAAAGTCAACAGTTTCATTCACCATTAAAATTGACATAATGCCTAGTCGTACTCGACTTTCAAAAGCCTTATTTAAATTTTCTATAAAATTTCTCACTGCTCGTATTTATAATAAATTGTTATTCCATACACAATATGAAGTACACCAAAACCAGCTACCCAAAACAATAATTCATAACCTATAAAAAAAGAAGCGGCAAGCCCAATAACAATTTCAAGCATACCCAAATAACGAATATCATTAATGGTGTATTTACTTGCATTTAAAAGTGCAAAGCCATAAAAAATTAAAGTTGCAGGAACCACTAATTCAAGATGTCCGTGAAATAAAAGGATAAGGCAATAAATTCCGCCAGCTATTAACGGGATAGCTAAATTTATTAACAAGCGTTTTGCCGTTACATCCCAAATAGGCAGTGCTTGTTTTTTTGCTTTCCGCATGGAAAAATAAACCCCAGCAATTAGGGAAATAATTAACACCAAAATAAAGTCAGCAAAAAGGAATGAAAATATTGGGCCTTTTGCTTCCCCGTATTCGTTTAGTGCCAATGCATAATAGGCAGGCTCAGTAGGTGTAATGCCCATATATAAGTAAGCAGCCGTAATCCCAATAATGGCGATTGCCCCAATTGCAATTCCTGCAAGGCCACTAAGTGATAAAAAGCGCGAGGACCGTTCCATTAAGGCTCGTATATCCTGAATTGCGTCTAATTGTTCTTTTTTATTGTCCATAATTAGGTATTAAAAGTACTTTGTAATTCAAAGTTAATATAATTTCTAAGTACACCAAAATTATCTTGGTCTCGTTCCTCTTACTTGTTGATATATTTACAAGGATGATAACATTAATAAACAAGCTCGGCTAATATGAATTATGCGCATAAATTAGTGCCAATAGAGACCGGTTTAACATTGTATGTACCAGATAAAGGACTAGTAAAGTCACGTTATGAGGTTTTACTAGCTAATAACGCAGCTACCAAGTTCCCGTTTTGGGCTAAAATTTGGCCTGCTTCAACGGCAATGACTGCTTTTTTACAAACCGAGACTAGCTATATTAAGGGTAAGCGCGTATTAGAAATAGGCGCAGGTGTAGGATTACCTTCTTTTGTAATTGCAAAGCACTGTTCGGAAATTATTATTAGCGATTATGCAAGCGAGGCCATTAAACTTATCGAAAAAAATATAAAGCATTTGGGGCTCACAAACGCCAAGGCAATGTGTTTAGATTGGAATAACTTCCCAAGCAATATTACAGCAGACGTATTATTATTAAGCGATATTAATTATGCCCCAGCTGATTTTAACTCATTGCAGGAATTAATTCAACGTTTTTTAGCACAAGGCAGTACTATTATTATTGCAACTCCTCAGCGAATTACCGCCAGCCCATTTGTAGAAAAGCTTGTCCAATATATTAAACGTAGTGAATTACAACGTATTCAAAATGAATTTGAATTAATTGACATTCGTATCCTGGTACTTAGTTTGTAAAATAAATTTAACTTTAGTGTATGACAAATATCCAAATAGTAGAAGCAACAATAAATGATATTGAAGTACTACAAAAAATTGGGAGACAAACTTTTTCGGAAACTTTTGCTGCAAGCAATAGTTTGGAGAATATGACACAATACTTGGAAACCGGATTTTCGACCGAAAAGCTTTTAGCCGAGTTAGCTAATACTAACGCAGCATTTTATATTGTAAAAAGCGAAAATGAAGATGTTGGTTATTTGAAATTAAATTTCGGGGATGCTCAAACGGAACTAAAGGATAGTAAAGCACTTGAAATTGAAAGAATATACGTGGCAAAGGCCTTTCAGGGCAAAAATATTGGGCAATTTCTTTATGAAAAAGCAATGCAAGTTGCTACTCAAAAAAATGTCGAATATGTTTGGCTAGGTGTTTGGGAAGAAAACGAAAAGGCTATTAATTTTTACAAGAAAAATGGTTTTGAAGCATTTGATAAACACATTTTTAAATTAGGCGACGACGAACAAACAGATATTATGATGAAGTTGGAAATAAAATAATAACTGATTAGTCTATTTACTGAGTTCTAATTTCCAATTAAATAAAATATCCGTCTCTCCAATTTTTAAAAAATCATTATTTTGAAGCACTTTAAAAGAAGCTATATTGTCCTTATTCGTAGATGCAATAACTGACTTAACACGGGGTTGTGTTTTTGACCATTTGATAATGCCAGCAACTAATTCAGTCATAAAACCCTTACCCTGGAAACCTTCGTAAGTGGCATAACCAATCTCTATTTCTCCATTAAAATTAGGTTCACCTATAATACACAAATCTGCAACCATTCTGTTTTCAGTCTTTGAAATTGCAGTCCAAAGAGTAGAATACAAATAGTTCTTTGTTTCGTCTGCTACACTCGGAAGTATTGTTTGTTCAAGCGCTTCCTTAAGTTCAGCTGAAATGGTTCTTGTAGTTTCATTAAGGTTTAATTCCTTCTCTAATGAATTGTCACAAAGGGTATATTTAAATAATTGGCTATAAGTAAGTGGTTTTATCAAAAGTCTTTCAGTTTCGATCATTGTAATTTTTGTAAAACTTTTATGATATATAATTATTTACCCCATCTTACTACTGATTCAGCAACACGCTTACCTAACCCTTCTCCTTTCTTAAAGGGCCCTTCGTCCGTTACAGCAGAAGCTCCAATTTATTGGTTGAGTATATGACTATGAGAAAATTAAAGGGTTGAACTAATGGTCATAACTAATTACTCTTGAGATTTTCCAATTGCCATTATCATTCTTCCAAATCATTAAAAATTTGAAAGTGCCTACTTCAAGTTTCCCATTTTCAATATGCTTAAATTGATGCTTACCAATTTCTATTGCCCCGTAATCCTCAATGGGGTGAACTTCTAAACTCTCATTTATAAGATTTCTTTTAAGATCATAGTCCCTATTAAAAATAGATTGGAAATTATTAAAAACTTTTTCAAAGTTTAATTGCCCCCCATTATCTTGATACCATTCAAGGTCACTAGTGAAATAGGTTTTCATCAACTCCAGGTTCTTTGAATTATATGCTGCAAATAATGCACTATCAAGGTTGGCTATTTTATTAAATAGTTCTTTTTGAGTAATAGCTACCTTTCTTTCGTTTTGGCTTTGAGCAGTAACACTTGTGCAAATTGAGAAAGTCAATAAAAGTAAGATTATATTTTTCATATGTAAATATACAAATACGCTACTCCAATTAGGTACCAAAGTTTCAGTATTTGGAGAACTTTTATGCTTGATCATAATGAAATCTACACTTGAAAATAAGTATCTCATTATGTTCCACTTTGTAAATTAATCTGTGCTCTTCATCAATTCTTCTTGACCAATAACCAGCGTATTTAAATTTTAAAGCCTCCGGTTTTCCAATACCTTCATAAGGACTCCTTGAAATATCTTTTAACAACTCATTGATTTTATTAAGCTTTTGTTTGTCGTTCTTTTGCCAAAAAAGATATTCCTCCCAAGCAAAGTCTATAAAGATATATCTCATTATTCTATTAATTTATGCTCCTTTTTTTTGCCTTCTTTAAATTGCTTTATTGATGCATCTAAAACTTCCATATTTTTTCTAGAAGACATTTCATGCATTGTTGCATTTAAAGAATTGTATTCCTCTAAAGAAATGATTACAACACCAGTGTCTTTACCTCTGTTGATAATTAAGGTTTCGCGCTCATTAGTCACCTTGTCAAGGTATTGCTTGGTTTCTTTGCGAAAATCTGAAAGTGTAGTAGATAACATAATTACATATTTATGTACAAATATATGTACATATTATGAAAATGAGCATTTCAAATCAAATATCTGGAATATAAACAAGCGTAAAGGGAGTATTTATACGCTCTAGTAGTAATCATAACTGGTTAATTATAAAAAAAGTCCCGTCACGATTGCTCGGAACGGGACTTTTAGCTAGCTCACATTCAGAAAAAATTCAGCTGTAATTTTTTACTTAGCAACCTCCTTTGCCAGGCACACGTTTATAAAGCATTTTACCACCCCTTTCTACATAGTCACCTGCTACAATTGGATAAGCATACTTGGGTGCCTTTGATACACCATTGCTTTTAATTATTATTTTGTCATTCACCTTCAGGGTATGTAATTGCTCGAACTCTTTGTTTGAACCAGGGCCAAAAGAAAGAATATAATCTTCACCCTTTATATTTACCATAACACCAAAGCCTAATTTTGATCCTGTAGGCAAAGAAAGAGAAGTTACCACTCCCTCCATATTGGAATTATCTTTTATAGACTTATTTATTTTAGCAGCGGCAGCTTGCACTTTTATACCTGCAGGGGAAGCTTCCCATTTTTTGAACATGATACCATTTGGGGTGGCCTCCCATTTTTTCAATTCCGCCTTACTTTCAGCTGCAGTCATGGCCTTAGGGTTGGCCTTTTTAGGAGTTTCGCTCTTGATATCGTGATTTGCAAATACCAACCCACTTATCATAACCAGGGATAATATAAGCGCGTAAATGATTTTTTTCATGTTTTTTGACTTTGTTTATTGAAAATTCTTTTCAGTGAAACGTTAGATAAAGAATAAAGTTACATTTTAAAAGTAAAAACTTACCAAATATCAAAAGTGCCGTTAAATAACGTATTTGTATGAGCAGCAAACCACCCAGAACTCCAGAATCCAATTGTACCCCCATAGCCTATTACTATTCTATATTGTGTGCTAGAATAAGGAACTACAAACATATATTGATTCCACGCACCCGAAACAGTTATTACACCACTTATAGGAATAATGCTCGGGGCCATGGCCGAAAAAGAAGGCGAATATAAGGTTCCAGTAAATATTGGATTGTATCCTGCGTTCGTATTAAACGTAATACCTGTTGGAAGCGAAAAAAGATAATCGCCGCTGCCGCCTGCCGACCCCACATAGCCTAAATGCAAAGTAATTCTTCTAGTTGCTCCATTATCAACAGCAACGGTTTTATCTATTGTTCTTGTACCGGTTGATGGTGCAGTTGTTGTGGCAGAAATTGTTACCGTATTGGACGCTAAAATAGAACCGTTATTACCAATTTTTGTCCAGGATGTACCATCCCAATAATAATATCCCGCCGAAATATTGGCATTAGTCCCTGTATTATATACCAACAATGCTGTTACCGGATTTGGTATGGTAGTAATATCAGAAGTACTTGTTAAAGTAACGCGAGGTGGTAAGAAGCCTTTGTTGGTTGAACTTATATCTAATTTTGCAGATGGATGTGGTATAGTGGTACCAATACCTGTTTGCGCTATTAAGGTAAAAGCAATTAGATAAAAAACTACAAAAAATAGAGTTGTTTTTGTTTTCAAAAAAGGGTCATTAAATTTTGTTTCTATTAAAAACTTCTTTCAGGTTTGCGATTTTTTTTGTACAGCAATCAGTGATTGTTTTGTAGCAATAATACAAAAATATAACGGTTTTGGCCTAAAAAAAATTAAACCTAGTTTGAGGCTAACATGAACATAAAAACACTTGTAAATATATGTAAGTAGTTTTTTTGCTTATCTTTTAGTCAAAAGGTGCAACTATAATGCGATGATGGATTATTGGACCAATAGGAAATTTAAGGGTTAAACTTCGTACAAGTAAGTTGGAAGTCGATTACTTATTTTGCTTTTATCGGTATCCAAATTTCTTCTTCTGATGATGGGTCATTGTTATTATATTTTTCACCCAAAACTTCAAAATGTGCTCTATCATCCAATATGTAGTTTGAATTTGGAACCCATTCACCATAAATGTATTGGAAAAAATCTGATGCTCCGGAACTCGTTCCTTTATATGTAAAAACAGCATAAAGTCCACTTGGTAAAATATATGTTTCCATTTCTGTAGGCACCTCATCGAATTTATCGACTTCTATTGTGGCCCATCTTTCAAATTCGTTGGTTGGTTTGAAATCTACAAAATGAGACATTGGATACACTACCAAAGAAATTAAATCGCTTGTCAGATTATATCTTATCTCTTTTCTTCTTGGCATAAAACTACCCCATAGTTCTCCGATTCTATAATCGGCATAACTCATTGTGAGTTTCTTTCCTACTAATTTCTTTTCCTGTATTCTTTCAATTCTTGGGTTCATATTATATCAATCTTTAGAAAATTCTAAAATATCAGCAGGCTGACAATCTAATACTTTACAAATTGCTTCTAATGTACTAAACCTTATTGCTTTTGCTTTTCCTGTTTTAAGAATAGAAAGATTTGCCAATGTTAATCCAACTTTTTCAGACAATTCATTTAATGACATTTTTCGTTTTGCCATCATCACATCCATGTTTACTATAATTGGCATAGGTTATACAGTTAAGTCGTTTTCAGATTGAATTTCAATTCCCTTCTTAAATATCATTGCAAATATGAGAAGTATGACCCCCATAAATAACCACACATCCCCACCTTCAAAATTTAGTTGTTGAAGAGATGGTAAAATTTTGTCATTATTTAAAATTTTCAACCAATTAGAAAAATGGTTCCCACAATAAATAAAAAGGCCAACTCCAAATGATAAGTAGGATAAATTAAATATGTATTTACCCATAGTTTCATTGAAAGGAGTTGATAGATTTAATTTCTTTTTGTGAAAAAGATTGACAATTAAATAAAACAATATGGACTTCAACACTGAAACAATTATCATTAGAACAACTAATGATATAAAATAACTTTCGTTGAATTGATACAAGTCATATAAATTCATTCCACCCCAAAATTTGGAGGATGCAACGGGATTTATAAAAATTGAAACAATGGCGTTTACTATCAAACCGCCAGACTCAACACATAACCCAATAAAAATAATCCACGCAAGTACATTTAGCACTTTGAAAAGAAAACCAGTTCCCTTTGACATAATTCAAAAAATTTACATGCCAAATATACACTATATTTATTGATAAACAATAA
>CANHAE010000087.1 GCA_947458915.1 Bacteroidota bacterium
AAGGCTTAAGCAGGTTGTCATTGACCATGAAAAAGAATTGTATCAAGCCTTGTATGCCGACCTTAGAAAAACCGACGAAGATGCCTGGGCTACCGAGGTGGGATTTTTCTTGAGTGAATTAAACTATACCATCGAACATTTAAAGGCTTGGATGCAACCGAATTCTGTTCCAACTAATTTAGTCAATCAGCCATCTACTAGTTATACAATTCAAGAACCTTTAGGTGTGGTATGTATTATTGCTCCCTGGAACTATCCGTTTCAGTTATTATTTACTCCATTAATTGGCGCAATTGCTGGAGGTAATTGTGCAGTGCTTAAGCCTAGTGAATTTGCGCCAGCTACAGCAGCGGTAATGGGCAAAATAATTAATTCATTATTCCCTGACAACTATATCCTTTATATGGAAGGAGAGGGCGCTACGGTGTTGCCTCCATTGTTAACTGAAAACAGATTTGATCATATTTTTTATACCGGGAGTACGCTGGTTGGGAAAATTATTTATAAATACGCAGCCGAACAATTGGTTCCAGTCACTTTAGAATTAGGAGGGAAAAGTCCTGCTGTCATTACTTCTGATGCAAATATTAGAGTCGCAGCACGTCGTTTAGCCAGCCCTAAATTTTCTAATTGTGGACAAATGTGTATTGCGCCTGACTACGTTTTAGTACCAACCGAATTAAAAGATGCTTTCATAAAAGAACTGATTATTGCAATTCAAGCATTTTATGGCGAAGACGCTGAGGCTTCCGAGCATTATGGAAAAATCATAAATGATAAACAATGGTTGCGTTTAACTTCTTATTTAGCTGATGGAGAAATTGTTTATGGTGGCAAATCGAACAGGGAAAAATTATTTATTGAGCCAACCATTATGACTGGTGTTCACGCAGATGCAAAAATAATGCAGGATGAAATATTTGGACCTATTCTGCCTATTATTACTTATCAATCCAATGAGGAGGCTTTGGCTATAATTGAAAAAAATCCAAATCCTTTGGCATTTTATGTTTTCACGGAAAACAAAGTGGATGAACAGTATTGGCTTACCAATGTACCGTCAGGAGGCGCTTGTGTGAATAATGCAACAATGCATATTACCAATCACGAATTGCCTTTTGGTGGCAGGGGTTTTAGCGGAACAGGAGGGTATCATGGCAAGCAAAGCTTTACTACTTTTACACACACAAAATCGGTATTAAAAACACCTACCTGGATAGATCCTGGTTTTAAATATCCTCCTTACAAAGGGAAAGGATGGTTATTGAAAAGATTAATAGGATAGTTAAAAATAATTGCTCGATTTGAAAAATAAAAAATCAATCATGATTATCAAAATTGCCATCACGCTGGGCGTACTAATTACTGCCACTTTGTTGATGAAAAAAAAGGAAATGAGTTATAGGCAGTCAGTGATGAAAACTTTGTATCCAGCAATCATGTGGAGCAGTCGTTCGGCTGGAAAAAAAGAAATTTTAATTAATAAAGATAAAGCGGTGCCCAAGGTGTCTTTTTATAGCTTGTCATCCAAAGATATCGCAGGCAATGATTTTAATTTCGCAAGTTTAAAAGGCAAGAAGGTATTAATTGTAAACACAGCAAGTGATTGCGGTTTTACAGGACAATATGAAGCGCTAGAGCAATTACAGCGACAATTTAAAGATAAGTTGGTGGTGATTGGGTTTCCTTCTAACGATTTTAAGGAACAAGAGAAAGGGGACAATGAAAATATTGCCGCTTTTTGTAAGAAAAACTACGGGGTAACTTTTCCTTTAATGTCAAAGTCAATTGTGCTTAAAAAGAATCACCAAAACGAAGTACACAAGTGGTTAACGGACATGACTATTAATGGATGGTGTCATCAGGAACCTGCTTGGAATTTTTGCAAATATTTAATTAATGAGGAAGGAACACTTACGCATTACTTCCCAATGACAATTGATCCTTTGGATGCCGAAGTGATAAAGGCAATTGAAAATTAATTGAAGCGGTTCCTTTTTTAATTAATAGGACAGTTTTCGTGGTAGTTCTCAAGTACAATTTGGCCTGATTCAATGATCATGTCCTTATAGGTTACTTTTATTTCATCAAGCACCTCTTCAATTTCTTTAGGTTCTTTTAGCGTAACTAGTTTAGCACGATATTCTTTTATATTCGGTAAGCCTCTTAGGTAGTTGGCATAATGCCTTCTCATTTCATTAATGCCAGCAATAGGTCCCTTCCATTCTAGGGATTTTATTAAATGTTTTCTAGCGACTTCAACTCTTTCTTCAATTGTAGGATCGGCCATTCGCTGTCCTGTAGCTAAGAAATGTTTTATTTCTCGGAATATCCATGGATAGCCAATTGCTGCTCGACCAATCATAATTCCATCTACACCATATTTATTTTTATACTCAAGTGTTTTTTCGGGGGAATTAATATCTCCATTTCCAAATATGGGTATATGTATGCGGGGGTCATTTTTAATTTCTCCAATTAATGTCCAGTCGGCTTCTCCTTTATACATTTGCATCCTTGTACGACCATGTATGGCTAAAGCTTTAATACCTACATCCTGCAAACGCAAAGCTACTTCATGAATATTTTTACTTGATTCATCCCAACCAAGCCTTGTTTTTACAGTTACTGGGAGGTTGGTACTTTTTACTACTGCTTCCGTTAAGCGCACCATTAAGTCTAGGTCCTTTAACACACCTGCGCCAGCACCTTTCATTGCCACTTTCTTTACCGGGCAACCAAAATTAATATCAATTAAATCGGGGTTTACTGTGTCAACAATTTTTGTACAAAGAGACATAGCTTCTTCATCCCCGCCGAATATTTGAATACCAATAGGGCGTTCAAAGTCGTAAAAGTCAAGCTTTTGCTTACTTTTCATGGCATCTCGAATTAGCCCTTCACTACTAATGAACTCGGTGTACATTAAATCGGCGCCGTTGTCCTTGCAAACTACTCTAAATGGGGGATCACTGACATCCTCCATTGGAGCTAGTAAAAGGGGAAAATCAGGCAATTGTATAGGACCTATAGAAACCATATGAATTCATTATATTGCACCTAAACTGGTACAGCTGCAAATGTACCAATAAATTGCATTTACATGGAATCATCTACGAAAAGCATTTTTTATTTTTCCCCTGCGTTAAGAATGGCTATTTTTTTAGTTTTAACCGGCATTAGTATGCTTTTAGGAGGGTTAATTAGCTTTTCAATAGTTGCAGCTGTCCTACACGTGAATTTTTCCCAAATCCAAGAGGTACTAATAAGGCCTGAAAATGTAAAATTGGCTCAGTTTGCCAATGCTTTTGCTTCCCTAATTGCTTTTGGGGTGCCTGCTCTTGCGGACGCCTATTTATGCAAGGGTAGTATTAAGCAAAACATGGGTTTTGCGCCTGTTAAGTCGGGGTACCAAATAGGGCTCGTTATTTTATTAGCTTTTGCGGGCTTACTGTTAAGTGGAGCATTAGGGGACTTGACACAAAAAATTCCTATCCCAAGTGAATGGAAAGCAGGCGCTGATCGCTTAGAAGCGCAGTACAAAAAAGCATTACTTGCCATGACACAAATGAAGTCATTATTTGATTTACTAGTTGCAATAATTGCTGTTGCCGTGGTGCCAGCAATTGTGGAAGAACTTTATTTTAGAGCGGGACTACAAAAAATACTAATTAATTGGTCAGGTAAACCTCATTTGGCAATTATAATAACTGCGGTTATTTTTAGTACTTTTCATTTTTCTTATTTTGGATTTTTATCAAGAATGTCCTTGGGTATTGTGTTAGGATACATTTACTTTTTTACTAAAACTATTTGGTTGCCGATGCTTATGCACTTTTTGAATAATTTAGTAGGCATTTCAATTTTATATTTTGTAAAAGGAGATCCTAAAAAAGTGGATGCGGTATTGGAACAAAACCTGACCTATTACTGGATATTTGTTGCGCTAATATTAGTGTTTTTATTATTGAGAAGATTAAATATTATTTCAAATGATGCAAGACTGGAAAAAAGTATTTAGTAGTAGTGCTTTGGCGCAATCCTCAATAGTAATGGGCCTATTGGACGAAAAAGACATTCCCGCTAAAACCCTAAATAAGCAAGATTCTTCTTATGTTTTTTTGGGTGAAGTGGAAGTGTATGTGCCAGCCGAATATTTCGAAAAAGCGGAAGTGCTAATTAGCACACTGGACTTGCATTAAAGTTTCATTTAAATTATAAATTGGGTATAAATTTATTCTATGGCATTTAATTTTTCGGTATTTAAAGTAAGGGCTGCATCGGCAGTAGTTTTTGGATTGATAATGGTGTCTGGATTGTTGTGGAGCCAGTGGTCATTTTTTCAATTATTTATTATAATACAAATTGGCTGCTTGTATGAATACCAAAAATTAATGAAGCTAATTTTCCCAAATTATGCGACCACTACTACTGTACATAAATGGGGAACACTATTGGCGGGTACTGCCATTATGCTGGCACACTGCGCTTCAACTTTAAAAGTGGGCGGTTTTGTGATTCAAAAAATGGGAATGCCCCTAGTTGCATTATTATTTCTTGGCATGCTTGCTTCTGAAATTATTAATAAAAAATTAAATGCAAAAAACTGGGCAATTACCCTTTTCGGACTATTCTATATTTCCTTTAGCTTGTCCTTGTTTTACCCTTTGCGTGCATTCATGGCAAATACCTTTTTTGGCGATTTTGGTTATGCAATACCCCTTATTTTAATTGTTACTATTTGGGTGAATGACACCATGGCTTACTTAGTAGGTTCCTTTATTGGTAAAACGCCGTTGTCGCCTATTTCTCCTAACAAAACATGGGAAGGCACCATTGCAGGTATAATTTTGTCGGTAGTAATAGTTACAAAGGGCATGGGCTTATATATTCCAGTATCAGAGAAGGTAATTTTATATATCAGTATTGTTGCCTCAATTGCAGGCACATTTGGTGATTTATTTGAAAGTAAGCTTAAGCGACTTGCAGGTGTTAAGGACAGTGGCAAGATGATGCCAGGACATGGCGGCTTTTTAGATCGATTTGATTCTATTCTACTGGCTACCCCATTTGTATGGTTATTACTTCAGTTTTTGTATTAGTTGTTTTACATTTGCGCATAAATTTTAAATATGACTATTCATAGAGAAGGGACCGCTACTATTTCATTGATTGCTTTATTTGTAGGCGTATTGAATATTGCTAATTTTTCTTATTTGTTTCCAGTAAGCGTAATTGCTGGTTGGGCACTATTTATTATTTCCCTTGGGTTCTTCCTTTTTATTGTTTCTTTTTTTAGAATGCCAAATCGTAAGTTGACAATTATAGATGGCGCAATTGTGGCCCCTGCCGATGGGAAAGTGGTGGTAATTGAAGAAGTTACGCCAGACGAATATTATCAAGAAAAAAGAATTCAATTAAGTGTATTTATGAGTCCTGCTAATGTGCACGTAAATCGTTTGCCAATTGCTGGAAATATTGTTTACAATAAATATCACCCAGGTAAGTTTTTAGTTGCTTGGCATCCTAAATCTTCTACTGACAATGAGCGTTGGTCGGTGGTAGTTGAAAACGAAAAGGGTAGTATTTTATGTAAGCAAATTGCTGGCGCATTAGCTAGAAGAATTTGTAATTATACGAGTGTGGGACAAAAGTTCAACCAATGTGATGAGTATGGTTTTATTAAATTTGGAAGTAGGGTGGACCTATTATTACCAGTAGGAACAACTATTCATGCAAAAATTGGGGATCATGTAAAAGGGGGTGTCACGGTGCTGGCTTCTTGGTAAGCATGATTTGTAAAAACAACTTATAGTAGTTTTTATTGAACTACTTATTGATATTAAAAAAGCTACGAACTATCGTAGCTTTTTTGTTGAGTATCCTTATTATGAATAACTTACAATATAGTTTCTAATTGTTTTAAGTGAGTAATGGTGTAGGTTGCTTTAACACTTGGGGTTACCTGTAAATGATTCACGAATATCGTATCCATTCCAAAGTTTATTCCACCTTGGATATCGGCTGCTTCATTGTCCCCAATCATAATACTGTTTTCCAATACTGCCTTAGTTGTTTGCAGGGCATATTCAAATATGCCAGCATGTGGTTTTAAGCTATTACTTGCTTCCGAGGTGATTACTTCGGTAAAAAAGTGATCAATTTTAGAATTTTTAATTTTATGCAACTGCACCGTTTCAAATCCATTAGTGATTAAGTGCATTCTATAGTCCTTGTTCTTCAGGTAATTAAGAATTTCTATAGTATAGGGGAACAAATTTTTTTTAAAGGGGAGAATGTCTAAATATTGAACAGACATTTCCTTTGCTAATTTTTCATTGGCAACTTTAAAGTCCAGTAAACTTAGGTAAATTCTTTTCCATCGTAATTCTTCTTGTTTAATAAAACCTTTTGTGTAGCGGTCCCATAATCGATGGTTATGTCCCGAGTATACAGTAAAGTAGGCATCAAAATCGGCAATCCCAAGGGCGGAAAGGTTATGTGTATCGTATAATTCTTGAATAGTTTCTTTTGAATTTAACTCGAAGTCCCAAATGGTGTGATCTAAGTCAAAAAACAAATCTTTGTAGGCCATGTATACTATTTATGAATTGCTAAAATACAGCATTGCTTCCTATCTTTATACAATAAATTGTATAGTTAACAAATAATTGATTTCAAATGAATGTAGTAATCACTGGTGCTTCACAAGGTATTGGCTATGCCATCGCAACCATATTTGCACAAGCTGGGCATACTTTATTGCTATGCAGTAAAACGCCAGCAAATATATTAGCTGCTAAAGAACAATTATCAAAGCAATTTCCTCATGCTATTATTTTTGCTACGACCGCTAATTTGGCTGATAAAAAGGACTGTATCGCTTTTGCAGAATGGTGTTTAGAAAAAGGGGATCCTGCTATTTTAGTGAATAATGCCGGTTTCTTTTTGCCAGGTAATATCCAAGACGAAGGGGACCATGTATTAGAGCAACAAATGGCTTCTAATTTATATTCGGCTTATCATACTACACGTGCTTTACTTCCTGCTATGTTAAAACTGGGCAAAGGACATATTTTCAATATTTGTTCAATCGCTTCTTTAAATGCTTATGCAAATGGTGGTTCATATAGCATTAGCAAGTTTGCATTATTGGGCTTCTCCAAAAATTTAAGAATGGAACTTAAGGATAGTGGTATTAAAGTTACTGCAGTATGTCCTGGAGCAACTTACACCAATAGTTGGAAGGACAGTGGGGTAGCTTCCGAAAGAATAATGGAGGCGGAGGATATTGCTAAAATGATTTTTGCTGCTGCGCATTTAAGTCCGCAAGCAGTTGTAGAAGATATAGTAATGCGACCGCAAAAAGGAGATTTATAAAGAAGTGAGTTTATAGGCGTTCAGCACCTTCGTCCTCTGAATTGAATGCTGTATTATTATTTCCGCTATTTTCTATTTTAGCGTTTCTATCAGTAAAGCTTTCTCTGGCTTTTTTTGTTGCAGCTAACCTTTCTACTATTACAGCAGCAATAAGTTTACCTGCGTCTTCGTTTGGGTTTGCTTGTAAAATAGTTTTTAATTTTTGTTCCGATACGTCTATTCTGTAAAGCAATTGAACTAATCTTGAAAAATCGCTTTTAATACATTCGTTAATAAAGTCTTCTAATTGTGAAGTCGATAATTTTTCTAGCTCCAATAAACTCATTTCCATTAGTTATATTTTTCTATAACCCCTAAGCTAAATAAGGCAAAGTCGTATTTCACAGGGTCCTTGGGATCCAAAGTTCGACAATATTCTGTTAATTCCATTGCGG
>CANHAE010000088.1 GCA_947458915.1 Bacteroidota bacterium
ATTGACTAATACGAAGGGATTGCCTCAACACTACCATAATGCAGCAGTTAGTTTATTTGAGTTGAAGGTCTAATCCCTTTTTGAATTTAGAAAACCAATTACTTACATTAACTTCTAGGTACTTCTAAGTGCTTTTAGTACTTGTAGTTTTGTTTTTATTTTTGGGATGTGAAAAAGAATCCCCATGCAAATCGGTTGTTCAGGGTGATTTTGTACCAGTGGAGTAATAAACCCTAATGCTTGAATTTTGCAACTGTTATTTTTAGCACAAATCATTAATGTGCATTAGCAGCGTGCTAAATAGTTTGTTTAAAACCTATAGCCAATACCAAGGCTAATGCTATAATCCGCAAACGCAGCGTCCCCCCTTGAAAAAACTTTAGTGTCTAATGTTTTTAAGATATCAGGATAGCTTTGATTGCGTTCTCTGAAAATTGATACAGGAGTATAGCAATAAATATTTATTTTTTTAAACTGATAGTTTACTCCAGGTTCTGCAGTAATTACAGTGCCAGGTCTTCTAAAGCCGGTGTTATCTCCAATTAAATCAAATGCAGGAATACATTCATACCGTGCACCCATAGATAAGGTAAGTGTATTTTTTGTCCAATTAGCACCAGCCCTAACTAAGTATTGATCCGGAACACTCATGACATCAGATGTGTATTTTATTGCGGTTGCACTAGCTGATCCACCACGAGTAGTACTCACGCCATTATTTCCTTTAGGGTTTATTAAATAGTAAGCGTTACCGTATAAGCTCCATGTATTATTCAATTGTCTAAATCCATTTAATTCGGAACTAATTCCCCAGCCACCATCGCCTAGTTGTATAGATTGGTCCACAGGCCCAACTCTTGTTGCCGTTAAGGAGTAGTGAAAAATATCAGTGGCCTTATAATTTCCTGTTGGAGCTTTAATGCCAATACCGGCCAATAAATTTCCTTTACGACCTGCTTTTGGAGTGATTATCCATTTATATGCAGATATACGAATATCACCAATACCCTGAGAATAAGTAGTAAACCTAGGATTGCCTTTTACATTTCCAACATGTTCGTAAAGCGATGACCTTTCATTGGAAACGAATGGTATGCTAATACCTAAACTCCACTTTTTATTTAAAACACGAACCAAAGCAATATCCACTGCTTTATTATAATTCCTTACATCTGTTCCGTCTAAAACTCTTTGAGTTTGTTCGTCGGTTCCATTAAAGTGTTTATATGATTTAAAGTACCTAAAACTCATATTTAAGTACCAATTTGTACTGTCTTTATCAAGCTCCATACCTTCATGCATAGCATGTTCCATTGTATTAAGCCCACCTACTGTTCGAATTGCTACACAGCCTTGCGCTTTTAATTGTGTGTTTAGTAAAATGATAAAAGAGACGAATAAAATGGATTTCTTCATTTTTCAAATATATATATTAATTATGAAAATGACCAATTGGGTTCTCACTGTAATTCGACAAGCTATTTTGATGCTTAATTAGTTATTTTATACACCGAACCCTTATTTTTGCGCTATAAACTATCGGCTTGCAATCACCTATTTTATTAATAACGCCCCCTTTTACTCAGCTAAATACACCGTATCCTGCAACAGCGTACTTGAAAGGGTTTTTTAATACAAAAAACATTCCTACAGTACAAGCCGATTTAGGTATAGAAGTTACCTTGGCTTTGTTTTGTAAAGAAGGGCTTGAGCAATTATTTAAGACAATTGAACAGAAAGATTTAGTGCTTTCAGCAAATAGTGAGAGAATTGTTGCATTACAAGCTACTTATATAAACACGATTGACAATGTGATGCTTTTTTTGCAAGGGAAACTTCCTACACTTGCGCATTTAATTTGTAACCGACAATTTTTACCAGAAGCTAGTCGCTTTGAACAATTAGACGATTTAAAATGGGCGTTTGGGAGTATGGGAAAGCAGGATATGGCAAAACATATTGCGACCATGTATTTAGAAGATTTGAGCGATTTAATTAAAGAAAATATTGATACGCATTTTGGATTTAGTCGTTATGCAGAAAGTTTAGGCAGGTCGGCAAATTCTTTTGATGAATTAAATAATGCACTACAATTACCGTATACTTATTTGGATGAAATTTTAATAAAAATTTTAGCTGCGCGTATTCAGGAAGTGCAACCAAAATTAGTTTGTATCTCGGTGCCTTTTCCTGGTAACCTATATACTTCTTTACGTTGTGGTCAATGGATAAAGAAAAACTATCCTCATATAAAAGTAGCTATGGGTGGGGGTTTTGCGAATACAGAACTAAGGTCGCTAAGTGATGTGCGCGTGTTTAATTTTTATGATTTTATCACTTTAGATGATGGCGAAGCTCCATTAGAAATATTAGTTGAACACATTGAAGGAAAAAAACAACAGCATGAATTAAAGCGTTGCTTCACACTCGTTAATGGTGTGGTAACTTATATAAACAATACAAGTTGTTCCGATTATAAACAAGGACAGGTTGGTACACCCGATTATGACGGCTTATTATTAGATAAATATATTTCAGTAATTGAGGTCACAAATCCAATGCATAGTTTATGGAGTGATGGTCGCTGGAATAAGTTAACAATGGCTCATGGTTGTTATTGGGGCAAGTGTACTTTCTGCGATATTTCATTAGATTATATTAAAAGTTATGAGCCAATTACAGCTTCTTTGTTAGTGGATAGAATGGAGGAAATGATTGCGAAGACAGGGCAGAATGGTTTTCATTTTGTGGACGAAGCCGCACCACCTTCATTAATGAAGGCACTTTCAATTGAAATAATAAGAAGAAAATTAGTCGTAAGTTGGTGGGCGAATGTTCGGTTTGAGAAAAGCTTTACACAGGACCTTTGTCAATTATTAAAAGCAGCAGGTTGTATTGCAGTGAGCGGTGGCCTTGAAGTAGCATCGGATAGGTTATTGGAACTTATACAGAAAGGAATTACAGTATCTCAGGTAGCTAAAGTGAGTAAACACTTTACGGAAGCAGGAATTATGGTGCATGCCTATTTAATGTATGGGTTCCCAACACAAACTGTGCAGGAAACGGTTGATTCTTTGGAAATGGTTAGGCAGTTATTCCAAACAGGGGTTTTGCAGTCGGCCTTCTGGCATTTATTCACCATGACGGCGCATAGCCCAGTTGGATTAAATCCTGAAAAATATAAGGTAAAGAAAGTTTCGAACGAAGTAGGAACATTTGCGAATAATGATATCGAACATACCGACCCTACGGGAGCGAACCATGAAATTTTTGGATTTGGATTAAAAAAAGCTTTATTGAATTATATGCACGGTGCCTGTTTCGAGTTTCCGTTGCAAAAGTGGTTTGAATTCACTATCCCTAAAACTACTATTGCGCCAAACTATATACAAAACGAAATTGAAGCTGCTGACCTAGAAACATCTAATAATTATAAAACAATTTGGTTAGGAGTTTTACCAACGAGTACAGTTGTTCAAAGGGCTAAGAAGGGTAATAAGTGGGAGGAAATGAATTTGCAATTTCAAACTAATAAGAACAGTTTTTCGGTAAGTGTAGATGTTGCAAAAGGAACTTGGCTATTAAAGCTGTTGCCGCAACTAACTGTTGATACTACTAATGGATTAAGTTTTTCCGAAATCAAACAAAGCTATTTAGCTGAAGGCTTACTTGAATTTGAATTGTTTTGGGACAATAAGCCAATTACGGCTTTATATAAAGCAGGGTTGTTAAGAATATAGGCAATGAACAGTATGACCAAGCTTTCAAATTTCCGTTAAGTATAATTACGTAGTCATTTATGTTTTTAGTACTTATTATAGCTGCTAAAAAAGATCTATTTTCAATGGCAACTTAATCCAATTCCTTTTTATTCGTATCATATTTCTTCTACTATGTATTTGTATATTTGTGAATGAAGACTGAAGTACTTGCAATAAATTTTATAAAATAGAAAGTATGGAAAAGGAAATAAATGAATTTGAAACAGCAAATCCGTTAATAGTTCAATACGAAACAAAGTATCAAGAAGCTTTTAAGGCGTTGAACGAGGAATGGATTTCAACTTATTTCAAAATGGAAGAAGCTGACTACAAAGCTTTGGATAACGCAGATAGTTATATATTACAAAATGGGGGTTGTATAATTGTTGCGTTGTTAAATAATGAACCAGTTGGTGTTTGTGCTTTAATTAAAATGAATGACCCTGAATATGACTATGAGTTAGCTAAAATGGCCGTGTCTCCGAAAGCACAAGGAAAAAGGATAGGCTGGTTGCTTGGGCAAGAAATTATTGAAAAAGCAAAATCACTAGGTGCAAAAAAACTTTATTTGGAAAGTAACACCATACTTGCACCTGCAATAAATTTATATTATAAGCTAGGATTTACAGAAGTTACTGGACGCGTTACTCCTTATGAACGTTGTAATATTCAAATGAAACTTGTTTTATAAACAGCTATCTTTAATTTCAAAATATTTACCATGTTAGACGTTTTAATTCCGCTACTTTCTTTAATTATGTTAGAAGTAATATTGGGTATTGATAATGTTATTTTCATTTCAATTTTATCGGATCGTTTGCCTGAAAGCCAACGAAATCGCTTGCGCTATTGGGGACTAGGATTAGCTTTGATAATGAGGCTTATTTTATTAACAGCCATTTCTTGGATATTAAGACTCGATAAAACCTTATTCACTATTTCGGCTATTGATTTTTCCGGCAAGGGGCTAGTCCTAATTGGCGGGGGGATTTTTTTACTCTACAAAAGCACGGTTGAAATATATCATAAAACAGAGGAAGCGAATAGCGATAATCCAGTTGTTCCATTGCAAAGTAGTTTTGCTCGACTATTAATGGAAATTATTGTATTAGATCTTGTTTTTTCTGTTGACTCAATTATCACCGCTGTAGGGATGGTACAGGAATTGTGGATCATGTATACTTCAGTAATAGTAGCTGTATTAATTATGATATTGGCATCTGGCCCAATTAGTCATTTTATAAAAAAGCATCCTTCTTTCAAAATTCTAGCGCTTTGCTTTTTAATGATGATTGGGCTTTCGTTAATTGCAGAAGGTTTTCACCTTCAAATCCCGAAAGGTTATATTTATTTCTCTATGGCATTCGCATTTTTAGTGGATATAATACAGATGAAAGCAGTCAAGAAATAACCATATTTTAAATTCAAAATATTTAAGGATAAAGAATTAATGCTATTCAATGTATATAGTAGCTTAATGCCTATGCCTCATTTTTTCACAAATCAAGGCCTTAGGAATTAATAGAGCATAAACGCTATTGAAGTATGCACTTTCGCTATTTATATTGTGCTTGTATATGAATATAAGTAAGGATTTTTTCAAAATAGGATTAGGTAATAATATAAGAAAGCACCGTTTCGAAATGGGACTAACTGTAGAACAATTGGCTTTAAACGCAGGGCTTACATATTCGCAAGTGAGTAGAATTGAATTAGGGAAAATAAGTACTAGCGCTTATACTATTTATATCCTATCTAAAACATTACATACAAGTCCTAATAGTTTATTTGAAATAGTAACTAAAAGTAAATAACCTTTCCATATAAATAATTAGTAAGTCAACATAACCCATTTTGGCTTAAATTACAGTAGCAATAACAACTACTTAAAAATGGCATTAATTAACTGGACTATTCCTACTGCGAAATTTTCTTGGACAGATATCACTAATCCAACTGCGGAAGAATTAAAGCTCATTAGCGAGACGCATAATTTAAATGAATACAATTTAAAGGACTGCATGGAACCAGACCACTTACCAAAGCATGAGGACCTGGGTGATTTTCAATTTATGATTACAAGATTTTTAAATCAGGAGCCAGGCTTGGCTGCGCATACCATTCAAGGGTTGAGTAATAAAATTGCCATATTTTATAATGAATCGGCATTAATTACCATTCACCGAGTGCCCTTTGAATTTATTGAAAGAATAAAAGTAAAATATTACGATGCACACATTTGTAATAATACAAATGAAATGGTAATTAAAATAATTTGGAATGTATTGCATTCTTTCGATGCGCCTGTGCTTCAATTAGCAAACGAAGTGGATCAAATTGAAAATAAAATATTTCTTAAAGTACTTAATCCTTCTATGCTGGAGGATTTATATTTAATAAAACGCAGCATATCTGTTAGGTCTAAACTGTTAACACTTACAGGAGAAGTCATACAAGCTATTAAAGTAAAATCGAAAGATGCTATTATGCATCAGGACTTGAAAGAATTAAGGATTAAGCTAATGATGTTAAACGATCAAACGCATGAAAATGTTACAAACCTGCTAAATATTTATTTATCTCTGTCTGCTCAAAAGACGAATGAAGTAATGAAGGTATTAACCATTTTTTCGGTGTTTTTTATGCCACTTACATTTATAGTAGGCGTATATGGTATGAACTTCGATTTTATGCCTGAGCTAAGGTATAAATGGAGTTATCCTATTCTATTAGTCTCTATGTTCATATTCTCGGCTATAATCTATTGGTGGTTTAAGCGCAGGAAATGGCTTTAGGAAGGGGTAGTATTATTTCTATGTTAACAATTATTAGTTTTTAGTCGTATAATTCGTTGTATTTATATCTAAATACTTAATAGTCAATTCTATATGAAATTTGTTAATTTTTCTTAACAAATTTAAATTTTGTTAGTATCTTAATCGTCTATTTCTAATTTATTTAACCAAAATTCTGATTATGAGAAAACTCATATACACACTAGTTGTGTTATTTTCCATGAGCTTTGTAGCGATTGGTCAGGGTAGAATTATCAAAGGAAAAGTTTCTGATCCAAATTCTACTCCAATGGAGGGAGTTGCAATTAGATTGCAAAGCAAATCTGCTAGCGCAACTCTTACTAATGCAAAAGGCGAATTCTCCATAAAGGCTGACAATGGAGATGTATTATTATTAACTTATGTTGGCTATCAAGCTGAAAAAGTTAAAGTTACTGCATCAACTTCCGAATTAAACCTTGTTTTGAATACTATGGTAAACACAATGGATGAAGTTGTTGTTACTGCTGGTGGTATTAAGACAAAGAAAAAAGAGCTAGGTAATGCAAGTACTTTAGTAAGAAGTGATGCGTTAATGGCTGGTAAGTCGGTTACAGTTGCTGGTGGCTTGCAAGGAAAAGTAGCTGGTTTGCAAATTAATGCTACAGGCGGTGGGGTTAACCCAAGCTTTAGAATTGTATTACGTGGTCAACGTTCATTGACTGGAAATAACGAAGCTTTGATTGTCTTAGACAACATTATCGTTCCAAACGAAGTTTTAAGTAACTTGAATCCAGAAGATGTTGAGAACGTGAACGTATTAAATGGTGCTGGTGCTTCTGCTTTATATGGTTCTTCTGCATCAAATGGAGCAATCATTATCACTACTAAAAAAGGAAAGAAAGGAATAAATGCAATTTCAATTGCAAATACAACATCTTACGAGTCAGTTGCTTTTTTCCCTAAGTTCCAAACTGGTTTTGGAGCAGGGGGTACTGCTTATGGTTATAATACCACATTTAGCAACTTAGAAAACCAATCTTATGGTCCTGCTTATGACGGTTCAAAGCGTTTATTGGGGTCTCCATTAGAAGATGGATCTCAGGATTCTGCATATTACTCTTATAACCCAGGACATAAGAAATTTTGGGAAACTGGGGTAACGAATCAAACTGATTTCTCTTTGTCAAGTGGTGACGAGAATTCAACTTTTTACTTTTCTGGTCAATATGTTGGTGTAACAGGTA
>CANHAE010000089.1 GCA_947458915.1 Bacteroidota bacterium
CAATTTTTTGAAACAAGTATAAAAATTAAACCGAAACAATTGTTTCAAAAAATTGAGACTTTGAAGGAAGAAAGCAAGCCAGTAATTGACTATTCCTTATTTGAAGTATATCCCGATAAAGAAGAAGATAATCATATTACTATTGATGTATTAAGAAACGCAGGGTACAAAGTTTACGACGTTTCTAAAATTAAAGAACATATTCCTAAAGCCCGTTCGGTTGTTGATTTACATATCGAAAAAATAATCGATCGCTATAGTCACTTGAATAATGCAGAAATTATTCAAATTCAATTAGAAGAATTTGAAAAGTGGTTTGAACTAGCACAATTAAATCACCTGCCTTCCATGATTTTCATTCATGGAATTGGCAAAGGCAAACTAAAGGCTGAAATTCATGAATTACTAAAGGTAAAAAAAGGGGTAAAAAACTTTGTAAATCAATATTCCGATGCTTACGGTTATGGCGCCACAGAGGTGTTCTTCCAATAAAGTTGTACATTTGTGTTGACTACAATCCCGAGCTATCGTGGTAAGTAATTGCCAAGGAAAGTCCGGACAGCATAGGGTAACCCACCGGTGAATAGCCGGCGTCCTAATTAATTGGGACAGAGAAAGTGCCACAGAAAATTACTACCTCGCAAGGGGAAAAGGTGAAAACGTGAGGTAAGAGCTCACGGATAAAGTAAGTAATTACTTTATAGGGTAAACCTTGGGTGCTGTAATGCCACGTAAAGGAACGCTTGAGAGCGACTCGCTCGAGTTCCAGGGTAGGCAGCAAGACTCCAATAGTAATATTGGGGCTAGATAAATGATAGTTTAGAAACAGAATCCGGCTTACGAGGCTTGTAGTTACTTTTATCAAAACCGAGTTTACTTTTAGTAACTCATTATTTAATACAACATTAGATTCATTTATAATGGGTTTGATGCTAAACTTGATCATACAATGACTATTGAACAAATTAAGCGTATGAGGGACCAAGTAAGTGTCCTGAGGAGGTTTCTTTGACGTTGAGCACCGACTACAAAAAGTAATTAACGATAAACAACTATCCTTGTCACCAGGTTTTTGGGACGACAATACGCGTGCAACGGCTACTATGAAGGAAATTAAGATGAATGAATATTGGATTCATTTATTTAACGCAGTGGAATTGGGTGTGGAAGATTTTATTGTATTATTTGAATTTTGGAAAGCAGGTGATGCAACTGAACAAGAAACACAAGAAGCTTTTAACAAAGCTGTTGCAGCCATTGAGGAAGCTGAATTTAAAAGTACCCTAAATAAGCCCGAGGACGAACTCCCGGCCGTTTTACAAATAAATCCCGGGGCAGGCGGAACAGAAAGCCAGGATTGGGCCGAAATGCTGCTTAGAATGTATACCATGTATGGTGAAAGGCAAGGATGGACCGTGAGTTCTTTAGATTATCAGGAAGGAGAAGGAGCCGGTATAAAATCTGCAACCCTTCAATTTGATGGGCCTTTTGCATATGGCTTCTTAAAGGCCGAATCAGGTGTACATCGTTTAGTTAGAATTTCCCCTTTTGATAGTAATGCTAGACGACACACTTCATTTGCTTCGGTATATGTATATCCTTTAATTGATGATACCATTGAAATAAATGTTAACCCTGCCGATATTGAATGGGAATTTTACAGAAGTGGGGGTAAAGGTGGTCAAAACGTAAATAAGGTAGAAACAGCTGTGCGTTTAAAACATGGACCATCTGGTATTATTGTAGAATGTCAACAATCTAGAACACAGGGCGAGAATAGGGAAATAGCCATGAAAATGCTTAAGAGCCGTTTGTATGAAGAAGAAATGCGCAAGAAGCAAGAAGCACTTAATGCAAACAATGCTACTAAGAAAAAAATAGAGTGGGGTAGTCAAATTAGAAGTTATGTATTCCATCCCTATAAAATGATAAAAGACCACAGAACAGATTATGAAGTTGGTAATGTTGGCCCAGTAATGGATGGTGAAATAGACGGATTTATAAAAGCCTATTTAATGTTACTAAAGGAAGCAGATTAATTCAATGTGGGAGATAGAATATCGTATTTACTTTTTGGTCTGACATCCTCTTTCCATTTAAAGCCGCGAATTTTTAAATGTTCTTCAGTAGCCTGATTAATTGGGATAAGTTTACCAACAAGTTGGTTAATGAATAATACTTTAGCTGGCTCGCTATTATTAAACGTAATTTCAATTATTTGTGCATTAGAATGGTTAACACCTATGAAATTTTTATTATTATCAAGCGCAAAATAAATATTTTCGGCATTCCCTTTAGTCCTCATTTTGGATAGTTCACCCTTGTCAAACCAAGCATTTAATTTAACCCCTTTTAATTGGTTGTAAAAGGGACTTGAGTCTAGTTTATTAATAGCAAATGCATTTTCAAAAACCAATAATTGTTCAGGTTTTTTATCCTTTAGAAATAAATAAATAGTGTCACCCGTAATTTGGTTGTTGCTAGCCCAAATAATAGGGTTTGTGAATAACCTAATAGTAGAATCACTTAAGGAATAAAATAAGCTATCTGCTTTTGCTTGTAAAGAGTCGGAATATATTTTCACATTGTGAAAAGCCTCAAAATATTTATTCAATGTGGTATCTGTAATTATACCAATACTATCCCTAGCTTTTGTAATAGGACGATTCAAGTCACTAACCTTGCCTGAATATAAAGTATCTGCAGTGATATATAAAGTATCGTTATTTTGCTTAATCATTAAAATAGGAAGTTCGGTTGCAAGTAAAGTACCCTTAAGCTTATTAGTTTTAATACTATTTGCCATTAAGTCAAAACTCAAACTATCCTTAGACTTATAAATTGCGTCACCTCTAAATTCTCCTAATCCTAAAGAATCGTCAATAGCCATTTCGTCGGCAATAAATGTATAAGTACTATCATCAATGGAAGAACGTTCATACAAGTAACCCTTGCGTGTTCCAGTATTATAATTGCCATTGGTAGTTCTAATAATCCTGGAGCCGGATATTATTTTAGTAGGGCTAATAAAATTAGCAAGTTGTGAATACGTGTTGTATTCAAGTGTGTCGGTGATTATTTTATTATCCGGATCGTTTAAGGCAACTTTTTTTCTAAAAATAATATCACGCGTTACGCCATAGTAAAAACCTTCTGTACTAGTAAGTGTCGTTTTACTTCTTACTAGTTTACCACCATGTTTATAATTGCCAATTTTTACAGAGACATCATAATCAAGTGAATCTGTAGTTAAAACGCCCTTACCGTCGGTCAATTTTACTTTTTTTCTTAAATAAGCCTTCTTAGTCGAACCTTCATACCTTAAATATTGAGCATAAGTATGAACACTATCAGCATCATTAATGTGTATATTACCAAAACCTTCTAGTGAATTAGCCGAGGTATTTAAAATAAGGCTATCGCCATATAACAAAGTTTTCCCTTGTCTTATTTTTACATCCCCAGAAAGAATTAAGTAATTAATACTATCTGTTTTTTTGACATTATATGTTTTAGCAGAAAGGAATTCAATTAATTTACCTGAGCTATCAATAGGGGTGACCGCCTTTATTGTGTCCGATTTATTTTGAGCATTTAAGTGCTGAAATGAACAAGCAAGTAGTGATATGAATAAAATAATTTTATTCATGAGTAGCTGTATCAGCAAGCGGTTTTAACAAGGGACTAGTTTTGTCTTTCTTTCCAAATACTGAAATATTTATATACCTTTTTGGATGCACTTTTATATCGTCTACCAAAGTATTAATACTTTTAATGGTATTATTAAGCTGTGCATACATTTCGCCGTCATTCATTATTTTGGCAGCAGTACCATTACCTGAGTTTATTTTTTTAATAGCAATACTCAATTCTGCTACCGCTTCTTTAATGTGATGAATGGTTGTATATAAGTCGGCATCTTTAATTGCTTTGGTTGTACTGTCCAGATTGTTAATTATGGATGAAATTTTCTCGTTATTGTTACTTATATTTTTAGTAATACTATTTACATTGTCGAATGACTTGGCAATAGAACCATTTTGTTTTTCCAACATAATTTCAATAGATGCAATGGAGCTATTTAATTTTTCAGTGGTCTTGGCCAAATTATCCAGTATAGTTTTAAAATTGTCTTTGTTTTGTTCGTTTAAAACGGTATTTAAATTACTCAATACTTTTTCTAGGGAAGTAATTGCTTCGTTTGTTTTTTTGCCTAATGGAGAAAGTGTATTCATAATTTCACCTAATAAACTTGCTGCTGGTGAGGTATGAATAGTATCCCCTGATTTAAAAAAGGCAGTCGTGTCCCCAAGCACAATATTAATACTATTAGTGCCAAGCGGGTTTTCCTGAATTGTTGCAACTGAATTCAATGGAATTTTATAAGGCTCATTTAGTTTAATAGCCACTAAGATTTCAGTTAAGTGTTGATTTGTGTTTTCAATTTCAAAAACAGCACCCACTTGAAATCCATTTATGAATACTGGATTTGAAACAATCAATCCTTTAGTGTCGGTGTATTTTGCGTATAAAAAATGCCCTGATTTAAGAATAGTTTTGCCTCTTAAAAAATTAAAACCTAATATAATTAAAGTAATCGCAATTATAGTTAATGCGCCTACTTTTGTCTCATTGGATACTTTCATTTTATATAATGCTGCTTAGCTGTAAAATTAACTAAAAAAGGGCTAATTAGCTTATTTGCTGTTCGCGTTCGACTTACTTTGGTTTTCTAATGAGTTTTTGTAGCGTAGAACTGCCGTGGTTATTACTTTGCATATCTCGTCTTGCCCTTCTTCGCTATTTAAATAGGCTTCCTCTTCAGGGTTAGAAATAAATCCAGTTTCCACCAATACTGCAGGCATAGCAACGGCTTGCAGTACCCAAATACCTTTAGGCCTTTGTTTTGCTTCTCTACTTATTCTACCCGCTTTTTGGAATTCTTCTTCTATTGTCAAAGCAAGGCTGGCTGCCCGTTGAAAATATTGTTTAGTTAGCAAACTAGCCATCATGGACCTTGTAGGGTCATTAGCATTATTCGCTTCAAGTTCTTTAATTTGTCTTAATGAAATAGAATCTAATTTTTCAATTTCTTCATTCACCATTTCATTGGCTGCTTCCTTGTTTTCGTCAGATTTGCTTACACCATATATAAAAGTCTCTGTACCCCTTGCTGTACTTGCAGTATAGGTTGTTTTATAAATAGGCACTTTTCTGGTCACTTTCTTCTTTTTCCCCTTCTTCTTTACGGTATAGGTTTTGTTAGTGTACCCAATAATCTCTCTATTTTTTGATGGTGCAGCTGAATTGGTATGAATACACACAAATAAGTCCCCTTTAGCGGCGTTGGCAATTTTAGCCTTTTCCACCACCGAGTTAAAAACATCAGTGGTTCGAGTCATCACCAATTCTACTTCAGGCATTGCTTGGCGGAAGTATTCTTCTAGTTTTAAAGAAATGGCAAGGGAAATGCCTGCTTCTGTTGAAAATTCTCCTTTTGAACCTGGGTCAGTGCCACCATGTCCTGGATCAATTACGATACGTTTAATGGTTTTATTTTGGCTTTGGGCGTATGTATGGTTCGAAAAACTTGAAAAAAAGGCTATTAGGCCTAAAGTAAATGCTAAAATCAGTCTATTTTGCTTCATAATCAGTTCCTTAATGCTGTTTTACTATATTTTTGCACCAGTGATATATACCGTATACAAAAATAACGTAAAATATAGGCCTTCTATTGTTATTGTTCGAATTTTACTAATATTAACAATAGTTTTATTGACCTCAGTTCCCAGTGAGGCACAGGTTAAAGCACGCACTTTAACTACTGCCGATTCTATATTGCCTAAGAAAAGTAATCTTTTAAATGCTAACAGGAATCTAAAGGCAGATACGGTGTTACAAAATGACTCTACAGGTGTTCGTTCCTTTAAAATATCAAAAGACAGTATTGATGCCCCTGTTTCTTATAATGCTGCCGACTCGGGGGTTATGATAATGGCTACTAAAGAATTTTTTTTATATGGCGACGCCAAAACTGTTTATAAAACCTCTGAATTAGAAGCTGCTAATATTGTTTACGACCAAACTAGTCAAAATATTAGGGCTTATGGAGCAAAGGATACTTCAGGCAACCCTATGAGTAATCCTAAGTTTAAAGAAGGTACCATGACCTCGGTAAATGATTCCATTTACTTTAATATGAAATCGGGCAAGGGGTTGACCAAGAATACAAATTTCCAACAAGGGGAAATATTCGTGAATGCTGCGACTATGAAGAAAGTGAGCAAGGATGATGCATTTGCTTGGAAAGCTAGGTTCACTACTTGTAATTTAGATGAACCACATTTTGCTTTTAGAACCAATAAATTAAAAATTGTTATGGATAAGTTGGGTGTTTCTGGCCCAGCATTTCCTGAATTTGAAGGGGTGCCCATACCTGTTGGTATTCCATTTGGTATTTTCCCATTAACTAGAGGAAGACATTCTGGTTTAATGGCACCTGCATTTTCTACAAGTGAGGATTTTGGCTTAGGTTTTGAAGGATTAGGGTATTATAAAATTTTAAGCGACAACGTAGACGCAACCGTTAGGTCAAATATTTATTCTTATGGTGGTTGGAGCTTGAACCTGAACACTAAATATATATTACGTTACAAATACCTAGGTAATTTTAATTTGAGTTTACAAAATTCTAAAATCTTAAATAGAAATAAAAATATTGCTACAGAATTTACAGGTGGCAGGACATTCATGATTAATTGGAGTCACAATATGGACTCTAGAGCCTTGCCAGGTACCACCTTCTCGGCAAATGTAAATTTTGGTAGTACAAAATTCAATAAATACTTATTGAATAATCCATTCCAAAATTATCAGAATCAAATTAGTTCTTCTATTAGTTATGGAAAGTCATGGGACAATAAATATAATTTGTCGGTAAATTTAAATCATAGCCAAAATAATAACTTGGGTTTAGTAAACCTAAATTTGCCTAATATTAATTTCAATGCAGTTACTATTTATCCATTCCAAAAACAAGACAGGATAGGTGCTGGGAAATGGTATGAGAAATTAGGTGTTGGATACAATGGAAGCTTTCAAAATAGGCTAGCTTATTATGATTCAGCGTTTAGTATGCAAAAATTATTAGACACCATGCAATGGGGAGCTTCTCATAGTATTCCTATTAGCCTTTCTTTACCTTCCTTAGGGCCCATTACCATTACGCCTTCTGTATCTTTTGAAGAACAATGGTTCGGCCAACAAAATACAAAATCATGGAATTCAATTACCAATAAAGTTGATACTACTATTACTCGTGGCTTTTTTCGTGCACCTCATGTAACTTTTGGTATAGGGACAGCTTCTAGGATATTTGGTACTTATAAATTTAAAGGGGATTATGTTAAAGCAATTAGACATGAAATTAGGCCAACCATTTCCATGAATTATACACCCGATTTAGCTTCTTCTTATTTTTACACAACACAAGTTGATACTACAGGAAGAAAGTATCGTTTTTCTAAATTTGATGGAACAGGTATGGGTGGAGGTTTTTCTGAAGGAACCTTTGGTGGAATGTCATTTGGAGTGGATAATTTATTGGAAATGAAAGTAAAAGATAAG
>CANHAE010000090.1 GCA_947458915.1 Bacteroidota bacterium
GGTAGGATTAATCCATCAATGCCCACTTCTTTTGCTTTTTTGCAAAACTGATCAAATCCATATTGTAAAATTGGGTTCATGTAGCCCATTAATACCACGGGAATACGAATAGTTTCTCGCATTTTACTTAACTGACCAAAAAGCACTTCTATAGTCATCCCATTTTGCAATGCAATATGACTACTTGCTTGAATTACTTCGCCGTCCGCCAATGGATCGCTATAGGGCATTCCTATTTCAATAATATTTGCCCCATTGGCTTGAAGACTTTCCATAATTTGAATAGTGCTATTCAAGTGCGGAAATCCAGCTGTGCAATATACATTCAACACACGTTGCGCTTTTTGTTCAAATAATGCTTGTAACCTTGACATATCGGTATTACTTTATTTTATTAATCTTTTATAAACTTCATGTAGGTGTCTAAATCCTTATCCCCTCTTCCACTTAAACAAACTACCACCACATCTGTTGGCTTTAATCCCATTTTAGGCAATACCGAAAATGCATGTGCGGTTTCCAATGCAGGGATAATGCCCTCTATTTTAGAAATATGAAAAGCCGATTCTAATGCTTCTTCGTCGGTTGCACTCATAAAGGTACCGCGCTTACTCTCATATAAAAAAGCATGCAGAGGGCCAATGCCTGGATAATCCAATCCTGCGGATATACTATGTGGCTCAACAACCTGGCCATCTTTGGTTTGCATTAAAATACTTTTACTACCATGCAATATACCTGGCGTACCTAATTGTGTAGTTGCGGCACTCATACCCGAATGTACCCCATGTCCTGCAGCTTCAACTGCAATTAATTCAACAGTTGGTTCGTTTAAAAAATGGTAAAAGGCACCAGCGGCATTGCTCCCTCCACCCACGCATGCCACCACATGCGTAGGTAGCTCAGTGCCAGTTTTTTCTTTTAATTGTGCCCGCACTTCCTCACTTATTACACTCTGAAAACGTGCCACCATATCTGGATAAGGATGCGGACCAACTACACTACCTATGATGTAATGTGTTTCGTTTGGCTCATTAATCCAAGCGCGAATAGCTTCATTGGTGGCATCTTTTAATGTTTTACTTCCACTTGTTGCGGGTACCACTTTTGCACCCAGCATTTTCATTCTGGCTACATTGGGTGCCTGACGTTCAATATCTTTCTCCCCCATATACACAACACATTCCATACCTTTTAAAGCACACACAGTAGCAGTTGCTACGCCATGTTGCCCTGCACCCGTTTCTGCAATAATTTTTGTTTTGCCTAAACGCTGTGCTAAAATAATTTGCCCAATGGTATTGTTAATTTTGTGCGCCCCTGTATGACATAAATCCTCGCGCTTTAAATAAACAGTAGCACCTATTTCTTTGCTTAATCTTTCTGCTAAAAACAAGGGAGTAGGACGTCCTACATAATCCTTTAATAAAGCATCCACTTCTGCTACAAAAGTCGGGTCCTCCATTATTTGCAAATACTGTGTTTTAAGGATTTCTACATTCTCATATAACATTTCAGGAATGTAGGCGCCTCCAAAATCGCCATAATACCCTTCGCTACTTGGCTTTTGATAATTCGTGGTTTTGTTAAATACAGACATCTATAAAAGTTTTTATTTTTTCTAAATTTTTTTTACCTGGTACGTTTTCAAACTGACTATTCAAATCCAAAACTGCTAATGTTTTTCCTGCTGTTGTATTCTTTAATACTTTAATACCTTGCTCGTCATTAGGACCAATACCTCCACTTAAAAAGTAGGGCTTGGGTATTGGGTTATTTTTTAATAATTCCCAATTAAAATGCTGACCAGTACCGCCATACATTTTACTATCTGTGTCAAATAGAAAATAAGAAACTACTTGCTCAAAGGGCATAAAATCAGGCAAAACTCCTCCAACTCTAAATACTTTTATAACGGGTATTGTTTTTTCAACTGCTGCACAATAGGAAACGTCTTCGTCACCATGTAATTGAACCATATCCAAGCCAGCTTCCTTTACAATAACTAATAATTTATCTAAGGGCTCATTCACAAACACCCCTACTTTTTTTGCATGTGTAGGCCTGAAAATTGCCAAATCATTTAATGTTAGCTTATCAAGCACATAACGCTTTGAGGAGGGATAAAATATAAACCCTACATAATGCACTTTCATAACATCCAATAAATTGGCTTGATCAACACTTGTTATGCCACATACTTTAAACTGCATAGTATTAGGCTTTAATTTGTTCGGTAAATAATTGAAATGCAAGGGAAGGATCGGATTGTTTCATGAAATACTCCCCCATTAAAAATCCATCAAACCCTTCCTTCTTTAATAGTTTGTATGTTTCAACATCGTATATCCCACTCTCTGCAATGGCTAATTTATCCTTTGGCAACAAACTTCTTAACTTTAAAGAATGGTCGATATTTACTTCAAACGATTGTAAGTTTCGATTGTTGATGCCTACAAGAGTTACCTCCTCATTTATAAATTCTAATTCCGATTCGTCATGCAATTCAAGTAATACTTCCATTCCTAATTCCCTAGCAGTTCCCGCTAATAATTCGGTTTCAGCGGGTGTTAAGCAGGAAGCAATTAATAATATAACAGAAGCGCCATAGGCTTTTGCTTCAATGATTTGAAATTCATCAATAATAAACTCTTTTCTTAATACAGGAATTTCATTTTTTACCGCAACAGACAAGTCTGCTAAACTTCCACCAAAAAATGCTGTATCTGTTAATACAGAAATACCAGCAGCTCCATAATGAGTATATGCAGCCGTTACGGTGGCAACATTTGCAGTTGCATTAATTACTCCCTTTGAAGGAGATTGTCTTTTAAATTCAGCAATGATGCCATTTTTTGTTGGATCCAATAAGCTTTCTTTTAAAGAAATACATTTTTGTTCAAACAAAGGCATTGATTCAAGTTGTTCAATGCTCATTACTTTTTTGCGCGCGGCAACCTCTGCAAATTTGCTAGCAACTATTTTAGTTAAAATATTCATGCTCATTGTAAACTGATTAATTTTTTTAAACAATTATTAGCAGCACCCGACTCTAAACTTTCCACCGCTGCTTGATAAGCCCTTTCATAGTTATCATATTGGCCGGTAATTTGCAATGCCATGGCTGAATTTGCTAATACCACTGCATTTTGGGACCAAGTTCCTTTCCCTTCTATAATATTCTTAAAAATGGTAGCAGCTTCCTGCACAGTAGCACCTCCATGTAATTCTTTCGCAAAAACTTTTTTCTTCCCCAACTGATAAGGAGTCATTATATATTCTCCTTTGTTCGTAATTATTTTTGTATCTGCTGTTAATGAAATTTCGTCATAACCATCCAAACTATGTATTAACGTAAATTCTTTATTTAATAATTGTAATACATAATTATAAATTCTTGCCATTTCTAAATTATATACTCCAATTAATTGATACTTTGGCTGCACTGGATTTACAATTGGACCAAGCATGTTAAAAAAAGTTCTAATGCCAATATTTCTTCTTATGGGACCCACCGTTTTTAATGCGGGGTGAAATAAAGGAGCGTGTAAAAAACAAATACCCGCTTCTTGCACTTCTTTTGCTAATACAGTTTCTTCATTTTTAAAAGTATACCCTAATTGTTCCATTACATTCGACGAACCACTCACTGTAGAAGCACCATAGTTCCCGTGCTTCACTACCGGCTGGCCTGCACCCGCCACTATAAAGCAAGATAAAGTAGAAATATTGAATGTGTCTTTTCCATCCCCTCCTGTCCCCACAATATCAATTGCATTTTCGACTCCTAAATTTACCTTCACTGCAAGTGATAATAATGCATCTCGAAAACCCATTAATTCATCAATGGTTATTCGACGCATTAAAAACACGGTAACAAAAGAAGTCACTTCATGTTCGTTATACATGCCTTGCGATATTTGAACCAACGCTTCTTTTGCTTGCTCCCTCGTAAGTGTTTTATGTTCAAATAAATATTGTAATAATTTTTTCATCTTCTTTAATTTTTAAGCCAGTTGCCAATAATTTTTACACCGTCCGGTGTTAAAACACTTTCGGGATGGTATTGCACTCCTTTAACATCATATTGCTTATGTTCTAATGACATTATATATCCTTCATCGTCTTTTGAAGTAATTACTAAATCAGCTGGAAAATTATTTTCCGCAACTACCCAGCTATGGTACCTGCCTACACTAAAACTATTTGGCAAGCCTTCAAATAATGTAGAAGGGTTAGTTAAGTGAATGGGTGTTGAAATACCATGATAAACTTGACTTAAATTAGTTAATGTTCCACCAAACGCTTCTCCAATAGCTTGTAGGCCTAAACAAACACCTAAAATAGATTTAGTGGCAGCATATTCTTTAATTAAAGGCAATAACAAACCCGACTCAGAAGGTATACCTGGCCCAGGCGATAACAATATTTTATCGTATTGCTTTACTTTTTCTAGTGGTATTTCATCATTACGGTATACCTCCACCGTTGCATCAGACAATTCTTTAATCATCTGAACTAGGTTGTAAGTAAAGGAATCGTAATTATCAAAAACTAATATTTTCATCTTATCTTTTTTATCTTTTCTGAAGTCTAATTATGCATGTATATTTTCAGCTAATACAATAGCTGTTTTTAAGGCGTTCAATTTATTATTCACTTCTTGTAATTCATTTTCTGGTATACTCGCAGCCACAACGCCTGCACCTGCTTGATAGGTAAGTGTATTTTGACGACTTAAAAAACTACGAATCATGATGGCCTGATTGCAACTACCATTAAAACCTACAAACCCTATACATCCACCATAATAAGCACGTTTCGTAGGTTCAATGCCATCAATAATTTGCATTGCCTTAAATTTAGGAGCACCGCTTAAGGTACCTGCAGGAAAAGTTTTTGCAATTAACTGAAACGGATTTGTGTTTGGAGCCACTGTCCCTTCCACCTCACTCACCAAATGAATAACATGGCTGTAATATTGCACTTGACGGTATTGTTTTACATGTACTTCACTACAAACCCTACTCAAGTCGTTCCTAGCCAAATCAACGAGCATAACGTGTTCTGCATTTTCTTTTGGGTCGTCTAATAATTTTTGTGTCATAGCTAAATCAACTGCAGCGTCGCCACTTCTTTTGAAAGTGCCGGCAATTGGGTGCACAATGGCTTTGCCATTGTTAATCACAATTTGTGCCTCAGGGGAGGAACCCATTAATTTATAATCACCATAATCAAAGAAAAATAAATAGGGAGAAGGATTTATATTTCTAAGTGTTCTGTAAACATTAAACTCATCACCTTGAAAGGACTGTTGAAACCTTCTGCTCAATACAATTTGAAAAACATCTCCTCTCATACAATGTTGTATTCCTTTCTGCACTGCTTCACGATACTGCTGGTCGGTTAAGTTTGAACTTTCAACACCCTTAATGCTAAATGGATACTGTGGCACATCCTTACTTTTAATAAACCCAAGCAAGGCATCGTATTCAGAATCAATCCCTTCTATTTTATTTTCACATATAAAAATTTCATCTTTAAAATGATTAAACGCAATTATATATTGATACAAACGATAACGCATTAATGGAATCACAGGCTCCCCCGTCTTAAATTGGATTGTATCAAAAAAAGGAATTGCATCATAAGTAGTATACCCATATAAACCCTGAGCAAACGCAGCTTCTTTTATACTATCTCCCGTCATTTCATATTGTTGCATATAAGCCCATATTCTATCTGGTGCAGCATGGACATTATTAATGGTTTCTTTTTCGGGTTCCTGCGTGGGGTATTTGTATTCAATTTCATTTAAAGAAGATATTTCAATACCACCAATTGCATTTACACCAATAAAAGAATAACTATTTTCTGATGCATTCGAATCGGTACTCTCTAGTAAAATAGTGTCTCGAAATTGATCCCTCAAACGTAAATAAATACCAACAGGCGTATAAGTATCCGCCAACATTTTAGTGACAGTGGTATTTATAATCATTTTTTTCATAGTACTTCATTCATGCGTTAAAAAAAGAAAACCCCGACAATTGATGTCGGGGTTTAATGTATAATTTGACAAATAGCAATGTCACTACAATACCCCAACGGAGTTTGTATGCCACCACCACATGTTATTTATCTTGTTCATTGATTTCATTCTATTGCAAATCTAACCATTTGACCAATTTATACCAAAAAAATATACAACACGCTTCCAAATGTTAGCAAAAGCTATTTCAGCAAGCTAAAACCTAAATTAAATAAGGCTTTTTCTTGGGTAGATTTGCTTTGGTACATTCCTGTTAAGTATATTTCCTTACCTGATATACAATTACATGCTTTGCAAGACTCCCCGGTTTGAATTACTCTTTTAACTAAAACCCCCATCAAAGGAACAGTTAGTTGAGCAGAATCCAAATAATGCAGCAGCCTTACTCCTGTTAAAGAATCGGTTGTGCCGTATCCCCAAGGATCTGCGCAATAGGTTTGCTTATAAACATATACGCGAACAGTGTCTTTTATGACGGGCTCTTTAAAACAAGAAAAAAAGAAGATAACAATAACTAATCTCGAAATTTTCATTTAGCGTTCATTATTAAATTACCCCCTTAGTGCTAGGTAATGCATCACTGTTAGGGTTACGTTTTACAGCCATTTTAATGGCTTTGGCGAAAGCCTTGAAAATGACTTCTATCTTATGGTGCTCATTCTCCCCTTTACAGCTAATGTTCAAATTACATTTAGCACCGTCACTAAAGGATTTGAAAAAGTGAAAAAACATCTCAGTAGGCATTTCTCCGATCTTTTCTCTTGAAAATGTAGCATCCCAAACAATCCAATTTCTGCCGCCAAAATCAATTAAAACTTTTGCTTCTGCTTCGTCCATAGGGAGTGCATAGCCGTAACGCTCCATGCCTCGCTTATCTACTAAACCTTTAGCGAAGGCTTCTCCTAAAGCAATGCCTACGTCTTCTATTGTATGATGCTCGTCTATATGCAAATCGCCGTCACATTTTATATTTAGGTCAATTTGTCCATGTCTTGCAATTTGCTCTAACATATGATCAAAGAATCCTATACCTGTACTTATGCTTGCGTTTCCCCTCCCATCCATATTAAGATCGATACTAATTTTTGTTTCTTTCGTATTACGTTCATGCTTTACTTGCCTTAAACCTAATTTTAAAAAAGAATAAATATCATTCCAGTTATTTGCTTCATATGCTATTACTGGCCTTAATGTTATTTCTTGATCAGGCGTGAGCGAATGTAAATTTGACTTCAAATAAATTGCCTTACAGCCTAAATTTTTTGCCAAAGCAATATCACTCCAGCGATCGCCAATTACATAAGAATCATGCATATCAAAATGAACATTACTAATAATATGCTTTAATAATGCAGTACCTGGTTTACGTGTGGGTAAATTATCCTCAGCGAAAGTATTATCAATAAATATTTCATCGAAAACAAAACCTTCACCTGCCAAAGTGCGCAACATTAATTGTTGATAAGGCTCAAAGCTTTCTATAGGATAACTTGCTGTACCTAAGCCATCCTGGTTTGTTACCATTACTTTGTAGTAGCCAA
>CANHAE010000091.1 GCA_947458915.1 Bacteroidota bacterium
AGAAATTCAAAACCGCAAGCAGTATAGTGTTCTATTAACTTAAGATTCTCTCCTACTGTGTCCATGCGAACAAAAATCTTACCATACTGAGTTGCATAATTTTTAGCCCATTCTACAATTTTTTTTACTAGACCTTTACCTCTAAAATTAGGATTAGTAGTTATCCTATGAATGTAAACTGATGGGTCCATATCCTTGTTTTCCCAAATCAAAGGATCGGAAAAAGTAGTAGCCCAAATACACACAACCTCTCCATCAATTATCATTTTCCATTGCATATGCTCTTCAATTTCATTTACAATCATTTGCTTATCAAACGCTGGCCAATGACTAATGAACCTTTCTTTTTGGTATTCAGTTGCAGACCTGTATAGCGCTAGTATAAAATCCAAATCTTCAATTGAACTATTTTGTATTTCCATGATTAACTTACTTTTTTTTGGTAAAAATAATTAAATTACAGTTCAATTATTATAAATATGTCTGCTAGTAATACATTTGATGCAATCGTAATTGGATCTGGAATTAGTGGTGGATGGGCTGCGAAGGAACTTTGTGAAAAAGGGTTAAAAACCTTGGTTTTAGAAAGAGGGGAAGATGTCGTGCATTTAAAAGACTATCCAACAGCAACAAAAAATCCTTGGGACTTTGCTCATAGAGGTCAAAAAACACAACTGCTTACAAAAAATAATCCCGTAGTAAGCAAATGCTACGCCTATAATGAAACCTCGGAGCATTTTTTTGTGAAAGACAACGAGCATCCTTATATACAAGAAAAACCATACGATTGGATTCGGGGCTACCAAGTTGGAGGGAAATCATTGTTATGGGCAAGGCAAACGCAAAGATGGAGTAAATATGATTTTGAAGGACCTGCTCGAGATGGCTTTGGAGATTGGCCTATTCGCTATGCTGATATTGAAAACTGGTATACCCATGTAGAATTATTTGCAGGCATTAGTGGTAATTATGATAAGCTAGATACATTGCCCGATGGTTCATTTTTGCCGGCTTGGGAAATGAACAGTGTAGAAATGAAAATGCAAAGCAATATCATGAAAAAGTTTTCTGATCGTCATGTAGTACAAGGTAGATGCGCTCACTTAACGGTACCTCAGCCTATTCATATAGAACAAGGAAGACAACAATGTCAAGCGCGTTCATTATGTGAAAGAGGATGCCCGTTTGGTGGCTATTTTAGCTCTAATGCCTCCACCATTCCTTGGGCTCAGAAAACAGGAAACTTAACGCTTCAGCCAAACTCGGTTGTACATTCAATTATTTATGATGAAATTCAACAAAAAGCTACAGGTGTTCAAGTTATTGATAGGGTTACCAAAAAAGCAACAGCATATTATGCTAAAATAATTTTTGTGAACGCCTCCACTTTAAATACAAATTTAATTTTACTTAATTCCACATCAAAACGCTTCCCCAACGGACTGGGCAATGATAGTGGCTTATTGGGAAAATATATTGCCTTCCATAATTATCGTGGAAATTTATCGGCCACCATGGACGGCAATCTAGATAAATATTATTATGGTCGTAGGCCTACACAGCCTATGATGCCAAATTTTAGAAACGTACACAAACAAGAAACTGATTTTCAAAGGGGATATATGGTTTTCTTTGGAGCTGTTAGGCCTGCAGCAGCAGTCGAAGGCATTGGAGCCGATTTTAAAGAACAAAGCACCGAACCTGGAGGTTGGAGTATTTCCATGATGATGCAAGGGGAAACCATTCCTAAGGAATCCAATCATGTAAGGTTAAGCCCCGATCAAAAAGACGAGTGGGGCATTCCTCAATTAATTACTTCTGTTGGTTATGATGAGAATGACGAAAGATTACTTAAAGATTTTTTACAAGTAGGTAGTGAATTATTAGACGCAGCTGGTTGTAAAAATATTCGTTCAATGGATAGCAAGCAGGCACCGGGTTTAGACATTCATGAAATGGGTGGCGTGCGCATGGGCAATGACCCAAAAACTTCTTTATTAAATAAGTGGAATCAAATGCATCATTGTAAGAATGTATTTGTTACAGATGGTGCTTGTATGGCCAGCACAAGTACTCAAAATCCTTCCTTAACATTTATGGCCATTACAGCCAGGGCGGCGAACTATGCAGTGGAGGCATTAAAAAAAGGAGCATTATAATATTTTATACTTATTTCTTAATCACTATTGTTTATGGTTAAGTGCTCAAATGATGTAATGAAAAAAATAATGAAACAAACTAAATTTATAATAATTATTTTATGCCTTGTTTCAGATCCACTTATTGCACAAGTAACTAAAAAAGTAGTACATACCGATGTGATAGTAGTGGGTGGTTCTGCAAGTGGGATAGCTGCTGGTATACAAGCTGCACGTATGGGCGTTGCTACTTTAATTGTTGAACCAACTACCTGGTTAGGTGGTATGATTACTGCTGCTGGTGTTTCTGCTTTTGATGGGAATCATTTGCTTCCAGCTGGAATATTTGGCGAATTTAGAAATCAATTGTACAAAGTGTATGGTGGGCCAAAGCAGGTGGAAACAGGCTGGGTAAGCAATACATTATTTGAGCCACATATAGGAGACAGTATTTTTAAATCCATGGCAGCGAAAGAAAAAAAATTACAAGTTCAATACAACTACATTTTTAAAGAAGCTATAGTAGATGGTTTGACTATTCTTGGTGCAAAATTTATTTCTACCAACCGCGAAACTGAGCTATGGGTTTATGCTAAAAGAACCATTGATGCAACTGAATTGGGTGATGTAATGGCAAGTGCTAAGATTCCTTACAGCCTTGGTATGGAATCCTATAAAAAAACAGGTGAAAATGTACACGTACCTACTACCAATGATATTATTCAAGACATCACTTATGTTGCTATTTTAAAAGATTTTGGAACTCCACAACCATTAATTGAACGACCCGCAAATTACGACTCAACAGAATTCGATGCTTCTAATTCGGATTTTTATTTTAACAGTGCCAGAAAAAAACCCGGAGTTAATGCAAGAAAAATGCTTGACTATGGAAAAATGCCTAAGGGAAAATACATGTTAAATTGGCCCATTTTTGGGAATGATATTTATTTGAATGTAATTGAACAAGATTATGCGACACGTGAAAAAGAATTAGAAAAAGCAAAACAACAAACCTTACGTTTCGTTTATTTTATTCAAAAAGATTTAGGGTTTAAAAATTACGCATTGGCTAAAGATGAATTTCCAACAAAAGACAAATTAGCCCTAGTTCCATATTACAGAGAATCTAGACGCTTAAAAGGAGTGGTTAGAATGAAGATTCAAAACATTGCAACACCTTATGACACCGAACAGCCTTTGTATCGAACAGGCATTGCAGTTGGAGATTATCCCATCGATCATCATCATAAAAAAAACGGAGCCGCACCGCAGCAATTAGATTTTTATCCAGTACCGTCTTTTAATATTGCGTTGGGCACTTTAATACCCCCACAAAATAAAAATATTATTATAGCCGAAAAATCAATTAGTGTTTCTAATATTGTGAATGGCACTACTCGATTACAACCCTGTGTGCTTCAGATAGGCCAAGCTGCTGGTATGTTGGCGGCACTAAGCGTCCTTCATAAAATGGCTCCTATTAATGTTCCCGTGAGGCTGGTTCAAGAAAAATTATTGGAGGGTGGCAGTTATATAATGCCCTATGTAGACATCGAAAAAACAAATATGCATTTTGTTGCTGCTCAAAAATTAGGTGCAACAGGATTGGTTCAAGGAAAGGGGGTTTCAATGGGGTGGGCAAACAAAACATTTTTTAATCCCAACGATAGTGTGCCCATGGCTCATTTTTTAGCCACTTGGTCGACAAAATTTCCTAAGGAAATTAAAAACCTAACTAAGCATGAAGCAATGACCATTGGTGATGCTCTTTATTTTGCAGCACAATTGACTAAACAAAATCAGATACAACTAATAAATAGTGTGAAAATTAAATGGGTTCAATGGGGCTTTTCTAATTTTGATTTAGAAAGACCCATTCATCGAATTGAATTGGCAGCACTATTGAATGAATACAATGTTTTTAACCTTTTTTCGGTTAACTTAAAAGGAGATTTTATTAAGACTTCGAATAAATAATAAAAGCCGCATGCAGTATTTATCGATTGTTGTTTTTTATAAGGAAGGTGTTATAAGAATCCGGCTTTAGTGTTGGTGCCATAAATTGCGTTCCAATTTTCAATTGCACTTTCTTTTCTTCATTACTCTCGTTTTGAACAACTATCACAATACTTTTATCTGGATTTTGGAATGCTAATATGTTCGTAAAATCTCCATTTGTATTAAGCCTTTTCGCCCCTGGTTTTACAAAATGACTCAAATGCTTCATTAAATAATACTCGTAATTGTATTTAAAAGTTTTATTCAAAGTGTCAACACTTATTAAAGAATTTTGCTTCCACCCCCAAGTACTTATGCCCCCTTTATTTAATGAAGTATTCCAATACATGTATGCATTTACCCCATTTTTAAAATAATGTTTCATCAAATCCCATGTATAGCCACAATACTTCCAATCATTTTCCCCATTCCCACACTCCTGTTCGGTTTGATAAAGGGTAAGGTTTGGATACGTATTATGAATCGTTGAAATTGCATCTTTGCCCGCCCACTGAAATCCAACTCCTTTTATATACTTACTAATTTGAGTATCTAAAAGCGAAGTGTCCACTAGCTTGGTATTTGCACGTTCCATGGTCCCAAAAAATATTTCAACATTTCTCTTTCCCATTTGTGGCCCCAAATAACTTATAAATTTTGACAATCCTGCAGCTGTCCATGTACAACTTGGGAATACTTGAGCAGAATTAAATTCATTTTGCGGCATTACCATATCAATAGCTATTTTCTGTTCCTTGTAAGCATCAATGAATTTTGCAAAATACAATGCATAAGATTTATAATAGCTGTCCTCTTGAATGAACATATCCGATCCCTCCTTGCCTTCTTTATCTTTTGGTAACCCATTGCTGATGCCATTAAAATTACTCTCTTCCAACATACTTTTAACTGCATAATGCTTATTATACTTCATCCAAGATGGTGGAGACCAAGGTGATGCCCAAATTGATAAGGATGGGTTATATTTTTGTGCATTTTTGATAAAGGGAATTAAATTATTTAAGTCTCTATTAATGTTGAATTTTTTCATTTCAAAATCACCGGCTGTTTCATTATACGAATACCAATTGATAGAAAAATCGTTTGCTCCAATTGGCATTCTACAAATAGTAAAGTTTGCACCAATGTTTGGCGAAAACAACTCTTTAAAAATAGATTCTCTGTCCTTTACACTAAGTATATTTAAAGAAGCCCATCCAAGTTCATTGAAGCAAGTTCCAAAGCCTTTAATCACTTGCATTTTTTCGTTTAAAAGTATTTCTCCATCAGCGACAACACTTTTCGATGGAGTTATTTTCAAACCATCAATATTTTCCCACTGTTTAGATTGCGATGTCGACATCCAAATAACATTGTTCTGAGCTGAATTGGAAACAGATACACTCATAAATAATGCTAGCATGCAAAAAACTACAAAGTGGGAAGATTTATTCATATCAAATTTGTATTAGGCTATTTTATTCAATTTTTATGAGTCAACAACTTTTTTATAGAAACACTTGACGTCTAATTCGATTTTGTAATTTGACTCACTTCCGATTGTTGGCACAGTAGAATTAATTCTTTGGTGTAACAGGTCCTTTGCGAATTGATTTTACTTGCGCCGGCCATTCCACCGGCTGTCCAGTTCTTTTGTCGATTCCTAGGTCAACTTTATCTCTTGGAAAAGTTGCATTGTCTTCGCAAGCCATATATACCATAATAGCAGTAAGAATGGCATTGCTTTGTAAATCGTCAAATATTACTTTATCATAAGTGTCTCTATTTGTATGCCAAGTATAATTAAAATAAGACCAGTTTAAAGCGCTTAAAGAAAATCCTGGAGCACCAACTGCTACAAAAGAAGCAAAATCACTTCCACCGCCACCTGGTGATCCAGGAAAGTTAGTTTTGATAGAATCTTTAATATTACTTGGTGCGGCGGCTAACCAACGTGAAATAAATTCGCCAGCATGTTTAAAGCCTTGTCCAGCAATATTCACTATTCTTCCTGTTCCATTATCCTGATTAAACAATGCTTGCAGTTTACTAACTATTTCAGGATGATCTTCAACAAATGCTCTAGATCCATTCAGTCCTTGTTCTTCGCTTCCCCAATGGCCTACTAATATAGTACGTTTAGGATTCGGATATACTAATTTTAAAATGCGCATAGCTTCCATCATGGTTAATGTACCTGTTCCATTATCAGTTGCACCTTGCCCAGCATCCCAAGAATCAAAATGTGCAGATAGCATTACATATTCATCAGGCTTTTCAGTCCCTTTAATTTCGGCAATGGTATTGAATGAAGGGACTACTCCTAAATCTTTTGAATCCGTTTGAATACTAATTATGGGATTATCGCCAGATTCAACCAGGCGATACAAGGTTCCATAATCTTCTAGTGCGATATCAACAGTTGGAATTTTTGAAGTATACGCATTAAAAATTTTATCAACGCCAAAACCACTTGACCAATTATTAGTTAAAATACCTGCGGCACCTGCTTTTTCTAAAATAATTGGAAGCATTTTAGCTGAATAGCCCGTTTTACTGATGCGTTTACGCCAAGCATCTGTTTGTTCGGTGCGTTCTTTTTTTAATTTATCAAACGATTCTTTGGTAGCAAATTGTTGCCAATTATCATCTGGCCGTCCTGTTGGCTGATTCATTGAAATCATTACAAATTTCCCCATTACATTAGGCAACCAATTCGCAAATTCGATTGAATCTAAAACATCTGGAATGATAATTAATTCAGCTTTAACAGCTTTCCCTTTAGTGGAAGGACACCAGGATAATTGGGTTCCTTCTAAACTTTTTACTCTAGGAGTAAGCATGTCAATATGTGTAATGCCTCGTTCCCAACCTTTCCACTCGCCCCATTGTTCGTTTCGAGCAGCAATACCCCAGCCTGAATATTTATCAACCGCCCAATCGTTCGCTTTTTTCATTTGAGGTGTGCCCACTAATCTTGGGCCAATTTTATCAAATAGTTCGTGGGCCATTGCTTTAAGTTGCGAATGACTATTTGCTTCCTGAACTATTTTTTCTACAACCGTTTGTGCGGATAAAATATTTACAGAAAAAAAAGATACAATCACAAGAAGCTTTGTTATACATCTGGTACAACTAAAGTAAAGTTTTTGATTTAGTCTCATATATCTAAATTTAAGATAAAAATCCCAAACAAGTAAAATTGACAACTACTTGGTATATGGAAATAAGGAAGGTGTTGTGCGGATATATTCTTGATAGTTTTCTAAAT
>CANHAE010000092.1 GCA_947458915.1 Bacteroidota bacterium
AGCCGCTTATTAATATTAGTTTAGTAACATGGGTAATCCCAAGTAACCTAGAATCTTTTTTCCTTGATACGTGCGCTCTTACCACTTCTTTCACGTAAGTAGTACAATTTAGCACGACGTACTTTACCTGATTTGTTTAACAAAATGCCATCAATATTTGGTGACAAGAAAGGAAATAAACGCTCAACACCTACACCATCAGATATTTTTCGAACGGTAAAAGACTTTGTAGCGCCAGTTCCTTGAGTTTTGATTACATCACCACGGAAACTTTGGATACGTTCTTTACCACCCTCTACAATCTTGTAGTTTACGGTAATATTATCACCAGCTTTAAATGCTGGATATGCTTTGTTTGCTGTTAATTGCTCGTGTACAAATTTTACTGCTTCGCTCATAATTCTTGTTTTTTGCGGAGGGCAAAGGTATGGTTACCCTAGTTATTCTCCAAATAAATTGACCCAAATATATAATTATCTACTATCTAGCAATGTTTACAGCTCTCTTTTCACGTATAACCGTTACTTTGATCTGACCTGGATAGGTCATTTCAGTCTGTATTTTCTGCGCAATTTCAAAACTTAACTGGTCGGAAGTGGCATCTGTCACCTTTTCTGCCTCTACAATTACCCTTAATTCACGTCCAGCTTGAATAGCATATGCCTTCTCCACCCCTGAATAATTCATAGCCAAGTTCTCTAAGTCCTTGATTCTCTGAATATATTGTTGCATAATCTCTCTTCTTGCACCAGGTCTTGCACCACTAATAGCATCACATGCCTGAATTATTGGAGAAATCACATACTGCATCTCCATCTCATCATGGTGCGCACCAATTGCATTTACTACAGCCGGGTTCTCCCCATATTTCTCTGCTAATTTGGCACCTAGCAATGCGTGGCTCAATTCTGTTTCTTCGTCGGGCACCTTACCTATATCGTGCAATAAGCCGGCTCTTTTAGCCAATTTAGGGTTCATTCCCAATTCTGCTGCCATGATTCCACAAAGGTTTGCGGTTTCTCGACTATGCATTAATAAATTTTGGCCGTAAGAACTACGGAAACGCATTTTACCTACAATACGAATTAATTCCTTATGCAAACCATGAATACCTAATTCAATTACGGTACGCTCTCCTATTTCAATAATTTGCTCTTCTAATTGACGACGTGTTTTTTCTACCACTTCTTCAATACGTGCTGGATGAATACGACCATCAGCCACCAAACGTTGTAAACTTAAACGTGCAATTTCACGACGCAATGGATCGAAAGAAGAAAGTAAAATTGCTTCAGGTGTATCATCTACAATTAAATCTACTCCAGTAGCCGCTTCAATGGCACGGATATTACGTCCTTCACGTCCAATTATTTGACCCTTCATTTCATCCGATTCCAAATTAAATACAGTAACCGTATTTTCAATGGCTACTTCTGCCGCTGTACGTTGTATACTTTGTATAATAATTTTTCTTGCTTCCTTATTCGCCTTTTGTTTAGCGTCTTCAATAATGTCTTGTTGTAAAGCTAGGGCCTGTGTTTGCGCTTCGTGCTTAAGGCTTTCAATTAATTGTTCCTTAGCGTCTTCTGCACTTAGGTTAGCTATTTTTTCCAAGCGACGAATATGTTCTTCTTGGTGTTTTTCTAATTCTGAACGCTTAATATTTACTAAGTCAATCTCGCGATTTAACTTCTCCTTAATCAGGTCGTTATCCTTAACTTGTTTGTCAAGTGCAACTACTTTTTGATTAATATTTAATTCGTTTTGCTTAATTCTATTTTCAGCTTCCCCAATTTTTTTATTTTTTTCAAGCAATTCACGGTCGTGATCTGCTTTCAATTGAACAAAGCGTTCTTTAGCTTCTAATTGCTTTTCTTTCTTGATTGTCTCGGCTCGAAGTTCTGCTTCTTTTAAAATATTAGCCGCTTGCGATTCCGCATCTTCTACTTGTTTTTTTGTATTACGCGCAAATGCAATTTTGCCTACAATTAAGCCTGCCGCCAAGGAAATTGATCCAATGATGGCTAATAATATTGTTTGATCCATTGTTTAATTCTTGTTGTTTAAAAAAAATCATGTCTTCCCTTTTTCTGTATGAATTATAGTTATAAACCATAGAAAGTCATCCATTGCTTGCTTCGTTTATACAAATAGCAATAGCGGACGTATTCTGATTACTTATAATGCGTCAAAGAGGTTCCGGTACGAAGATAATCAAATAATGGAAAGATTAGACTTGGAGTGGCAATTAAGTGTGCAATAGCGCCTTTTCTACTGAGGCAGTAAGGGCTTCAATTTGATTTTGGAGATTTTCCTGCTCATAAATGTTCTGGCCGGATTCCTGCTGTTGGGTGGTGAACCATAATAAAACCATAGAAATATAATCCTGCTGATCCTTCCCGGCATACATATTCTTGAATTCTACCATCTTTTGGTTAATGATTGCAGCCGTTTTTCGAACTGCTTCTTCATCCTTAGGTGCAATTTTAACCCTATAACTCCTATCGGCAATAGTAATATTTACAGGGATTAAGTCGGTATTAGGGGTGTTTTCAACTGACATGGGCAATTTTTAAGGATTCAAGTTGGTTATACAGTTGTCAATTTCTTTCAAGTATTGGTCAATTTGCTTTAGCCATTTTTCTTTTTCCGCCGGATCCAATGATGCTTTACTTAGTAATGTTGCAGTCATTTGAGCTTTACCATCCTTTAACTGCCCTTCCAATTGTTTTGTTAGCTGCGTTTGCTGAATTAAACTTTGTTTCAATTGCTGGTGTTCTTTTTCGAGTGCAGCATGCTGCTTCAACAAAAGTTGTAATTTTTCTTGCAATAAGGATAAAGCATTATTTAAATCAACCATGAAATAGATTTGTTATTGAATGTAGTTATTTTCTTATTTCTGCTTGAATATTATTTTCAAAAAGTTGAATTAACTTTTTCATCATTCCGTCTATTTCAGTATCCGTCAAAGTTTTGTCGTCAGCATTAAATACAAAATTAATAGCCACTGACTTTTTTTGATGACCTAGCTTTTCACTTTCGAAAATATCAAAAACACGTGTGTCTTTTAAGGATGCAAAATTGGCTTCTGCAATACAAGCTTCAATGGCTTCATAGGTTACTCCTTGCGCAACAACCAAAGCTAAGTCTCTTTCTATAGAAGGGTATTTAGACACTTCCTTGTACATTACTTTTTTACTTTGATACAATGCAAACAAGGCGGCTAAGTCAAAGTTAATATACACTACTGGCTGCTTAATACCAAAGGCTTGAAGTTTAGTTGTGCTAATTACTTGCAGCTGGCCTACCGTTTGTTTATTATAAATAAAATCAACCTGTCCGTTATTACTCGTCTTCCAACTACCCCCCGCAATGCCTAGTATGCTAAAAATAGCTTGCGCAATTCCTTTTGCTACAAAAAAATCTTGTTCAATACCTTTGTTCCTCCAGCCATCCTCTTGCTGTTTACCTGAAATATAAATAGCCAATTGCGCCGCTTCGTAATATTTTCCTTTTAGGGATTTACCATACACTTTCCCCATTTCAAAAAACGAGATATTTGTATTTTTTCTGTTTGCATTATAAGCAATGGTTTCTAATCCTGTTTCCAACATGGAAGGACGCATTACATCTAATTCGGCACTTAAATTATTAAGCATCTTTACAGTTGTCTGCAAAACTTCCTCCGTGAAATAAGCGCTATTAGTGATAGAGTTCGTTAAAATTTCGGTGTATCCACGGCCTACTAAAAAATTAGCTACTTTTTCTTTAAATCTTTCACTTTGTTCTAAGGGGTCAATGGAAGGACTAATAGTAATTGAACTTGGGATAGCAATATTATCAAGGCCATCAATACGCAATACCTCCTCTACCAAATCGGCCGGCAAACTTATATCTGGTTTATGATACGGTACCGCAACTTCTATACTTAATTCGTCGGCTTGTATGAATTCAAAACCTAAGCTTGTTAAAATTGTTTTTACCTGTGCAGCAGAATAGTATTTACCGCTTAGCTTTTTTAAATAAGCATAGGATAATTTTACCAATGTTTTATTTGCAGGATTAGGATACACATCTACCACTTCACTGCATTTCCCACCAGCAATTTCTTGAATCAACGCAGCAGCTCGTTCTAAAACCTTTACTGTGGCTGCTATATCAACACCCTTCTCAAATCTAGTAGCAGCATCGGTTCTAAGGCCATGATGCACCGATGTTTTACGTACGTGTACGTTTTCAAACCAAGCACTTTCTAAAAATAAGGAAGTAGTTGTTTCTTTTACTCCACTTTTTAAACCACCAAAAACACCTGCAATACATAATGGTTTTTCTACATCACTTATCATTAAATCATTGGCTGTTAACTTTCGTTCAGTCCCGTCTAATGTGACAAATAAAGTCGCTGCTGGATATTTTTTTACAACGATTTTATGATCCTTTATTTCAGCTGCATCAAATGCATGTAAGGGTTGTCCTGTTTCGTGTAAAATATAATTCGTAATGTCTACAATATTGTTAATTGAACGCACACCAATTGCTTGTAAGCGATTGCGCAACCAAGCAGGAGATGCTTGTACTTTCACTCCTTCTATTACTATACCACTATACCTTCCACAAGCAATTGTTTCTTCAATCGTTACAGCATATGGTGTAATTGAACTATCCTTTACTGCAAGCTTATTTAATGGATTAATGGCCGTGACTGGTTTTTCATGGAAGGATAAATACGCACACACATCCTTCGCTACCCCATAGTGACTCATTGCATCCATTCTGTTTGGCGTCAAGCCTATTTCGTAAATCCAGTCTTGATAATAGTCATATAATTCGGCAACAGCAGTACCTGGTTTAGTGGAAGCGTCCAATACAATAATACCTCCATGGTCATCACTTAAACCAATTTCATCTTCAGCACAAATCATACCCTCACTTTCTTCTCCTCTTATTTTAGCTAATTTCATGGTGATGCCCTGTGCTGCCCCTTTCGGAAAAATAGTAGTGCCAATAGGCGCCACTACTACTTTTTGACCAAGTGCAATATTTGAAGCACCACAAACAACATTCAACATTGTGTCTTTGCCAATATTTACTTTAGCTAACTTTAACTTATCTGCATTAGGATGTTGAATTAATTCCATCACCTCTCCCACCACTAAACCGGCCAAGCCCCCTTTGTAATTCTCGAAGGATTCTAAGGACTCAACTTCTAATCCTATAGAAGTCAATATAGTAGATAACTTTTCTGGAGTTATTGTATCAGGTAAATATTCACTCAGCCAGCGATAACTAATCGTCATATTCGAACTTTATGGTATAGCCTCAAAAATAAGCATTTTTTAGGTGGTAGTTCAAGTTGAAGTGAATAACTGTAAAATCAACGTGCAAAACCCGTGTATAACCTAAATTTTATGTTAATTGTTAACGTTGAGCCTTGTGCATAACCAAAAAATAAAATTAAATTTCTTGTTGTGCGATTTCCGAAGGATTTTCGCAGTAAGAAAACAGGTTAAAACCCATGGCCCTCCCAAATATCAACACCAGCAGGACAAGAAAAAAGAGTACAACAATTGACGTCAGTAGCATGATGTATGGCAAAATTCCACCTCAAGCAAAGGAGTTAGAAGAAGCTGTTTTAGGTGGAATTCTACTTGAAAAAAGCGCCTTCGATACGGTTACTGAAATATTGAAGCCCGAGTGTTTTTATACAGAAGGACATCAAATGATTTTCCATGCGATGCAAGGACTTCAATTAAAGAATGAGCCAATTGACATGTTGACCGTAGTTGAAGAACTAAAAATGCGCGAGCAATTAGATATGGTAGGTGGCGCCTATTATATTTCCAAACTAACCAATGTGGTGGTGTCTACCGCAAACATTGATGCACACGCTAGAATTGTTTTACAAAAATTTATACAAAGAGAACTTATTAGAATAAGTGGCGAAGTGATTGCAAATGCTTATGAAGATAGCACGGATGTATTTGATTTATTAGATGATAGTGAAACAAAAATGTTCAATATCACGAATAATTATTTGAAGAAAAATTTCGTTGACATAGGAGATGCACTTGCACATGCAGTTAATAGAATTGATGAATTAAGAACCAAGAAAGATGAAATTTCTGGTGTGCCTAGTGGCTTTGCTTCATTAGACAGAATTACTTATGGTTGGCAACCTACCGATTTAATTATTTTAGCAGCACGTCCATCTGTGGGTAAAACTGCATTTGCATTGAACCTCGCGCGAAATGCAGCATTGCACCCAACTAAACCACAAGCAGTTGGTTTCTTTAGTTTGGAGATGAGCGCCTCTCAATTAGTACAACGTATTTTAAGTGCGGAGAGTGAAATTAAAATGGAGAAAATATCGAGAGGTAAATTAGAAGATTACGAATACCAACAATTAACAAGCAAGGGCATTAAAAGGCTCGAAACTGCTCCTATTTACATTGATGACACTGCCGCTTTGAATATTTTTGAATTTAGAGCAAAGGCAAGAAGGCTTGTAAATAAACATCAGGTTAAAATTATTATTATTGACTATTTACAATTAATGAGTGGCTCTGGCGATAGGAATTCAAATCGTGAACAAGAAATTAGTAATATTTCCCGAAGTTTAAAAGCATTAGCAAAGGAATTGCAAATTCCAATTATTGCATTGTCCCAGTTAAGTCGTGCGGTGGAAACAAGGAAGGAAAGCAAAATGCCTCAATTGAGCGATTTACGTGAATCGGGCGCCATTGAACAGGATGCCGACATGGTTATGTTTATTTACCGTCCTGAATATTATGAAGTAATGAGTAATGAGATGGGCGAAAGTACACAAGGCGAGACCCATATTCGTATTGCAAAACATAGAAATGGCTCATTGGATTTAGTAAAGTTAAGAGCACGTCTAGATATTCAGCGCTTCGAAGAATGGGAAGGAGAAGGTGGCATTCCAGGACTAGGCAATAACTACAAACCTATTCAACCTACTAACAATAGTAGTGGTGGCGCAGACGGCGGCAGATTTTTTATTCAAGGTAGCAAAATGAATGGTGGCGAATTTGACGAAGGCATGGACGGAGATCAACCTTTTTAATTCGAATGATTAAATAAATTCTTACCCATGTCCGTTCCTTTTTTTTACGAACCTTCTCTTTCTTCCGGTTGTACTCGTTTTACTTTAAGTGAGGAAAGTAGTAAGCATTGTGTTCAAGTATTAAGAATGCAAGAAGGTGCCCGTATTGATTTAACAAATGGAATAGGGCAGCTATTTGAAGCAACAATTACCATTGCGCATAAGAAAAATACCATCGTAAGTATTCAATTGGAAAAAACAATTGCCCCAAGCGCACAAAAAATTACACTTGGCATTTCCTTGTTAAAAAATG
>CANHAE010000093.1 GCA_947458915.1 Bacteroidota bacterium
GTATCACCTGTTACAGATGCTTTATGTGGTTCAGATTTTTTATAGAACATCTCACCATTTATCTCAACACCTTTTTCAAAAGATTTTTTAGCATTGTCCCAAGCACCACCTGCATTGTTTTGGAAAATACCCATTAACACACCACTTACAGTAGCTCCTGCTAAGAAACCACCTAAAGCTTCTGGGCCCATTGTGAAACCAATTAAGATAGGAGAGATGATAGTAATCGCACCAGGTAACATCATTTTTTTCAAAGATGCTTCGGTACTGATTGCCACACATTTCTCATATTCTGGCTTGCCAGTACCTTCCATAATTCCTGGAATAGTACGGAACTGACGACGCACTTCTTCTACCAGTGCCATTGCAGCTTCTCCTACAGCACGAATTGCTAAAGAAGAGAAGATAAAAGGAATCATTCCACCTACAAATAAAGCCGCTAAAACGTCTGCTTTGTAAATGTCAATATGTTGGTTATTTGGCATCGCAACACCTACAAAGGCTGCGAATAATGCTAATGAAGTTAATGCAGCAGAAGCAATGGCAAAACCTTTACCACTTGCAGCTGTTGTATTTCCAACCGCATCTAAAATATCTGTTTTCTCACGTACTTCAGCAGGTAATTCACTCATTTCAGCAATACCACCAGCGTTATCTGCAATAGGACCGAAAGCATCAATTGCTAATTGCATAGCAGTTGTAGCCATCATACCTGCAGCAGCAATTGCCACACCATATAAACCTGCACAATAAGATGCTCCAAAAATACCAGCAGCTAAAACAATAATTGGCATGAAAGTAGATTCCATTCCAATGGCTAAACCACCAATAATATTTGTTGCGTGTCCTGTACTTGACTGTTTAATAATACTCATCACCGGACGTTTGCCCATTGCTGTATAATATTCAGTTATAATACTCATTAAAGTACCTACTATTAAACCTACAGCAATTGCACCAACTACTCCGTTTCTTGTGAATTCAATACCACGTAATGACATTGTTTCAGGAAGAATATAACTCACTAAAAAATAACATGCAATAGCAGTTAAAACCATTGAACCATAGTTACCCATGTTCAATGCTTTTTGAACTGTTGCGGTATTTAAACCTGCGTTTTCACTTATTCTTACAAAGAAAGTTCCGATGATAGATAATAATATACCTACACCTGCAATCATCATTGGTAATAAAATAGGAGATAAACCACCAAAGGCATCCACTAATTTACCACCGCCCACTGCAGTAACTTCTTGTCCTAATACCATAGTCGCTAATACTGTTGCAACATAAGAACCAAATAAATCGGCTCCCATACCAGCAACGTCACCAACGTTATCACCAACATTATCTGCAATAGTTGCAGGGTTACGAGGATCGTCTTCAGGAATACCCGCTTCCACTTTACCAACTAAATCAGCGCCTACGTCTGCAGCTTTGGTATAAATACCGCCACCCACACGCGCAAATAATGCAATTGACTCAGCTCCTAATGAAAAGCCTGTTAAAACTTCAATGGTTCTTAACATTTCAGCAGGGTCACCATTCACATAAAACAATTCTTTAAGTACTAAGAACAAGCCGCCTAAACCTAATACAGCTAATCCAGATACGCCTAAGCCCATCACAGATCCACCCGTAAAAGAAACTTTCAAAGCACGCGCTAAACTTGTTTTAGCAGCTTCCGCTGTTCTTACGTTTGCTTTAGTAGCCACTTTCATACCAATATAACCAGCAGTTGCACTAAACACAGCTCCAATAACAAAAGCTACTGCGATACTCCAGTGACTTTCTGCATTTTTAGTAGCCATAAAGCCTAGTAATAAGGCAACAATTACAACGAAATATCCTAAGATTTTCCATTCTGCTTTTAAGAAAGCCATAGCTCCCTCAGCAATGTAAGTACTGATTTCTTTCATACGAGCATTACCAGCATCTTGTTTAGATACCCAGTTGAATTTCAATAGGGTATATAACAAACCAACAACACCCATTGCCGGAACGGCATAAAATAACAAATCTTTCATAAGCAATAATATAGGTAATTTAAATTACGATTAAGGTCTGCAAAAATAGGGTGTAAAATTTAAAAAATGTTAAAATCGGGTAATTTTACTCTTCTAAAGTGGTAGTATCTTCTTTTCCAGTGAAAACAGCCGCAAATTCCTTGCCTTTATAGATGGATTTATTAAACTTGTTCCCAAGTATTATGATAGTGGCTGTTTCCCCTATAAGCCTTGTAAATACTGTATTATTGCCATGCCACCACCCATTATGGTATATCAAACGTTCCTCGTTCGGTTTAGATAATATACGCCAACCTAAACCATAATTTTGAAAGCTTCTATTAGTCTGGCTTTTGGGCTGATAAGCCATTTCTAGGGTAGATTGGGCAATAAAACGGCCTTCTGTTAAGGCTTTATCCCACAAAAACATATCCCTAACGGTGCTATACACGTTTTTGTCGCCATAAATACAGTCATATTTTTCTAACCTGTATGGTTGCATTTTAGCATTATAAGAAGGAGTATAACGGTCGGTGTTTTTATTATGGAAAATAAATGTGTTATTCATCCCCAATGGCTTAAAAATGGTTTTATCCATATAAGTTGGGAAGTCCTCGTTTGTAATTTGTTCAATTATTAATGCCAATACAACATAATTCGTATTACAATACTTGAACATTCGGTTAGGACTAGACTGGGGTGTTGGTTTACGTAAAACCATATAATCGAAAACATCCTGGTTGGTGTATAAACCTGATCTAAAAGGAACTTCGTTCTTAACTAATTTTAATTTTTTTATCCAACGGCCTCTCTTATTCCTAACCTTTACAGAGACATACTTCTTACTTTCTAAAAAATAAGCATAATCGGGTAAGCCACTTCTATGTGATAATAACTGCTCAATAGTGACGTCTGTATAAGGGAATTTAGGAAGGTATTTAGTTACAGGAGCATCTAAAACTAACTTTTCTTCTTCCCATAATTTTAACGCTGCCATCCCAGTAAATGTTTTTGAAACAGACGCTAAGTGAATAGGCGTTTCGGGCAGAATTAGAGATTTATTAGAAACATTCGAAAAACCTCTGTAGTCTTCAAATATGATTTCCCCATTCTTCGCTATTAAAATTTGACCACTAAAACCAGATTTCCCAAACAGGGTTTGGTATTTTAGCTTAATCGCTTCGGCATATTTGTCTTTTTCTCCAGCAGTTATAGTACGGTAGTTAAAATCGCTGGTTTCTGCAATAAATCTTGGTCCTTGACTTGTTCCACAAGCACAATTCAAAAAGAATACAAAAAGTAATAAACTGAACCTCACGATCATCTGTTAGTTTTAAATAGGGTGATTAACTACAAAAATAACGCATCCTAGTACAATTTATTGTTAAGGAGGGCCAAAGCAGTTATTTTATTTTAACTTTGCAACATGAGTACCTTCATAACTACCAGCTATCCCAAAGACAAAATCAAAGTGCTTTTCCTCGAAAACATTAGCGAAAAAGCTGTACAATATTTTAAAGTGCAGGGTTATACAGATGTAAAAAAAGTTGCTGGGGCAATGAGTGAAGAAGAATTAATAAAAGCAATTAAGGATGTGCACATTCTAGGTATTCGTTCTAAAACATTTATTTCAAAAAAGGTTTTGGATCATGCCAAAAAATTACAAGCAATTGGCTGTTTTTGCATTGGCACCAATCAAGTTGATTTAAAAGCTTGTAAGCAAAATGGGGTAGCCGTTTTTAATGCACCTTATAGTAATACACGCAGTGTTGCTGAATTAGTAATTGGTGCTTCTATTATGTTAATAAGAAAAGTGATAGACAAAAACAAAGCAGCTCACGAGGGCATTTGGAATAAAGATGCAAAAGGAAGTTTTGAATTAAGAGGGAAAACTATAGGCCTGATTGGTTATGGTAATATTGGAACTCAAACAAGTATAATGGCTGAGGCAATGGGCATGAAAGTTAAATTTTATGACATTGAAACTAAATTGCCATTGGGCAATGCACAGTCTGTTAAAACATTAAAAGAATTAGTTAGTACTTCAGATATTATTTCATTACACGTTCCGGAAACCAATCAAACAAAAAATTTGATTAGCAAATCGGTATTGAAACAATTTAAACAAGGTGCTATTTTAATAAACTATGCAAGAGGAGAAGTGGTGGATTTAGATGCTTTAACACAGGCCTTAAAAGAAAAGCAAATTGGTGGTGCTGCAATAGATGTATTCCCAATTGAACCTGAAAAAAATGGCGACAAATTTGAATCTCCGTTACAAGGTTTATCTAATGTATTATTAACACCTCATGTGGGCGGAAGTACCGAAGAAGCACAAGAAAACATAGGCGAAGATGTTAGTATAAAACTATATCAATACTTAGAAAGGGGCGTTTCTAATGGCTCTCATACCATTCCATCCATAAGTTTACCTCCAGTTGATAACGCACACCGTATTTTACATATTCATCACAATGTGCCAGGCGTATTAAGTGCAATTAATACAGTGATGTCTAAAAATAAAATCAATATTGTAGGACAGTACCTTAAAACAAATGAAGATATTGGTTATGTTGTATTAGATGTTGATTCAAAATTATCAAAGAAAGCAATTGATTTATTAAGAGATGTGAAACATACTATTAGAGCAAGAATGTTGTATTGATAAATCAAGTATATTTTCTTATTTTGAAGGGTATCCTTCTTTAGGATATCATTTAAAAATTTAAGCTGAATAACTTAAACTTATAATTCCAGTATCATTGCAGATATCTCAGCAGCATCTACCCCTGTAAATTTCATTTCCTCATTCATTGACACCTGTACATAATTCATTTTAGATGGATGCATTTTTCTGGCTGAACTATGTACTTCTGTAGCTTTTGTGACGTTAATTATCTCCTTTATATTATTGGAACGAATGCCACTACCAGGCATAATTATAATTCGACCATTTGCTTTTTCCACCAATTGACTTAAAAGCGGTAATGCATCATGCGCATTAGGCACTTGACCACTTGTTAATATTCGTTTACAACCAGCAGTAATAATATCTTCTAGTCCTTGAAATGGATCCCTACACCTATCAAAAGCCCTGTGAAACGTAACATCCATAGGAGCGGCTAATTCAACTAAAGCCGCTGTTCGTTTTATATCAATTGAACCATCCGCATTTAATAAACCAATTACCACACCCGGGTAACCTAATTCCTTCACCATTAATATATCGGCTTTGATGCTTTCATATTCCGCATCGGTATATAAAAAATCACCTCCTCGAGGACGAATAATAGGGAAGACGGTTTTAGTAGTTAATTTCTTAAGCGTTACTAAACTTCCATAAGATGGAGTGGTTCCTCCCTCGTTAGGATTTTCACAAAATTCAATTCTGTCTGCACCAGCAGCAATTGCTGACAATGCTGCCTCCACTGAAAAAACGGCTATTTCTACTATTACTTTACTCATTATTTTACTTTTTCTTCAAAGTTCAAAAAGCGCATATTAAAATATCCACTTAATAAATAAAAGGGGCTTCTACTAAACTTGCACCATCATTTGAATGTACTGCATAGTTAAAGCCTTTATGCAATGCATAACTTCCGTGTTCTCCATTTTTATTTAATGCAATAAAACAAACTTGAATATCATTTGCTTTCTCTTTCTTTATCCGACGTATTCTTTCTACCACAAATTTGCATGCTTCCTGTGGCGATTTACCTTGTCTCATTTGTTCTACTACAGCACTTGCTCCAGCTACTCTAATAACGTCTTCCCCTTGGCCTGTAGCCACCACAGCGCCTACTTCGTTGTCAACATACAAACCAGCACCAATAATAGGAGAGTCCCCTAAACGGCCTCGCAATTTAAATCCTGCACCACTTGTGGTACAACTACCACTTAAATTCCCATGGGCATCTAAAGCAACCATGCCAATAGTATCGTGATTCCACTCGCCATTACTTAATTTTGTTGGCGCTTGAAATTTAGGATCAAGTTGCGTGGTAGATTGTTTTCTTTCAATATTTATGATTGGCTTGTAAGTTGATTTTTTTAACCAATTCAAGTATTCTTTTTTGGCATCATCTGACAATATTCCTGGCTCCAATGTAAAACCTTGAGAAAGCGCAAATTGTTGTGCACCTTCTCCAACCAACATTACATGGGGTGTTTTTTCCATCACTTTTCTTGCCACTGAAATAGGATGCTTAATCCTTTCCAAAAAGCCAACACTACCACAATTAAATTCATGATCCATAATAGAAGCATCCAATGTTACATACCCATCCCTGTCGGGGTTAGCACCCAAACCTACACAACAGTTTTTTTCATCCTCGGTAACCATAACACCTTTCTCCACTGCATCCAAAGCGGCCCCTCCTGTGCTTAATACTGCCCATGCACCTTTATTGGCGTTTAAACCTGCATCCCATGTAGAAATGACAATGGGTTTATTTGTTTTATTAGGTTTAACATTATTTGCAAAACCTTTAATAGAAAAACCCGCAACACCTAGGCTAGTTAAATTAATAAAGTGGCGACGATTAATACCCATAATTTTATACGTTATTAACGTTCAAATTACGAAGAATGAGGCTATTTATGTACATTTAAGAATTAATATTTATGAAAGCAATTTTTGATCAATACGGTTGGGAAGTTTTAGATTGTGAAACCCTTAACCAGGGATTAATTAATACTACTTATTCAGTAAAAACAAGTGCAGGGGAATATATACTACAAACAGTAAACCATGCTATTTTTAAAAACCCTGCTGCTATTGATTCTACTATAAATGCAATTGGTTCATTCTTGAAAGTACAGTATCCCAATTATTTATTTACCCATTTGCAGCCTACTATTATAGGTAATACTTTAATAGAGTGGGAGGGTCAATTTTTTAGAGCCTTTAAGAAAATGAACGGGTATGCTTTAAATGTGTTAGACAACCCCAATCAGGCTAAGGAAGCAGCAAGCCAATTTGGACAGTTTACCCATAACTTAATCCAGTTTCCCGCCAACGACTTACCATTGACATTACCTGATTTTCATAACTTAAGTTTAAGGTTTCACCAATTCGAGCAAGCAATTAATGCTGGAAACCAGCAAAGGATTAAACAAAGCATTAAAGAAATTGCCATTTTAAAAGCACATAAAAGCTATGTAAATAAATATGATAATTTTGTAATAAGTAAAGAAGCCAAACAACGTGTTACACATCATGACACTAAAATCAGCAATGTCCTTTTTCAAAGCAACAATGGGGTAGAAAAAGCAATTTGTGTGATTGATTTAGACACCGTTATGCCAGGATA
>CANHAE010000094.1 GCA_947458915.1 Bacteroidota bacterium
ATACTTACCCGTTGTAATCGCATTTTGCAATTGCCCATCCATATTATACAAATACAAATGATTCCATCCCGACTCATCAGATTGCGCAATATATCCTTTATTATTTGCTAAAAAATTAAAGCGCCCGCTTGTTCTATCTTCTAAGTCAATCCACGTTTTTTGAAATTCTTTGTATACTTCCTTTTTTGAACCCGTATTCATATTTAGTTCATATACTTTCAAATTGTTCTGGCCACGATCCATCCATGAAACCCACATAGTATTGTTGTTTGGATTCCAAATAGGCCAACCGAAATATTGGTCGTCTTGGTCCTTAAAATCAGCCCATGTAACAGCACCTCCAGTAGGGACTGTCCAGCCAATTTTAACTGTAGGATTTTCGTCGCCCGCTTTAGGGTACCTTGTCTCTTCCACAAAACCATGCTGCCCTTCACTATTGTAAATTGGGAACATAGGCACTTTGTTTTCATCAAAACGCATGAATGAAATATACTTACTATCGGGGCTCCACCAAAAAGCACGGTATTGTGTGGAACGTCCAAAAATTTCTTCAAAATAAACCCAACTTGCATAACCATTCAAAATACCCCTAGCAGTGTCATTTGTAATTGCTGTTTCCTTGTTATCCGCCAAGTTGAATGTATATAAATTATTATTTTTTGTATACCCTACAAAATTACCATCAGGAGAAAGTGTAGGATTTTTTTCTTCTGCTACATCAAAAGTTAATTGAGTTTCTGTTCCGTTTTGCTTCAGAAACAAATTGGCATTTTTAACAATTACTTTTTTTGCTTCAGGCAAAGCAGCTGGTGCTGCTGAATATTGCTTGGTTGCAATGTTATATGTGTAGTCCTTGGCAATAGTTTCTTTGTTTAATTTTGTGTTTACAATTAATTGGTTATTGTCAACCCATCGCACAAAACGAGGTAACATACTTTGAGGCATTTGCGCATTTGCCAACAAAAACGTACTTCCAAAAATCACAAATAAGACTAAGTGTTTTTTCATAGAATTTTATTTCAAGCATTAATTAAATAACAATATTGATCATTTTTCCCTTTACGAATATGAGTTTTTTTATTGGTTTATCCTCAATCCATTTTTGCACTAAGGCATTCCCTAAAACGATTGCTTTTACTGCATCTTCCGAAGCGTCTAATGCAATAGATATATTGGTTCTTACCTTGCCATTAATACTTACCGGATATTCTTTAGCAGTTTCCAATACATACTTTGCTTCAAAAACCGGATACGCCGCGTCCACTATTAACCCCTCATTTTCCAAAACCTGCCATAATTCTTCTGCGAAATGGGGTGCATAAGGCGCTAATAAAACCAATACTTGAGAAAGGACACTTTTTTTATGGCATCCTAAATCATATAATTCATTAACGCAAATCATAAAGGCACTCACTGCAGTATTAAAACTATGCCTCTCTGTATCTTCTTCAATTTTCTTAATGGCCTTGTGCAGTACTTTGAGTTCTTCATTAGTTGGCGCTTCGTCCACCCAAACCTTTCCCTTCAATTCATCAAAACATAAACGCCAGCATTTTTTTAAGAATCGGTGTACTCCTTCAATTCCCTTTGTATCCCATGGTTTACTTTGTTCCACCGGACCCAAAAACATTTCATACATCCTAAAGGTGTCAGCCCCATACTTATTTACCAAATCATCGGGGTTTACTGTATTGAACTTCGACTTAGACATTTTTTCCACTTCTACACCGCATATATATTTCCCGTCTTCTAATTCAAAATTTGCATTTGCGTAATCTGGTTTCCATTTTTTAAATGCAGCTGTATCTAATTCCACGCCATCTACCATATTCACATCCACATGTAATTGATCTACTTCTTGCTCGCCAACTAAACCAGCTGAGATAAAAGTTTGCGTTCCTCTTTTACGATAAACAAATCGAGAACTTCCTTGAATCATACCCTGATTCAATAATTTTTTAAAAGGTTCGTCAAAACTAATATGGCCTAAATCATACAATACTTTTGTCCACATACGGCTATACAATAAATGTCCTACTGCATGTTCGGTACCACCAATGTATAAGTCAACTTGTCCCCAATAATCACTTGCCTTTTTGCTACAAAATTCAACTTCATTTTGTGGATCCATATAACGGATAAAATACCAACTACTGCCCGCAAAACCTGGCATCGTATTGGTCTCATAATTTTCTAATTTCCATGAAGCTATATTAGCTAGCGGACCTTCCCCGTCTGGCCCTGGCCCATAGTTTTCAACAGTTGGTAATAGTAAAGGCAATTCGCTTTCTTTTAATGGATAAGCAATCTCATTTATCCATTTAATAGGAAATGGTTCCCCCCAATAACGCTGCCTGCTAAATGCTGCATCTCGCATTCTATAATTTACTTTAGCCTGCCCAATACCCATTGCTACTAACTTATCATTCACAATACCAATGGCGTCTTTTTGTACAATGCCATTTAAAAAATCACTATTCGTTAATTTTGCTTCCTTGGTAGGATTTGCGTCCACTCCATTAAAAGCTTCTCCAATAATATTGGTAATAGGAATATTGAAATGTTGTGCGAATTTAAAATCTCGGTCATCTCCACAAGGCACCGCCATAATTGCACCAGTACCATAACCTGCTAGTACATATTCGGAAATCCAAATAGGCACTAATTTTTTATTAAAGGGATTAATTACATAAGCCCCTGTAAAACAACCGGTGATTTTCTTTTCAGCAATGCGCTCTCTTTCACTTCTACTTTTTACATAGGTAATATATTGCGCCACCGCTTCCTTGTGTGTGTCGGGTGTGATTTGCTCAATAAGGGCATGTTCCGGAGCAACTACCATAAAATCAACACCAAAAACAGTATCAGGCCTTGTGGTATAAACCCTTAAACTTGCAGGATAATCACTTACTTCAAAATCAATTTCGGCACCATAACTTTTACCAATCCAATTACTTTGCATCTCCTTCATTGCATCACTAAACTCAATGGTTTCTAAACCCGACAATAAACGATCAGCGTATTCAGTAATACGTAAATACCATTGACGTAATTTTTTCTTTTCAACAGGGTGCCCACCCCTTTCACTAAAACCATTAATCACTTCATCGTTAGCTAATACTGTACCCAAAGCCTCACACCAATTAACTTCTCCAAATCCGCAAAAAGCCAAACGATAATGCATTAAAATAGCTTGTTGGTCCTTTTCCGAATAACCCATCCAATCTGCTGCAGTAAATTGCAACTTGTTATCCCCAGGACAAGCATGTTGTATATTGCCTTCCTTTTCAAAAACAGTCACTAAGTGTTTTATGTCGACCGCTTTTTTTGAAGTCCTATCAAAATAGCTATTAAATAATTGTAAAAAAATCCATTGTGTCCATTTGTAATAACTAGCATCACAGGTTCTTACTTCTCTGTCCCAATCATAACAAAATCCAATATTGTCTAATTGATTTCTAAAATTCTGGATATTATCATTTGTACATTTTGCAGGATGTACGCCATGTTCAATTGCAAATTGCTCGGCAGGCAGCCCAAATGCATCATAACCCATGGGATGAAGCACATTAAAACCTTTCAACCTTTTGTACCTACTATAAATATCAGATGCGATATACCCTAATGGATGACCAACATGCAATCCTGTACCACTTGGGTAAGGAAACATATCCAACACATAGTACTTTGGCTTCGTACTTTCGTTGCTCACTTTATAAGATTTTCTTTCCTTCCAAATTGCTTGCCATTTTTGCTCGATGGCCCTAAATTGATACTCCATTGTAAATCATTTCTTTATTTAAGGGGGGGGGGGAGAAAAGGTGCATTTCCTTAATGAAAAGCTAAAAGAGGCTTCTCGGGGTAAAAAATGTCACATTTCAACCTGTGCAAATGTAAGCCATTAGCGTTCAAAACCCTACATTTGCAGAGTATACAACTAAAATTTTAACGGTATGGCAGGTAACGGAACAGCATCTTTAAAACGCAGCAAACCAAACTACATTTACAGTATCATTGGCGTGGCTATTGTATTGTTTATTATGGGTATTATGGGCTGGCTTTTCTTGAATCTCCACTCTATTGGGGACAATTTTAAAGAAGATATCCGTATTAGCGTTTATTTAAGAACTTCTGACAAAAATAGCATTGGTAAGATCCAACAATTTATAGCAGGGCAACCTTATACCAAAAATGTCGAATATGTAAATAAGGAAAAAGCAAAGACTATTTGGAATAAAGAAAATAATGAAGACTGGGCAAAAATATTGGACTTTAACCCTTTGCCGGAGAGTGTGGATTTTTTTGCAAAAGCCGACTACGTTACAACCGATAGTTTAGCAAACATTAGTAATGCAATTCAAACACAATTCAAGAACGAAGTTGCTGATATTCAATACCCTAAAAATTTGGTAACCAACTTGAATGAAAGAGCTACAAAACTTGGATTTATATTTTTAGTTTTATCTGTTATCCTGTGCCTGATTGTAATAATTAGTATTGATAACACCATTCGTTTGGCCATGTTTAGCAATCGTTTTTTAATTAAGACAATGCAAATGGTAGGTGCAACAAGAAATTTTATCTCAAAACCGTTAATGGTGAGGGCTTTAATTAATGGATTAATAAGTGCGCTTGTTTCAATATGTTTGCTAGTAGGATTAATACAATGGACAACAATGCAATTTCCTCAGCTCGCTTCCATTCAAACCTTTGGTAATACTATTTTACTTTTTGGAGGACTTATTTTAATCGGAGTGGGTATATCCGTATTTAGTACCTACCGTAGTGTATTGAAATATTTAAAAATGAAACTAGACGAATTATACTAATTCTATCCTTATATTTAATTTATAAAATCGCAGCACATGGCTCAGAAAAATAATAAAAAATCACTTGACTTTTTTGGAAAATCAAATTACACTTGGATGCTTGTAGGTGCCGCATTAATTCTTGCTGGCATGCTTTTAATGGCAGGCGGTAAGAGTCCTGACCCAAATGTATTTAACGCTGATGAAGTATACTCCTTCAGAAGAATTACCCTAGCACCCATTTTAATAATTGCTGGTTTTTGCGTAGAAGTATTTGCGATTTTTAAAAAACACTAGTTAACTACACCTCCTTAAAGCGATGAATTTCATCGCTTTTTTAATATAAAATTTTCATTAAGATGGACTTAATCCAAGCAATTATCATAGCAATTATTGAAGGCATCACCGAATTCTTGCCCATATCAAGCACCGCACACATGAAATTTGCCAATCCCTTCCTAGGTATTGCCGATACCCCATTTGTTGATTTGTTTGAGATTGTGATACAACTAGCGGCTATTGGATCAATTGTTGTTATTTACTATAAAAGATTCTTTAATTTTAAACACTATAGCTTTTATCTTAAATTAATTGTTGCCGTAATCCCTGCATTAGTTTTTGGTGCTTTATTGAAAAAACACATTGATGCTGCCCTGAATAATTTATGGATTATTGCTATTGTTATGGTAGCTGGAGGAGTGCTACTACTATTCATTGACAAGTTATTTAATAAGCCTGCTGTAGAAACCGAAGAGTTAACCTACAAACAATCATTTGTGGTTGGATGCTTTCAGGTATTATCCATTATTTTCCCAGGGCTTAGCCGAAGTGCCGCAACAATTATTGGAGGAATGAGTCAAAAATTGACAAAAAAAACAGCTGCAGAATTTTCCTTTTTCTTAGCTGTACCAACAATGCTTGCTGCTTCGGCTAAAAGTACACTAGACGTATACCAGGACCACCCTGAAGTCTTTTCAAACGACAATTTATTGACTTTACTTATAGGCGCTGTTGTGGCATTTATGGTTGCCTTAATTTCGGTAAAATTCTTTATTCAATTTGTCCAAAAAAAGGGGTTTGCCCTGTTTGGCTGGTACAGAATAGTGCTCGGCTTAACTATTATGGCCCTGCTTTATACTAAGTACCTATAGGAGACATGCAGAATTAATTGTATTTTTAAGAATACAAACCCCCTGTAGTTATGCATACAGCCTCAAAAAAAGTAATACATAGTTGGACCATGTACGATTGGGCAAATAGTGTTTATAGCCTTGTTATTACATCCACCATTTTTCCGGCTTACTACGAAGCAGTAACAAGTGATGGTAATGAAAATACCTTAATTGACAAAGTTCATATTGGGCCATTTGAATTCGTAAATACTGCCCTATATAATTACGCATTAGCAATTGCATTTGTTATTGTTGCCTTAATGTCACCCCTACTTTCTTCCATTGCCGACTATAAAGGAAATAAAAAACAGTTCCTGCAATTCTTTTGCACTTTGGGAAGTTTAGCTTGTATGTCCTTATACTTTTTTGATAGCGCCCATATTTATTTAGGGCTTATTTCGGTAATAATTGCTTGTGTAGGATTTTGGGGTAGTCTTGTATTTTACAATTCCTACCTACCCGAAATCGCAGCACCCGCTGACAGGGACCGCGTTAGTGCGAAAGGTTTTGTAATGGGTTATATAGGGTCCGTTATCTTGCAGATAATTTGTTTTGTTTTTGTTTTAAAACCTGAATTATTTGGCATCACTGTTGGTAAAGCCTCACAAGTCTCTTTTTTATTAGCAGGCCTTTGGTGGTTTGGTTTTGGACAATGGTTTATTTTAAAACTGCCCGATGGTGTAAGTATTGCAAATCCTGAAAAAAAAGAAGGCTTGCTTAGTGCTGGTTATAAAGAATTGCATAAAGTTTGGTTACAATTAAGACATTTACCCGTGTTAAAAAAATTCCTTTCCGCGTTCTTTTTTTACAATATGGGTGTACAAACTATTATGTTGGCTGCTACTTTATATGGAAAAAGTGAATTGAATATTCCTACAACGAACTTAATTATTGCTATTTTAATTATTCAAATTGTGGCTATACCTGGCGCTTTTTATATGTCAAAATTAGCAAGCAAATGGGGCAACTTAAATACACTCATGGTAGCTGTATTGTTTTGGGTGGGCGCATGTGTTGTTGGTTATTTTATACCTAGAAATGGGGTTGTCCAATTTTATACATTGGCCATACTTGTAGGGTTTGTAATGGGTGGTATTCAATCTGTGAGTAGAAGTACCTACGCAAAATTAATGCCTGAAACGCATGATACTACCAGCTTTTTTAG
>CANHAE010000095.1 GCA_947458915.1 Bacteroidota bacterium
AAAATTTGGTGGGCAGAGTAGGGTTCGAACCTACGTACTCGTGAGAGAACAGATTTACAGTCTGTCGCCTTTAACCACTCGGCCATCTGCCCAAGATATTTAGAGCCGGAAATGGGACTCGAACCCGCGACCTGCTGATTACAAATCAGCTGCTCTACCAACTGAGCTATTCCGGCTTATTAATATATCTACACAAAAGAACACTCCCAAATTTTGGGATGGCAAAGGTAATGGAATTCTTTATTTATCAAAATTTTAGAGCAGATTTTTATCCCAATTTTCAAGGAAAAATTAAAATAATGTAGGAAATGCCCCTAAAACCAACAAAAATGGCCTTTTCGGTAAGCGAAAAATTGTAAAAAATATTTTTAATACTTGCCTAATTCAACCCTACTGCCAATGAAAAAGCCCCAATTGGGGCTTTTTTGAATTTATCTTTTGGTTTTACAACCAATTTTAGTCAAATTAATAGGCTAACGCAACACGGTCTTTTTTCTTTTTTAGCTGATTTATTACTGAATCTAAAGCTTGTTCGAAGGACAACTCGAAAGATTTTGTGGTCGCCTTCACAAAGCAATCTTGTTTTGGAATATGCACTTTTATCTCCACTATTTTATCCTTAATATTATGCACTAAATTATCCAATTTTAAAAATACTTCTACCCTAGTTATGTTGTCGTGAAAGGTTTGCAATTTTGATACTTTGTTTTCAACGAATGCCAACAACTTTTCATCTGCATCAAAGTGCACTGTTTGAATGTTAATGTTCATACAATAATTTTTTTAATGATTTTAACGAATGAAAGAACTGACCAGGTTTTATTTAATTAAATCCCATAGCATTAAGTTACAACTTTTGTCGGACTAAAGAAAGAATACTTTTCTTTTAAGAAAACTTTAAGATAGCTGCTGACTTGAATCAATATAAGTACTTAACTGAGCTGATTAATATTACGCTTTAGGATGAGCCTTTGAAAATACTTCCTTTAATTTTTCTATCGTATTATGTGTGTATACTTGCGTTGCAGCTAAGCTACTGTGTCCTAGCAATTCCTTTACAGCATTGAGGTCGGCTCCGTTATTCATTAAATGTGTAGCAAAACTATGCCTTAATACATGGGGGCTTTTCTTTTGCAAAGTAGTTACCTGCGATAAGTGAAATTTAACAAAAGTATACACCGCTCGGGGTTGTAAAGCATTCCCTTTTTCTGTTACAAATAAATGACTATTCCCTATTGATTCACTTGGCTTTTCTGCTATGTATTTTTTTAAGGCAGTAGCCAATTCAGGGCTAATTGGCAGGATCCTTTCTTTATTCCCTTTCCCTACAACTTTTATCACGCGTTTTGAAACGTCAAGTTGATTTTCTTTGCATTGAATTAATTCGCTTAATCGCATTCCAGTGGCATAAAATAATTGAATGACCATTTTTTCAGTGAACCCTTTCCAGCCCTCTGCAAAGGATAAATTTAACAACAATTGTTCCATGTCGTTTTCTGCTACAAATACAGGTAATCGCTTACTTATTTTAGGACTTATGACAGTTTCCATAGGGCTTTTTACCAACTGCCCTTGTTGTATTTGATATTTGAAGAAAGATTTTAAGGAAGATATTTTTCGATTCAGGGTTTTACCCGTCATTTCAACCTCTTTCATGGAAGCTAACCAGGACCTTACCATAGTACCCGTTAATTGCGTGAACGCCATTCCTTCATATTGAGTCTCAATAAAATCGAAGAACTGAATTAGGTCGTTTGAATAAGCTGTAATAGTATGTATAGAGTAGCGCTTCTCAAACTGGAGATACGCTAGGAATGCATTTAAAGGTGTATAGCGGGTTTGTATGGGCATAAAAAAAGTACAATAAAGATAAACTTTATTGTACTTTAAAATATCTAAAAAATTAGCAATTAAAAGAAAAGACTTTTTGAATTATCCTTCTATCTTACCACTAAAAATTTGTTGCTTGTAAATAGCTTTTAAAACTTGGAAACGACGTTTTACAGATGGTTTCACAAATGCTTGTCGTGCACGTAAGTTTAATAAAGTTTTGCTCTTCTCGAACTTCTTCTTGTACTTCTTAAGGGCCTTGTCAATGTTTTCGCAGTCTTTTGAATCAATAATTAACATAATATATACCTCCTCAGGCGTTTTGAAAAAAATTAAAATTAATTTTCCCGTCTTTAAATTTTATTAAAGGTGAAGGAAAATTGGAGGGCAAAGATAGGATTCTTATGGAAATAACCAAATTTCTAGAAATCTTTATCTTGAATATCTTTCCCTTTTAAGGCTCCTGATATCGCTTGGTCCATTGCTCGCTCCGCAAATGGACGCGTAATATCGTTCAATTCCTCTGTTTTTGTTTGAATTAAGTGCTTATCCTCTAATGTAATAGCTAGTTGTAAAGCTTGCATCGCACCAGCTGTAACTGAAATTTCGGCTTTAGTGAGTAGAAACGCATTTTTTGCCACAAACTTCTCCGTTACTGCCAACATTTGCTCCGCTTCGGTTCGGGCTTCCACTAAGGCCCTAGCGGCAATATCTGTTTTAGCATTGTTAATACTATCCAATAACCTTTGTTCCACTTCTTCGTCTGTTAAACCATATTGAGGCTTGATATCTATACTTTGCGTGACTCCACTTCGTAGTTCTTTTGCGGTGACTTGTAAAATACCATCGGCATTGATTAAAAAGCTCACCTCCACTTTAGGTAATCCGGCAGGCATAGAAGGAATCCCTTTTAGTGTAAATTCTCCCAGTTTCCTATTGTCCTTGACCAAATCACGTTCCCCCTGAAAAACAGCTATATTAATACCTGATTGCGCATCCTTTTGCGTGGTGTATTGCCTTCCTGCTTTTGTAGGTATTTTAGAATTCCTAGGCAACAACACGTCCATCAGCCCTCCCATTGTTTCTATCCCTAGGCTTAATGGCGTTACATCTAACAATAACATAGAAACGTTATTACCCGCTAAAATATCAGCTTGCACAGCTGCACCCAAAGCGACTACTTCATCGGGATTCATGCTGTCATTCACTTCCTGGTTAAAAAATGTCGAAACTGTTTGTTTAACATACGGAACACGGGTGCTTCCTCCAACCATCAATACCGTATTTATATCCGAAGGCTTTAAACCAGCGTCATTCATTGCGTTGATACAGCAGTCAATTGTTTTTTGAACTATTGGTTGAATTAAAATTTCAAATACTTCTTTCGTGATTGAAATTGTTTCTCCTGCAAATTCTGTTTCAAAAAAATCGGCTTTAGATAATTCAATTTTTGCCCTTTCAGCCGCCAAGCGCAATTGTTGTTTTAGGGTATTATGATTGTCTAAATTTTCAAGTTGAAATTGTTTTAACCAATGTTCAATAATCACTCTATCAAAATCATCTCCCCCTAAATAAGTATCTCCATTTGTACTTAACACTTCAAAAATTCCATTTGCTATTTTTAATATAGAAATGTCAAAAGTGCCTCCCCCTAAATCGTATACTGCAATTGTTTTTTCTTCTGTCGGATCTAATCCTAAGCCATATGCTAAACTTGCTGCGGTAGGTTCGTTAATAATTCTTAAAACGTCTAGCCCTGCTAACTTTCCTGCGTCTCGGGTGGCTTGCCTTTGTGCATCATTAAAATAAGCTGGCACTGTAATAACAGCTTTTGTAACAGGTGTTTTTAATATGTGTTCTGCTCTTCTTTTTAACTCTTCCAATATGTAAGAAGAAAGTTCGATAGGTGAATAAAATTTATTTCCTACTTGTACTTTTACTAAGCTTTCAGTGTTATCGTCGATTACTTTGTAAGCAAAAAAATCTTGGTGCGTTTGTATGTCCTTATAGCTTTTACCCATTAATCGCTTTGCACTAAAAATGGTATGCTTTGGGTCGGATTCTAAAAATGGTTTTGCTTGCTCTCCTACTTGTACATTTCCATAGGTATCGAAATGCACCACGCTTGGTACAATACTACTGCCATCAAATTCCTTTAGTGCTGTAGGTAATTTTGTTTCAGGATGTATAATAGCCACTAAACTATTAGTGGTTCCTAAATCAATACCAACAATCATTTCGGACTGCTGTAAACTACCTGTTGCAATATTAATACCAATCTTAGCCATTAAAAAAATTTTACAAATGTAACGTGCTACCAAAAAATATTGGTTGCGAATTAAGGAATGATTTTAAGCCTTTGTTTTTACTAAAACAGTTTTTGAAAAAGTATCATGTAGCGGCTTATCGTTCCAGGCCATCCCAAACATGCTAATAGGCAGCGTGCGTATGGTTGCACGAATAATAAACTGAATTAAGTTTGGCCTTCTCCCCGACTCCGATTGTACTTTAGTTCCGGTGACTATTTTAGCAGGAGTACGTAAGAATAAGCACTCAAAAACAAAGGTATATGCCCAGGTAAACCCTATAAAGAAATAACTATACCTATAAGCTTCAAAGCCCCAGTAAAACACGTAAAAATTCCACCATCGGTAAAGCAGATAACTAAATATACATATAAGCGTAGTGTCAATTAGGTAATGTAAAATCCTAGTTCCTTCGCCAATTGTTGGAGTTGTTATGTTCATGATGCGAAAATATTGCTTTTTAGTAGTTATTTTTGTGCAAAGTATAGATACTATGACATTGATCCAAGAACTACGCTGGAGAGGTATGATTCAAGACATTATGCCTGGCACGGAAGAACTATTACAAAAAGAACAAGTTTCAGGCTATATTGGCTTTGATCCTACTTCGGATAGTTTACATATTGGTAGCTTAGTTCCCATTTTATTACTCGTGCATTTACAAAAAGCAGGCCATAAACCTTTCGCACTAGTAGGTGGCGCTACCGGAATGGTTGGTGACCCAAGTGGGAAAAGCGAAGAAAGAAATTTATTAAGCGAAGAAACATTAACATTTAATATAGCAGGCGTAAAAAAACAACTGTCTCATTTTTTAGATTTTGACAGCACAAATGCTAATGCAGCCGAATTAGTTAATAACTATGACTGGTTTAAAGAATTTACTTTTTTAGATTTTATCAGAGAAGTAGGTAAGCACCTCACGGTAAACTATATGATGGCCAAGGATAGCGTAAAAAAACGTTTAGAAGGCGAGACAGGTATGAGCTTTACAGAATTTACCTACCAATTGGTGCAAGGCTATGACTTTTACTGGTTGTATAAAAATAAAAACTGTAAACTACAAATGGGCGGAAGTGATCAGTGGGGAAATATCACAACAGGTACTGAATTAGTGCGTCGTAAAGCTGGAGGAGAAGCATTTGCATTTACTTGCCCTTTAATTACAAAAGCAGATGGTGGTAAATTTGGAAAAACAGAAAAAGGAAATATATGGTTAGATGCCACTAAAACATCTCCCTACCAATTTTACCAATTCTGGCTAAATGCAAGCGACGAAGACGCAAAAAAATGGATAAAAATATTCACCCTACTTCCTATTGAAAAAATTGAAACCTTAATTTCAGCGCACGACCTAGCACCACAACAAAGAATTTTGCAAAAGGAATTAGCAGCAGCATTAACCACATTCGTGCATAGCGAAGCCGACTTAAACTTCGCGATTCAGGCTACCGAAATATTGTTTGGCAATGCAACAACCGAAGTATTGCAGTCATTAAGCGAAACTCAATTATTGCAAGTTATGGAAGGGGTACCTACTGTAAACATACTAACAGCTGAGCTCGCAGCAGGTTACGACTTAATTAATTTACTAGCTGACACCCAAATATTTCCTAGTAAAGGAGAAGCGCGCAAAATGTGGCAAGGCGGTGGCTTGAGCATTAATAAAGAAAAAGTAAGCACTGAATTCACCACTGTAACTACCGCTAATTTATTACAAGGAAAATATATGCTAGTACAAAAAGGGAAGAAAAATTACTACTTAGTAGTAGCGAGTTAAAAATTCAAACAGGCTATAGATTATATAAAAAGAGTCCCGACCATGATAGATCGGGACTCTTTTATTTTTGATTTTATAACCAATCTATTTTACTGTGATTATTTTACAGCTTCCCACATTAATTCAGCAACTAGTTTATTGCCCTTTTCATTTAAATGAACACCATCGGTAGTAAGGATGCCTTTGCTATTATTAGTTGGATTATTCGCTAAACTATAGTCGTGGAAAATTTTTCTTAAATCTACCAATCCTAAATTGTGCTTCTTTGTGTAATCTCTGATCCAATTGCTATAAGCATTTAAATCCCCGTCTTGGGCATTTGAGTAGTCATGCTTCTCCCCAATAGCCGCAGGTGTAGCTAGTACTACCTTAGCTCCTTGTGCCTGTATCTTCTTCACTACTGCATCGTAAAAATTACCAAATTTATCAAAATCGGTTCCTGTTCCCCAAGCTTTATGCCAAACATCGTTCACGCCAATAAAAATGACAACGACATCAGGTTTCTGAGCTAATACATCTTTATCCATTCTAAGAAACAAATCATATATTTTATTACCTCCTATACCTGCACCAACAATATCATACTCACTTGCTAAACCATTTTTTGTAAGGTCTGCTTGTATCATTGTAATATAACCCCCAGCTTGCACCCCTTGTTCAGTGATAGAATCACCAAAGAATACTATTTTTTTCTTTTTCTCTCCTGTAAAAGACATTAAACTAAGCACTAATATAAAAGAAGCCAAACCCAACATAATTTTTTTCATGATACCATTTTTATAGTCAAATAATGTAATTAGGTACTTAAGTTAGACCAATTTCATAATATTCCTCTGAATTGATATAAAAATTTGGAAAATTTTACGCTGACCCCTATTTTTGCACTCCATTCAAAGAATGGCTAGAGGATTGCCTGATGGTGTAACGGTAGCACAACTGTTTTTGGTGCAGTTTGTCTTGGTTCGAATCCAGGTCAGGCAACCAAAGAAAAGGCCGCAACGAAAGTTGTGGCCTTTTTCATGCCCTAAACAAACCAAGCAAAGAGCGAAGCGATGACAATGG
>CANHAE010000096.1 GCA_947458915.1 Bacteroidota bacterium
AGTTGTACAAAGCGTACGCCATTTTCTGATAGCTTGCGTGCTAATAAACAGTTCGCGGCATAGGTGCCTGGCACCATACACTCAGGCCCATACATTTTCACAATACTTTCTGGTTCGTTTTGCAATGAGGTAATTTCAGGCACAGCCATTTGCATTCTATAGGATAATTCATACTGCTGAATCTTTGTGATAATTTCAGGGTCACCTATACTTTTGTAAGACTCTTGATTTAGTGCTGCTATTTCGTCCAGCATGGCTCGCTTGTCGTCACGCTTCATGAATTCAGGGTCGGTTAAATACTTTACCGGTTCTTCGCCACTTGTAAATTGCACCCCTTGGTGTATGGAATCTAAAAAGCCGTTATTCCATAATTTGGAATACACCCCCTGTCCATTTCCCTGTCCCTTACTTAATAGTACACAAAAAGCAGGTAAATTTTTATTTTCACTACCAAGCCCATAACTCACCCATGAACCCATACTAGGCCTATTGCCTACTTGTGCGCCGGTTTGAAAGAAGGTAAGTGCAGGATCGTGGTTTATGGCTTCAGTGTGCATTGTTTTAACAATACATAAATCGTCGGCCATGCTAGCAATATGTGGAATGGTTTCACTAAACCAAGCACCATTGCTTCCGTGTTGCGAGAAATTAAATTTTGTACCTGCTAAGGGAAACTTGCTTTGGTTGGCAGTCATCCCTGTTAGCCTTTGTCCGGCCCTAATACTTGCCGGTAAATCCTCGCCATGCATTTTTTGTAACATTGGCTTGTAGTCAAATAAATCTAATTGAGAAGGCGCACCATTTTGGAATAAATAAATAACGCGCTTTGCTTTAGGTGCAAAATGAGGTAAGACGTTTGTAAAAATCTCTTCCTCGGTTTTACCATCAAACAATCCTGGCACCATTAATGAACCAAGTGCAAGCCCCCCAATACCTAAGCTTAACTTAGATAAAAATTTTCGACGGTTTTGATTTAAACCGTGTTCTAAAAATTCATTCATATTGCTATATTATGATTTAGTAATCGCTTCTTCTAAATTATACATGATTAAAATTGTTTTCATTAAGGCTGCAGTTTCAGCTTCATTGTATTGCGCTTTAGGATGTGCATATTCTCCAACAGCTAAAGTGGACTTAATTAAACTTGGATTCTGTTTAAAATAGTCTGTTTGCTTTTCGCAGTAGGCTATTAATTTATTTTTCTCAAAACGGTTAGGAGCACGTATAATAATTGTCTCAAACGCTTGTTGAACTTTATTTTCTAAGCTTTGTTTTTTTAATGAAATTTTTTCAGCCAGTACACGAGACGCTTCTAAAATAGTAGGATCGTTTAGCATAGTTAATGCTTGTAATGGCGTATTCGTACTTGCTCTTTTAGCTTCACACTGGTCTCTGTTACTTGCATCAAAAATCATCATGCTAGGCGGCGGCGCAGTTAATTTTATAAATGTATATAAACCTCTTCTGTAAATGTCCTCTCCGTGGTCTTGTTTATAGCTCGCTAATACACCACGTCCCGAAGTAGTACTTTCCCATACGCCCTTTGGCTGGTAAGGCTTAACACTTGGCCCGCCAATTTTAGTATTTAATAAACCGCTTGTGCCTAAAATAAAATCACGCACAATTTCTGCTTTATACCTTATACGAGGAGCCCTTGAGTATAGTGCATTGTCGGGATCCTTTTCCATTTGCTTACTACTCAACTCACTTGACTGACGGTATGTACTACTTGTAACTATTTTTTTTATTAAATATTTTATATCCCAATTATGTTCCATGAAATCAACAGCCAGCCAGTCTAATAATTCGGGATGTGTAGGTAGTTCTCCTTGAAGTCCATAATCGCCGGATGTTTTTACAATCCCTTTCCCAAAAATTTCCTGCCAAATAAAATTTACAAACACGCGGGCTGTTAAAGGATTCTTTTTGTTGGTGGTCCATTGTGCTAAACCTAAACGGTTCCTAGGATACTTAGTTGTATCATAAGGCATTATAGATTCTAAGGCAGTAGGCTTTACTTCAATATTTGTTGGCGCATCGTAACTTCCTCTACTTAAAATATAAGTTGGTCGGGAAGTATCGCCCATCACGGATACTTCTAATTTATTAGTATCTATGGTATTTATAAATGATAGTAAATTCTTTCTATCCTCTTTATTGATAAATAATTTTGGATTTTTTGCCATTGTTGAAACACTCACATCTCCTTCAAACCCCTTTTCTTTACTTATATTAAAGAAGGCATATAATTGATAATAGTCCTTGTGTGAAAATGGATCATATTTGTGATCATGACATTGTGCGCATTCAATGGTGACACCTAATACTGCTTTACCATAAGTTTTTGTTTTGTCAATATTGTAGGATACTCTGTATTCTTCTTCAATCACACCTCCTTCCTCGGTGTATTTATGATTTCTAAAGAATGCGGTTGCTAAAATATTTTCTTTAGTAGCATTGGGTAATAAATCTCCAGCTATTTGGTTGGTCAGGAATTTGTCATAAGGCATATTTTTGTTGAATGCATATATAACCCAATCCCTCCAAGGCCATTGAGAACGTATATTGTCATCTTGAAAACCGTAAGAGTCAGAATAACGCGCTAGGTCCATCCATAACACTGCTAACTTTTCTCCGTAAGCAGGCTTTTGTAATAATTTGTCAATCATTTCACTATACCAGTTATCACCTGCTGCGTTTCTCCAATAATTCAATTCCTCGTAGCTTGGTGCTAGGCCAAGTATGTCAGCATAGCTCCGTTTAATTAAAGTCTCTCTTGTTGCTTCATCACTTGGGCTAAAGTCCTTTTGTTCCATTTTATGCAAAATGAATTGGTCTATCTCGTTCTTAACCCAACTACTTTTATTTACTTCAGGTAGCGCAGTTTTTTTAGGCGCTTCAAAAGCCCAATGCTTTTCATATTTAGCACCTTCTTTAATCCAACGTTTAAAAAGTGCAATTTCTTCCAACGTAAGTTTTGTTAAATGACTCTCGGGAACGGGCATCATTACCTTTGGGTCATTGGATTCTATCCTCGCGATAAGCTCGCTTTTTTCTGGCGCACCAGGTACGATTGCATAATGACCTTTATTTTTTTCTAATTCTGCAAAAGCACGTGCTGGTAAATCTAACCTCAAGCCTGCCTTCACTTTACTAGCATCTGGTCCATGGCAAGTAAAACATTTATCCGATAGTATGGGACGTATGTCTTTATTATAAGACACAAGTTGGTTTTCGGATTCTTTTTTTTCGGTTGAAAAATGATATACACCATAAGACAAGCCCGCAACTGATAGTAAAATAAATACTATAATTAATTTTTTGCGCATAAAAATAAAATCAAGTTTAAACTCTAGTGAATTTATAAGGATATACTTTACCTGAAGCCCACTGTGCAACATAAATACTTCCTTCATCGTCTACACAAACATCATGTGGATGAAATAATATTTTTTCTGTTTGGTATAAAGGTTTCAATTTGTTGTTTTCATAAACAGGAGCACTGCCACCTAAGTTAGAAACCACCTTGTTTTCTTTATCTAGGATGGTTACAAATCCACTGCCTTCCGAATTTAAATCGGGAGAACGTAACACAGCTGCATATAAATAGTCGCCCTTTATAACTGGCCTGCAAACGCAAGCGCCTGGCAAATGGATTACTTCTAATAATTTACCATCTAATGAAAAACGCTTGAATGCATTTCTTGTTCTATCAGTAATAAGTAGGGTTGTGCTGCCATTTCTTTTATCAACACATATGCCATGGGCATTGTCTAAGAATTGCTCACCTTCACCCTTACCACCAAATGCATTTTTTAAATTACCTTTTTCATCATAATGTAAAATGTGTTGCGCTCCATATCCGTCTGCTATATAAAATTCTCCATTGTCTAATACGGTGGTTTCTGTAGGAACGAATGCCTCCTTTTTCGCATAAGCTGCTAAATCTTTAGGCGCATCAATTGTTAAAATTATTCTTCCATCAATAGTTGTTTTATATACCTGATGTGTATTTGTGTCGGTAATAAATAAAAAATCTTCTTTACCTGTATGTTGCACAGTTAAGCCATGTGCACCTGGAAATTGTGTACCCCAGCTGTCAATTAGCTTACCACTTTTATTATAAATAATTATATTATTTTTTGTCTCATTCGTCAATAAAATAATACGCCCTTTTATATCCTGTATCATTTCGTGACAATCATTCACAGGCGTTTTGTCGGCATTTAATATCCCCCACTTTGTATTTAGCTGGTAGGTCATTCCATTGTGACCATAAATAGGACTTGCTTTTTGTTTGAATAAGTCTCGCGTAATAAATAAACCTGCTGTGGCAACAGCTGATTTGCTAAGAAAAGTTCTTCTTTCCATAAGGGATTAAGTTTTTAGTAAATCGTTTGAGCAATCGTTTAGTAAGTTACTTAAAATAAACCTGACATAAAGCAACAGGTAGCCACTTTTATTATAGGGTAAATGGTATTTTTTAAGTTGAATGAATACTTAGTTAGCCCCATGATTTAATAGGCTTGGCCAAGGTCAGGAAAGGCTTTCTTTATTTTATGAATTATAAACACATTTTATATATATGTATAAGCATAATAATCAATTAATTATAAAAACACAAACAATACCCGTTAATCGCAGTTAAGGGAGGAATAATGACGCAATTTTTTGAGCCTCTTCAATTGGCTCCTGCTGGTTTCTATTACTTAAGATTACCACCATTAATTGCTGGTTTGGAAATATAAGTAAGCAATTCCTAAAACCTATGGAACTGCCTCCGTGAAAGGGATGGGTAATGTTTTTATATTCTTCTATATGCCATCCATAACCATAGTCAATTGGCTTGCCGTTATCTAAAATGCTTCTGCTCCAAGCACGATTTTGCATAACAGGAGTAATTAATTTAAACTGCATTAAAGCTTTTATCCATTTTGACAAATCAATCACATTACTATAAATGCCACCGTCTCCCAAAACAGCACTTGTGGTATTTTGGTCGGTTTGTGTCCAATTGCCATTAATAAGTGAATGTCCAATCCCACGATTTATAACAACCGATTTACCCTCTTCGTATGCGATTGTGTTTTTCATACCTAAAGGCTTGAAAATAGTTTCCTTTAAATATGTCGCAAAATCCTTGCCAGTTACTTTTTCTACTATTAATGCTAGTATTGCGTATCCGGTATTACTATATTTATATTGCGTACCTGCTGGGAAGTATAATGAATCTACCGTATACATTAATTGCAAGCAGCTAGTATCATGCACTTGTGTGCTTTGTGTGGGTGGGATTAAGTCTTCATAGTCAACTAGTCCCGAACTATGTGTAAGTAGGTGTTTAATTTTTATTTTTTTTCCATAATCAGGAAAGCTAGAAAAGTATTTTGTAAGTGGATCTTCTAATGATAATTTTTTTTGTTGCTCCAGTATTAAAATACTTGTAGCCGTGAATTGCTTAGTTACAGAAGCTAGTCTAAAGTTAGTGGCGGGGGTGATTTTTTCTTGCGAACTAATATTTGCAACTCCATAACCTTTTTTGAAAATAATTTTCCCACCTTGCATTACAAGGACGCTTGCTCCAGGGGTTTCTGGACTTGCGTACCGTTGCATGATTGCATCAATTTTTTCGGCATTACTTGATTGTCCATTAATAGTTGTTGAAATAAATAAAAACAACACTAATAATATGTTTAGAAATATTTTCATAAAACGTATTTTATTGTTTTAATGGGCTTGTATCCATTTCCCAATTATCGGTTCTGAATAAATTTACAGGCAAACCTTCTTTATTGAACAAGTTAGGGATTGCAGTATTGTTAAATGCAAAACGAACAGCAGTAGGTTTTTTTATATTGTTGTTAAAGACAATTATTTTATCTCCTTCCAGTATCGCTTGTGCTGATAAAAACTTTTTATCCAGTCCCGCAATTTCAAAACAGGTTGCATTTTCTCCTTTAATGATTAGGCCGGAGCCAATGTTATTAAATGAAATAGTTATTTTATTATTTTCAATTGTATAGCTTTTATATGTTGGACTTTTTACACCAACAGATTTTATCCCATAGTTTTCGTGCAAAGCGAGATTTGCTAAGCGTTTGGCGACTTCCTTCTTAAGTGTTGGGTGAATATTATTCGTATCAGGCACCAAGTCCGATATCACCACCATTCCTGTATGCTCATGGGTTGCCGATTTTGTTTGCGCCTCCCTTAATAGTGCACCAATATTTTTTTTCCCGTAAGCAAATGGCGCAATTTGTATATAATAAAAAGGGAAATTTATTTTCCATGCCGTTCGCCACGCATCTATCATTTTTGTAAATAATGCTTGATAGCTATAATAAGTTTCTGTATTACTTTCTCCTTGATACCATATTACACCTCCTATGCCATAGTTCGTGAGTGGTGCAATCATTGCGTTATAGGTGGCACCAACCTCGCTAGACCACCAAGGTGTTGTGTTTAGTTTGGCAGCAGCCTTAAGCAGTGTCTCGCTATTATTAATTACATAATTTGGTGTCCAAGTTTCTGCCGCAGTACCTCCCCAATTTGAATTAATTAAACCAACTGGCAAATGCAAGGCTTCTTGTAAATTTTTACCATAGAAGTAACCTATTGCACTAAACTGGTACATTGCTTCCGGTGAACAAACAACCCATTTGGCATCAATATTTTCTTGTGGATACTTTGCTGTTGCTTTTGGCACGTAAAAGAATCGAATTTTATTATTGGTTGCATTGGGAGCCTCTTCCATTGACTGTACTAATGCTTGATCGCCTGACCACTCCATATTACTTTGCCCACCACAAACCCAAACCTCGCCAATTAAAACATCATCTATTATTATTTTATTATTTCCTGCTATTGTTATTTGATAAGGACCACCTGCAG
>CANHAE010000097.1 GCA_947458915.1 Bacteroidota bacterium
AACAGTAAGTATTCGAGTTAATGATTGGATAGGATCGTGGAAAAACAAAATTGATTACTATATTGTTTTGAATGAATTCACCAAACAACTTTACATAAATAAAGGGATTCAAGCTGAAAAAATAATTTTGAAAGCAAATTTCTTACCCAGTCAAGACGCCAATTATTTACCAACAATAAAAAAGGAGGGAGCTTACTTATTTATTGGAAGAATCACCGAAGAAAAAGGTATTCACCATTTAATTGATACATTTTCTAATACAAATAAAAATCTTATTATAGCAGGCACTGGTGATTTAGTTGATTTTGTGGCCAACTTAAACTCACCTAATATTATATATCTCGGCCCGCAAACAAAACAGCAGGTGCAACAGCTATTACATAAATGTAAAGCGCTTATTTTCCCATCTATCTGGATTGAATCCATGCCTATGACCCTAATTGAAGCACAAACAATGGGCACAATACCAATTGTTGCGGCCTCAATTAATACAAATAATATGATAGAACATGGCGTTGATGGATTTTTGTATGATGCAACAAGTCCAAATGCATTATTGGAGACAATTATGTACTTTGATTCGCTTTCTATATCAGAATTGCAAACTATTTCCAATAATGCGCGCAATAAATCATTAAAATTATACGGGGAAATAGTTCATATCAAAAAAATTAAGGAAATTTACGGCACTTAGCTCTGAGGAGTTGGTCCAACTATGTCCAAAATTAATAAACAATACCAGTCATTTCGATTTTTACTTGATGCAGTTATTATTGTATTGGCCTATTTTATTACTACCAATTTTGATTTTTTTAATATTGGGGTTGCTGGTTTCAAACAACCTTTTTTATTTATAAGTATTGGCATAACCTCCTGGTACACCGCGGCCTACTTTTCTACTATTTATGGTGATCGAAGATCAAAAAAGTTTTCAGAAGAAATTATATATATCATTTATACTACTGTTTTATTTTTAATTTTATTTAGTGCGATTTCATTTTTGCTAAAAAACTATTTTATAATTGAGGCCGGACTTTTTTACACATACCTTTTTGTTCTTTTATTTTTAATGCTACTTTCTAAATACGCAATTAGGAAATATGTTCATGCTATTATTTTTAGAAAAGCATTATATGATAGAGTAGTAATTATTGGTTCAACACATGCTGCAATAGATTTTTATGAGGCAGTAAATAAATTTTATCATTACGGATATAAATGTATTGGCTATTTGGACGAAGTGGATAGCGATATAGATGAATTAGTTTACTTAGGAAAAATTTCTTATTTAAATAACTTACTATCAAATCAAGAAGTGGATGAAGTTATAATTGCACTACCAAATACCCAATCCAAACAAATACAGTTTTGTATGGAATTATGCGATGCATTTAATACTAAAGTTCGTATTCTTCCCGATTTTGACCAATATGCTAGCACTGCAAATAAAATTAACAATATTGGCATTGTGCCTGTAATTAATGTGAATGATTTGCCTTTAGATAAACTAGAAAATAAATTATTGAAACGAGGTTTTGATATTATATTCACTATTTTATTATTAATCGCTATTGGCTGGTGGTTATTACCAATTATTGCCTTATTTATAAAATTTAGTTCCAAAGGGCCAATAATTTTTAAGCAAGAAAGATGGGGCTTAAATAATGAAAAAATTATTTGTTACAAGTTCAGAACAATGGTGACTAAAAGCTTTGATATACTTGAAGATGGCAGTTTTAACCAAGCCACAAAAAATGACAAAAGAATTACATCCATTGGACGCATTTTACGCCAAACCAATTTTGACGAGCTTCCACAATTTTGGAATGTTTTACTAGGTAATATGTCGGTAGTTGGACCACGTCCTCATGCTACTCCAATGAATATTGAATCAATGCATTCTGTTGACAATTATATGCTTAGGCATATTATCTTACCAGGGATCACGGGCTGGGCACAAGTTAATGGTTTGCGTGGTGAAACTAAAACACCGGGTAGAATGCAGAAGCGAGTTAATTATGATTTATATTATATTCATCGCTGGTCATTTTGGTTGGACTTGCAAATTATTCTACAAACAATCATCAACTTTATTAAGGGGGATGAAAATGCATATTAGTATGAAAAAAATAATTATTACTTTTTTATTTTCATTATTACTATTTGTACACGGAAAAACGCAAATGATTTTTGAAAATCATAACAATGAAGTTTACCAATACTTGAGTCGGTTGTCAAATAAAGGCGTGATAGAATTCAATGATTTGATTTTGCCAATTAGTAGGGAAATTATATTCTCTAAATTATTGGAATTACAAAAAAGAAACAGCGACTTGTCATCAATTGAGAAACAAGAGCTAGCTTTTTACCTAAAAGAATTCACGCCTATTCAATACTTAAAGCCAGGTGAAGAATCCACTACGTTTTTTAAGAATGATATCAATGGAAGATTTAGAAGTTTTCACGCGGTTGGAAATAATTTCTTTATTGCTGCAGATCCAATAATTCAAGGGGCTGTTAGTAATTATAATAAAGTGAATTTTAACCAAAAAACAATTGGTGTGCAATTTTGGGGAACTATTGGAAAACATATTGGTTTTCAGTTTTCAGGAAAAGATGTGAACGAAAATAGAGATGGCACTACGGCCGATGCTGCCATATTCAACGGACCACGAACAGGATACGTTAACCTAATATATGATGAAACCCGCCGAAATATCAACTTTACCGAGTACAAGGCAAATATTGGATATAGCTGGAAAAATGGTTCCATTAACATAGGTCAAGATTTTATGCTTTGGGGTTATGGCGAAAATGGCCGAATTGTATTATCAGACAAAGCACCCGTTTCTCCTTATGTACGAATTGATTATCAGCCACTTAAGTGGTTAAAGTTTAATTATGTGCACAAGTGGCTTAATTCTAAAATAATAGATTCTAGTACTACTTACAGCTTCGGCAATGACCTATATGGAGGAACAAAAATTACTTTTGTACCCAAATATTTCGCTAGTCACTCAATTACCATCTCTCCAAAAAAAGGAATTGACTTTAGCCTAGGTGAATCAATCGTTTATGCAGATAAGTTAAACATCTCTTACTTACTGCCTTTGATGTTTTTTAAGGCGGCAGATAACAACCAAAGTAACTACAATATTTTGGCCGGCAACAATGGTCAATTCTTTTTTCAGTTAAGTGTAAAGAATCGACCTAAAAATACTCATTTTTATAGCACCCTTTTCATAGACGAAATTAGAATTAGTGAGGCATTTAATGCTTCAAAAAGCAGAAATCAATTAGGTTATAATGTAGGTGCATCGTTAACTGACTTTATGCTACCTTACCTAACCTTATACACTGAGTATACCAAGGTTTTTCCAAGTGTTTACAATAATTTGAATCCGGCTCAAAACTATACTAGTTACGGATCTTATCTTGGTGATTGGATGGGAAATAATTTTGACCGCTTACTTTTTGGTGCTAAATACACGCCTTTGCCAAAGCTTAAACTAGAAGCAAGATTTCAGTTAATTCGAAAGGGTGCCGAAACAACGATTGAACAGCAGTATTTAGATATTCCACAGCCAAAATTTTTATTTTATAGGGCATATGAACGCCGCGAATTATTCTTAAGTGCTTCATATGAAGTTAGAAACAACATATATTTTAAAGGCAATCTAACCTCTATAAATACCATCTATCCAAACCAAACCACAAACACCCTTTTTGATAACCTTAACCTCGGTGTTTATTTTGGGCTATAAAACGCCATTTTATTAGTTATTAGCCACTTTTTTAGAAGGTTTATCTATTCTAATGTTATAAATTTGTGTCATACTTAATGACATCGATTACAATGAATATTAATAAGCTTCCTTTTTACAAAATTATAGCCCTTTTTGCATTTATCGTTTGCAGTCTTCCTTTGTTGGGTCAACAAAATAAAGTTGGGCAAATGAACGTGAATCAGTTGTCAGATGAACAAATTGTTCAAATTTGGCAACAAGCACAAAAAAGTGGAATGTCTGAATCTGAAGCCATCAATTCATTAGTAAAACAAGGACTTGCACCAAGTGATGTAAATACCTTTAAGAGAAGATTGATTCAAGTTCAAACAGGAACAAAGTCTAAGTTTACGCTTCAAAATGCAATTCGCGATACCACCGATTTTATCAAAGACAGCAGTTGGGTATTAATAATACCGCAAGCAAAAAAATCGACTCCTTACTATGGTTTTGATTTTTTTAGTAGTCCTAGCTTAGCCTTTGAGCCTAATATAAGAATATCAACTCCTAAAAATTATGTCTTAGGACCTGATGATGTTTTATCGATTAGTTTAACTGGACTCAACGAACGAACAACAGAAGCAGCAATTAATGCTCAAGGAAAAGCGCAACTTCCATATGCTGGATTCGTTTCTCTTGGAGGGCTTACTATTGAACAAGCAACCGATCGCATTAGATTAGTATTAAAAAAAGTATACCCAGCAATTGCAACAGGTAATACTCAAGTGCAAGTAAGCCTATCTAACGTAAAATCAATTCGTGTTGCCGTAATTGGAGAAGCCGCTCGCCCTGGCAACTATGTAATTTCATCTTTAGCATCTTTTTTCAACGTATTATATTTATCCGGTGGCCCTTCTCAAAACGGATCCTTACGTAATATAGAAATTATAAGAAATAATAAACTTATAGCATCGGCCGACTTTTATACGTTCTTACAAAATGGAATACTAAATAAAGAAATTCGTTTAGAAGACCAAGACGTTATCCGATTTACTAATTATACAAAACGTGTTTATGTTACTGGAGAAGTAAGACGCGCTGCAATTTATGAAATACTAGAAAAAGAAACACTTGCTGATGTTATAAGATTTGCAGGTGGCCTAGGCGACTCGGCTGCAAACACCGCAGCTAGAGTTGTTCAGATTGGAGACCGTGAAAGAAAAATTAAAGACATTGCTATTTCAGATTTTAATAACTATTTGCCACATAATGCGGATTCAGTTTTCATTGACAAAGTTTCTTTAACTATCGCAAACAAGGCAACCATTACTGGTGCTATTTATAATCCTGGTACTTATGAGCAAGCAAGCGGACTTACCGTGGGAGAACTTATTAAAAAGGCGGGTGGAATTTTTGCAAACACACCTATTACAAAAGGTATTATTAAAAGGAGCCGCTTTGGTGTAGAAAAAGAATTAATTGCATTTAACGTAAACGAAATTGTTTCTCACGCTGTTGCAGACATTGCTTTAGTGCCGAATGATTCTGTTTTAATTGTTTCCAAGGATAGTTTAAAAGATAATCCTGTTATCACTATTGCGGGACTTGTTCGCAAGCCTGGTTCTTTTGTTTTTCATAGGGGCATGACTGTTGAAGATTTAATTGTGCTTGCAGGCGGATTTAATACGAATGCCGATAATAATAAAGTGCGAATTTCCAGACTAGAAATAAATAGAACAGACACTTTAGCTAACCAATTGATTAACTTGATTCATGTTGGTGTTGATTCTTCATTAAAAAGCAATAATAGCATTGCATTGGAGCCATATGATTATGTAATGGTTCCTGAGCTTTTAAATTATCACGTTTTAGGTAATGTAAAAGTGAGAGGTGAAGCATTATACCCTGGCGACTATCGTTTAGAAAAAAGAAATGAAACTATTCAAGATGTTTTAAAATCAGCTGGTGGTATTTCTCCTTTTGCTAAACTAAGTGATGTACAGGTGTACAGAAATAACCTTCGTGTATCAACCAATTTACTTACAGAGACTGCATTAGCAAATAACCAATTTTTATTACAGCCGGACGATAGTATTTATATTCCAAAAAATATTCCATTTGTAGAAGTAAAGGGTGCTGTATTTAATCCTCAAATATTAAACTACGAATCGGGCCGCATGTATTCATATATCGTAGCAGCTGGGGGCTCAACTGATAAAGCGCATTTAAGAAAAGCTTACGTACAATATAGCAATGGTATTAACAAAAAGGCTAGACAATTTTTATTCTTCCGTCATTACCCAAGAATATTACCTGGAAGTAAAATAATTGTTCCCGAACGTTCACCTAATGAAAAAAGAACCCTTTCGATAGCTGAGATTTCTGCAATCACTGGCGTAGTTACTTCATTGGTTACTTTAGCGATTAGCTTAAAATTATAATTTGCAACCATGAGCAATAACGAATCATTTCAAATACAAGAAGACGAAGCCTTTACATTTAAATTGCTTGTGCAGCAGTGGAAACAACAAGTAGTTTATACACTTGGGCATTGGAAAATACTTTCAATGGCTGGTTTTGTGGGTGCTGTAATTGCAATTGTATATGCCTTTTTCCAGCCTACCACCTATACAGCAAGAACTACATTTGTTGTAGAAGACGCTAAATCGGGTGGCGGATCCTTGGTTTCGGCATTATCTGGATCATTAGGAATTGATATTGGTAGCATGTCCGGCTCGAATAGCATGTTAGGAGGCGACAATGTTTTGGAACTTTTAAGAAGTCAATCTCTTATCAAAAAAACCTTGTTGACGAATTACGATCAGGCAAGAACGATGACACTTGCCGATGTGTATGCAACCAATTATGGTTGGAAAGAAAAATGGAAGGATAATAGTGCGATAGGCAAAGAAATTAGTTTTAAAGTACAGCCTTTAACTCGCTTGGAGGATAGTTTATTGCA
>CANHAE010000098.1 GCA_947458915.1 Bacteroidota bacterium
CGTCTTCGCCATAAAATGCTTGAATTGCAATAATCAGTTCTTTTATGAAAGCATCTTTTAATTCGGTTGGTACTAAAACGTAGTCAGGCGCAATACACATTTGTCCACAATTAGAAAATTTAGGGCTAGCTAAACGACGTGCTGCGACTCTAATATTTGCATCAGAAGTAATGACAGCAGGACTTTTCCCTCCTAATTCTAAAGTGACTGGAACCAATTGTTCAGCTGCGTATTTATAAATAATTTTTCCAACCAGCGTACTGCCAGTATAAAAAATATGATCAAATCTGTTTTCAGTTAATAATGTAGGTAACACGGTAGCGCCCTCTCCTTCTATATAAAGAATATAGTTGTCAGGAAATAATGAATTAATTATTTTGCCCATTACAGTTGCTGTAGCTGGAGCAAATTCACTTGGTTTTAATACCGCACAATTACCTCCAGCAATTGCGCCAATTAATGGTGTAAACAATAACTGAAAAGGATAATTCCAAGGGGCAATAATACATACCACACCTAAAGGTTCTTGGACCGTAAAACTGGTTGATGGCTGATTGACTAAATTGGTTGCAACAGTAGTAGGTTGCATCCACGACTTTAAGTGCTCAATTGTATAATTTAATTCACTTAAGAAAAATCCTACTTCGGTAGCCCAAGCATCTTCATCCGTTTTTTTAAGGTCGGCGTACAAGGCTTGATACAATTCTTTTTCATGGTCAATGACAACCTGCTTAAGCCTTTTTAACTGATTCAATCTAAATTCATAGGTCTGCGTCGCCCCAGACTTAAAATAGGAACGTAAACTAGTAATAGTAGGGTTCATACAATAATATTATGCTGTAATTTAAGCTTATTTACTGAAAGCCATAGGCCAATTATGTTAATGATAAAATATTTGACATTTTTACTAATAATTTAATAACTTAACATACTTAACTATACACTTTACTATAATAATTTTAACGATTTACTATGTCAAGAAAAAAAACAAATAACTCAAGGAGAGATTTTATTAAAAATGCGTCGCTAGCATTTGGAGGGTTCTACATTTTGCCTAGGCACGTTCTTGGTGGAAACGGATTTACTGCACCAAGTGATAGGCTGCAAGTTGCAGGAATTGGCGCTGGTGGCAAAGGAAGCAGTGACTTAGGTGCGTTTTTCGAAACAGGCAAAGTAGATGTAGCATTTTTATGTGATGTAGACGACCGCCAAGCGGTTGATAGTAGAAAAAAGTATCCTAAAGCAAAATACTATAAGGACTACCGTGAAATGTTAGATAAAGAACATAAACATATTGATGCTGTGTCGGTTTCAACACCCGACCATATGCACGCTGTGCAAGCAATGGCAGCAATGCAGTTAAAAAAACATGTGTATGTGCAAAAGCCAATGTCACACGATATTTATGAAGCCCGTGTAATGACCGAGTCTGCAGCAAAGTATAATGTGGTAACTCAAATGGGTAACCAAGGCGCTTCGGGTGATGGAGTAAGAGTATTACAAGATTGGTACAATGCAAATTTAATTGGCGATGTGCATACTATTTATTGTTATACCGATAGGCCAGTTTGGCCACAGGGCGTTATTCGTCCAGCAACTTCTGCAGCAATACCTCCAGAATTAGATTTTAATTTATGGTTAGGAACGGCACCTGATAAAAGTTATTTTGATGGCTTATTGCCATTTAACTGGAGAGGTTGGTGGGATTACGGTACCGGTGCTTTAGGTGATATGGCATGTCATATAATGGCGCCAGCATTTGCTGTTTTAGGTTTAGGATATCCTACTGCCGCTGAATGTAGTGTAGCCACAAGATTTTCTGCACCTTGGCAAAGAGTTACTTCATTAGATAGCCCCCCAATTGGTTCACATATTATACTAACCTTTAAAGGACAAAATGGAAAACCAGATGTAAAATTACATTGGATGGACGGAGGTATACAACCAGAAAGACCTGCAGAATTAGGCCCTAACGAAGAAATGGGAGACGGTGGAAACGGAATTATTTTCGTTGGCACAAAAGGGAAAATGATGGCGGGTACTTATGGTATTAACCCTCAGCTATTACCTACCAATTTAACAGTAACAACCAAAGTGCCTTCAACTGTTGCAAGAGTTAAGAACGGAGAAGCAGGTCACTATTCAGCATGGGTAGACGCCTGTATAGCTGGACCAAATAGTGCTGAAGCAAAAACCTTGAGTTCTAATTTCGATATTGCTGGTCCATTAACAGAGTCCGTATTAATGGGTAACCTTGCAATAAGAAGTTACGACATCACTCAAAAAGATGCAAAAGGCAATACTACACATCCTGGACAACACATTCAATTGTTGTGGGATGGTCCTAATATGAGAATTACTAATTTCGATTTAGCAAACCAATTTGTGAAAAGAAATTATCGTAATGGTTGGACATTAGGAGTATAAGAAAATAAGAAAATTTAAAACCTCTTCCCTTAACGGAGGAGGTTTTTTTATGTAATAATTTTTATTTAAAAGCTAACGCTACTATTTAATTATTACCTTCCATTACAGAAATAACTACTATGAATAATTTAAAGGAACAATTCTTACTTAATAAAGATATTCATTTTTTAAACTTTGGATCTTTTGGCGCAACGCCAAAACCAATATTTGAAAATTATCAGCAATGGCAAAGGTTATTGGAAGCCGAACCTGTTCAATTTATGGCATTTGATGGTTATGAATACTTGGCTACTTCAAGGGCTGCGTTAGCGAACTATTTACATTGCCCGGATAAAGATGATTTAGTATATATCACTAGCCCCACTTTCGGAGTAAACGTAATTGCAAAAAGTTTTCCTTTAGAAGAAGGTGATGAAATTTTAGCTACCAATATTGAATATGGCGCATGTGACAAAACATGGGAATATTATTGCGAAAAGAAAAAAGCAACTTACAGAAGGCAGCCTATTACATTGCCTATTACTGATAAGGAAACATTTATTGCCGAATTTTTTGAAGGCCTTCGTCCAAATACAAAAGCAATTTTTATAAGTCATATTACAAGTGCAACAGCTTTAATATTTCCTGTAAAAGAAATATGTGCCATTGCAAAATCGAAAGGGCTAATCACTATCGTAGACGGGGCGCACGCGCCTGCGCAAGTGGAATTAAATATTGGGGAACTAATGGCTGACTTTTACATAGGCGCCTGTCACAAATGGATGATGGCGCCTAAAGGATGTAGTTTTTTGTACGCACATAAAAGCGTTCAATACATATGCGAGCCGTTAGTAGTAAGCTGGGGATATAAGGCGGCAAAGCCATCCCATTCCCCATTTTTAGACTACCACCAAATGATAGGTACCCGTGATTTTTCTGCATTTTTAGCCGTGCCTACATGCATTTTATTTATGCAGGAGAATAACTGGAATGCAGTGTCAAAAAAGTGTCGTGAAATGGTATTAACCCATGCCCAACCTTTTTATGACTTACTGGGTACTAAACCTATCAGTCCACTTACAAGTGAATGGATTGGTCAAATGATAAGTATTCCTATAAAAACAACCAATCCGGAAGTATTACAAAGAAAACTATTTGTCGATTACAAAATAGAAATACCTCTTATGCGCCAAGGTGATGATGTATATATGAGGTATTCCATAAATGTTTTTAATAGTATGGAGAATTTAGAAGCACTTTACAAAGCATTGGAAGAAATAATGAAAACAAGTTCGCTTATTATAAAATAATAGCAGTCCATTTTAAAATTCGCAATAGCTAGACTTGTTTTAAAAAAAGATTGAATGACCTATAATAAAAATTCCCGAATACAAATGCATTCGGGAATTTTTATTCAAATAACTAAGTAATCATTACCAAGTTAAATTATTCATGTAAGCTGCGTCGGCCTTAGCTGCGTCTAGTTCGTTCGTTCCTGTGTATGCCTCCTGCTCTACTATATAATATTTCATTCCTAGCTTAGATGCTTCGTGTAATATTGTCTTAAAATCAAGGGTACCCTTCCCTAAAATACATGATTCATGTCCCCCTGCAATTTTGGAATAGTCTTTAACATGGCATAATGTAAAACGGTCAGGGTGTTTTTTCATATAGTCTATTGGATTCATGCCTGCAGCGGTTACCCAATAAATATCCATTTCAAAATCGACAAGTGCTTTATCCGTATTATTCATGAAGATATCCTGAGGCAATTGCCCGTTTTGATTCGTAAATGAATAGTCATGATTATGATATGCAAATCGAATACCATTCTTCTTTGCAATTTCACCTGCAGCATTAAACTTATCAGCATATACTTTATAACCATCTAAGGATGGCTGAGCACCAATATGCGGACATATTAAATATTTCATGCCAATTTCAGCAGCTTCAGCGCATTTACGTTCGAAGTTGGTATTGAAATCACAATGGGATGAAACAATCTTCATTCCTAAATCATCCATTTGTTTTTTAAACTCCGTATTTTTCATTCCCCAAAACATACCCTTTGTTCCTTCAAAACTTTCAATTTGCTTATACCCACTTGCAGCTAAATGTTTAAAGACACCCATTGAATCTTTATATAAAGCGTCCTTCACTGTCCAAAGCTGGATACCAAATTTTCTTTTGTTCTCCGCCTTTGCAAACAATTCATTTTTAAAAGGGAAACTTAGCGCTAAACCTGCTAAAGCCGACTGACGTATAAAATTTCTTCTTGTATTTGACATAGTATAGTTTAAAAAATTAAAAATATTAATAAGTGCACCGCTATTAAATAGCCCATGCTTTTTCCCCTTTTACATAAGGTGCTGAACCGTCAAACCTTCCAGGAGTTTGCACATAACGCAACACTTTTGTAGCACCCACTTCAGAAGTAAAGAAACCCGAAAGCGTTAATTGCTTCATCATGCTAAAATAATGCGTAGGCTGTTCTGGTGTTTTATGCTGTTTGTACTCCTTTGCTTCTGCATCCAAAGCTACTAAAAGCTTGTGACGTTCTTCTGCACTTGCTTCCATAAAGGATTTTCCAATTTTTGCTTTTGCATCCTTAAACTGCAATGCTTTCATGCCTTCCATAAAAATATTTTGATTGTCTTCTTCATAACAATCGTTTACCATTACAGCCATAAATTCTCCCACCTTGGCTTCTTTAGCACCAGGTGTGTTAGTCGCTGGCAATATTGTTTCAGCCACTTCATTCAAAAAAGCAATATCGTCTTTTGAAAAACTAACTGTTTTTGTACTTGCCTTACAACCCGTTAAAAAAGCTTCTGCGCCAATCACCGAACCACCCAAAATAATGGCAACTCTCGATAAGGCTTCTCTTCTATTCATCATAAAAAATATTTTAAGTATAAAGTGATTATAAATTACCTTTTTTTAATTCATTCACTGCAAAATCAACAGCCCTAGCAGTAAAAGCCATATAAGTTAAAGATGGATTTACACAAGCAGCACTAGTCATAAAAGAGCCATCCGTTATAAATACATTTGGTGCATCCCAAACTTGATTATGTTTATTCAAGACTGAAGTTTTAGGATCTTTCCCCATACGAGCAGTTCCCATTTCATGAATACCACGTCCTGGTGTGCCATCCCCTTCGTGTGTTTTTACATTCTTAACACCTGCTTGTTCTAACATTGCTTGAGCTTCGATTAAGATATCTTTACGCATCTTAATTTCATTTTCTTTTAACTCGCAATCAATATTCAATACATTCAACCCCCATTTATCTTTCTTTGTTTTATCGAGCGTTACTTTATTTGTTGGATCAGGCAACATCTCCCCAAAACCCATCATACCAAACGACCAACCACCTGGTTCCGATAAAGCTTCTTTAAAAGCAGCGCCAATACTTACTTCTGCAACATCATGTCCCCAGCCTTGCCTATTGCCACCTCCTTGGTAACCAAAGCCACGTAAATAATCACGTTTATCGTCCCCTACATTTTGAAAACGAGGTATATAAAAACCATTAGCACGACGTCCAAAAGGATATTTATCTTCGTATCCTTCAATGGTGCCGCCTGCGCTATTTCCTAAATGGTGATCCATTAAGTTTTTTCCAAGTGCATCACTACTGCTACCCAATCCGCCTTCCCACACATCCGTTGCCGAGTTCATAAGCAACCAAGTGCTATTCAAAGTAGAAGCGTTTACAAAAATTATTTTTGCAGTGTATTCAATTGTCAAATTCGTTTCGGCGTCTAATACCGTAACGCCTGTTGCACGTTTTTTATCCTTATCATATTTAATTTCCGTAACAATGGACCAAGGCCTTAATGTTAAATTTCCTGTTGCCATAGCAGCTGGCAAAGTAGAAGATTGTGTACTAAAGTACCCGCCAAATGGACAACCTAGCCAACACTTGTTTCTGTATTGGCAACCTGGACGGCCTTCGTGAGGCACAGTAATGTTTGCAGTACGACCAATGATTAAGTGACGACTCCCTTTATAAATATCTTTAATTCTTGCAGCAACATCTTTCTCCACACAGGTTAAATCCATTGGAGGTAAAAACTGACCATCGGGTAATACATCAATACCATCTCGGTTACCACTGATGCCTGCAAATTTTTCGACATAATCATACCAAGGAGCGATTTCATTATAACGTACAGGCCAATCAATTCCTACACC
>CANHAE010000099.1 GCA_947458915.1 Bacteroidota bacterium
ATGGAGTGTTGGGATACTTTTTATTTTTTCAGGCTTAATTAAGGCTAATGACCCACTTGGGCTTAGTTATAAAATGGACGAGTTTTTTGATGTTTGGGGAATGGCATTTTTGTCTGACTATAGCTTATTATTTGCCTTAATAATGAATACTTTCGAAATTATTGCAGGCGTTGCACTTATAATTAAATTTCCTTATAAACAAACACTTTGGACATTACTTGGCCTGATTTTGTTTTTTACCTTCCTAACTGGATATGCATTATTTTCTGGCAAGATTAAAACCTGCGGTTGTTTTGGAGATTGTATTCCATTAACGCCTATGACTTCTTTTGTAAAGGATATAATACTGTTTATAGCAATAGTTATATTACTAATTTATCAAAAGAAAGTGAAAATTAAACTACACCCGGGAATAGGTGTATTTATTTTATTAATTTCAACTGCATCTGTTATTTATGGTCAAAATTATGTCCTTAAACATTTGCCTATCATTGATTGCCTTCCTTATAAAACAGGCAATGATATTAAGGAACAAATGAAACTTCCCGAAGGGGCAATAGCTGACAGTATTTCAATACAAATGGAATTTACAAAAGGGGGTAAGCAATTTATTTTTGACGCCAATCAGTTTCCTGATAATTTCGATTCTACCTATATTTATAAAGACAGAAAAGAAGTAATTGTTAGAAAAGGAAATAATTTACAACCTTCAATTGTAGATTTTAATTTAATCACACTTTCCGGTATTGACACAACACAAAATTTATTTAATACTGACATACCTTATATATTAGTATTTGCAGGTAAGATTGAATCTTCAATACCATGGGAAAGCTTGCTTAAAATACTTCATGAAAAATATACTAAAGTGTACATTGTAACAGCAGATAAAACTGGCGCAGAAAGGATTTTAGCGAAAGAACAAGTTTTAATTGGTGACATGACAATGATAAAAACTGCAGCTAGAGTTTGGCCTTCAGTATTCATTATGAATGGGGCAACTATCATGCAGAAAAAACCTTACACCGACCTACTAGAAAAGTAATACCTCGTACTTTTAAAGAAGTATATAAGGTATAACGCTTATTGTATTATAACATCAATGATTTTTGCTTCACCAAGAGCTTGCATTTTTTCATTTACTCTTTCAATAATTTGCACTTTTTGAAAACCTAACTCATTTTTTAAAGGGCCTATACTAGTTTTTATAAACAACTTCTGGTCAAAAATGTAAATTTTATCGGTGTACTTGGCAATGGTAGTACCCATAATTTCTTCCCACACTTCTTCTATTTGAACAGCGCGTATGCCCTTTTTCAATTTACTACTTTGTACAAATTGCTTTAATGCATCTCCTAATTTTAGTGTGGCCATAAGATTGCTAAATTAAGTAATTTAAATTTCAATTAGTTGATAAGAGGCCGTATGTTTACTTAATAGTGCTTCCATCCTGTCTTTATGCGTGTCGGTTATAAATACCTGACCATCTGTGGCATTACTAACCCACGCTAATAATTGAAACATTCTATTTTCATCCAGCTTTTCAAAAATATCATCCATCAATAAGATAGGAGAGAAGCCTTTATACTTTTTTATAATTTTCCATTCAGCAAGCCTTAGTGCAAACAACAAACTTTTTCTTTGTCCTTGGGAAGCTTCTTGCTTAAACGATTGACCCTGTATAGTAATAAGTAGGTCGTCCTTATGTACGCCCACATTTGTCCTTTGTAAAATAGTATCCTTTGGTAAGGACTGTTGTAGCAGTGCACTAAAACTATTTTCGGTTAATAGTGAGTGGTATTGAATATTCACGCTGTCATTGCTTCCTGCCAATTGTTGATACAAGAAAATTACTTCAGGCAACAGCTCCTTCATTAAATTATTTCTGTAATTAAATATAGGTTCTCCATTGGCTATTAATTGCTCATTTAGGGTTTCTAATAATAGGGTATCCATTGAACCAGTTTCAGCTGCAAGTTTTAATAGACTATTTCTTTGCACTAGTACCTTACTATATTGAATCAAATACTTTAAATATTCAGGATAAATTTGAGAAAGTAAACTATCTACTAACCTTCTTCTTTCTTCACTCGATCCTGTAATTATTTGTACATCATCGGGAGCAATCATGACACAGGGGATTTTACCAATATGTTGAGAATGCTTTGCATATATGTCCTGATCGTAATAAAATTCTTTCTTTAAATTTTCACGCAGTATACAAGTTATCGCGACTGGTTCGTTATTTATAGTATACTGTCCGTCAATCCTAAGGCCTTGATAAGCGTGATGTACATTTTGTGCGTCGGGGCGGCTAAAATAACTTTTTGTAAAAGACAAATAATAAAGCGCGTCTAATACATTCGTTTTACCCGTTCCATTTTTGCCCACAATCCCAACAATGCGATGTGTAAAATTGAACTGCTGTTGAATGTAATTTCTAAATTGAACCAATGTAAGTTGTTGAATCCCCACCATGACCGCAAATTACAAAGGGAATTGTTTCGGGCCATTTAAAATTCAAGAAAAGGGTGTAATTTTATTAAAATGTTAAGGAATGACCCTTATTAGTGAGCAACAACTCCCAAGTATTATTAAGCGATTAGCCCATCAGCTTTTGGAAACCTACCCAGGTTTAACCAATGCTGTGATAGTTGGTTTGCAGCCTAGAGGAGTGTATTTAAGTGATAGAATAGTGGCTGCATTGCACCAGGAACTCCCTGCAGACCAAATTCAGTATGGTAAATTAGATATTACCTTTTACAGGGACGATGTTAGAAGAGAATTACACTTAGGTACGCAAACCCACTTACCATTCCCAATTGAGGGCAAAACAGTCATTTTAATTGATGATGTTTTATTTACAGGAAGAACTATTCGAGCTGCTTTAGATGCTTTATTGGCATTTGGACGACCTTCCAAAGTTGCTTTATGTGTGTTAGTTGACCGTAAACCAAGTAGGGAATTGCCCATTCAGCCCGATTTTACGGGCAAGGAGATGGTAGATATTACCCCTTACAAAGTTAAAGTTCGTTGGAAAGAAAATGACGGGGTTGATGATGTTATCTTGTTAGATCAATAAAAATATATTAATTTCGTTTTTTAATGGCACTATCTACCAAACATCTTCTTGGTATCAAGGACCTCACCACTGAGGATATACAACTTATTTTATCTACTGCAGGTCAATTTAAAGAGGTTTTACAAAGACCCGTTAAAAAAGTTCCCACTTTAAGAGACATCACTATTGTGAATCTTTTTTATGAAAATTCAACACGCACTAGGATATCTTTTGAATTAGCAGAAAGACGTTTATCTGCTGATACTGTTAATTTCACTGTTTCCAATTCTTCAGCTGCTAAAGGAGAAACTCTTTTAGATACTGTAAATAACATTTTAAGCATGAAAGTGGATATGGTTGTGATGCGACATAGTGCATCCGGTGCTCCACATTATTTAGCAAAACATATTGACGCTGCAATTATTAATGCTGGTGACGGTATTAACGAACACCCTACCCAGGCATTATTGGATGCCTTTTCAATGGAGGAAAAGTTAGGTAAACTAGCCGGTTTAAAAGTGGCTATTATTGGGGATGTAATGCATAGTAGGGTTGCACTAAGTAATATTTACTTATTAAAGAAAATGGGGGCTGAAGTGATGGTTTCTGGGCCACCGACTTTAATTCCAACATACTTGCAACAAGCAATGGATATTCAGGTGGAATACAATATTGACAAAGCATTGGCTTGGTGCGATGTGGCTAATGTGCTTAGAATTCAATTAGAGCGCCAAAATCAGCCTTTATTCTCCTCTCTTAGAGAATATAACCTAGCTTATGGAATTACCACAAATCGACTTAATAAGCTTAATAAGAAAATTGTAATCATGCATCCCGGCCCAATTAACCGAGGTGTAGAAATGGATAGTGATGTAGCCAATAGCCCGCATTCCATAATTTTGGATCAGGTTGAAAATGGAGTAGCAGTGAGAATGGCTTGTTTATACTTATTAGCTGGCAGATCAAATCCTGCCTAATGGTTGTTTGTTTTAAGAAATTTCTTACTTTTAGCACATGCAAAGAATCTGCTTATTTCCCGGCACTTTTGATCCCGTAACCTTAGGACATATAGATATCATAAATCGTTCACTTCCCTTATTTGATAAGATTGTAGTTGGTATAGGTATAAACGCATCTAAAGAACCTATGTTTACAGCTGAACAACGTAAACTTTGGTTTGAAGAAATTTATAAAGACCAACCAAAAGTAGAAGTAGCTATTTATGATGGATTAACCATTCATTTTTGTGAATCAATTGGAGCACGTTTTATACTTAGGGGCATTCGCTACGTAAGTGATTTTGAGTATGAAAAAACAATCGCAGACGCCAATAGGACAATGGACAGAAATATAGAAACCTTCTTTCTTACTGGTGAACCTAAATTCACTTCTGTGGCTTCGACCATTGTACGCGATATAATAAGAAATGGAGGGGATGCCTCACCATTCTTGCCAGAAGCAGTAATTCGCTCCCTGAATAAATAAACAGCTAAATATATATTAAAAGCCTCTCATTTTTTTTGTGTAGGCCGCAATCACTTCTCTTATATTGTCATAAGTATGAGACAAGCAATGCGCTGAATTTTCGAGGGTATTCCATTCAATTCCTTCAATGTCTTCGGTAGTTTGAGGAATTCCTTGCTGCATATTATTAATAGTCATGTGAAACCAATAAGTACGTTTTATTACTTCCTCTTTTATATGTTCATCAAAATAATGGTGGTTCGTAAAATTTAGCAATTCATGTAATTGAATATTAACTAAACCGGTTTCTTCTTCCACTTCTCGCACAGCACAGGTTTGAATAGTCTCCCCCTCATCTAATTTGCCTTTTGGCAAGTCCCAAAAACCACGCCTAAATATCCATAATATTTGTTTTTCAGGATTGGTAACCAAGCCTCCTGCTGCAATAATTTGTTTTGGCATAAAAATGTGTATAGTATTTAGTAACTCTTGGGCCAATTTTAGCAATTAGCCTTTAATTTCGCGTCCAAGATAAATCACTCTTATGACTAACGAAAAAGCCGTTGCCGAAAAACTACTCCAAGTAGGTGCTGTAAAATTAAGTCCAAAAGATCCATTTACATGGGCAAGTGGCTGGAAAAGTCCAATTTATTGTGATAATAGAAAAGTTTTGTCCTTTCCTTATGTAAGAGACTTTATTAAAAGTGAGATGTGTAATGTGATTTTTGAAAAGTTTGATGGTGCTGACATGTTAGCAGGAGTTGCTACAGCAGGTATACCATGGGGCGCAATGGCAGCTGACCAATTAAAACTTCCTTACATATATGTGCGCCCTAAACCAAAGGAACATGGTTTAGGCAACCAAATTGAAGGAGCTTATTCAACTTCTAATAAAATATTAGTGATTGAGGATTTAATATCAACAGGCAAAAGTAGTTTACAAGTTGTAGACGTGTTAAGAAACGCAGGCTTAGAAGTAGTTGGTATGGTTTCTATATTTACCTACGGATTTAATATCGCAGATGAGGCATTTAAAGCTGCTGGTGTACCTTATTATTCATTAACCAACTATGCGAGCCTAATTGATTTGGCTGTAGAAAAAGGGGATATTGATGCTGCTACGCAACAAACTCTAATGCAATGGAGGGAAAGTCCTTCTACTTGGATGGTGTAATTGTTTGCTGAATAACTAGTTAGCTGCACTCAAAATTGATTTTAAATCCAACTTTTGCTCAGTCACAAATTCAATTGGTAAACTTTTAGTGATAAATCCTTTGGATAAAGTTGCATTGCCTTTTACGGCAATTTTCATTGGCTTATTAAATAATATAGCTACACTGTTTTGTACAAGGCTGGCTAATTCAATTTCCATTCTTGCCGGTAAATTGAAAGTTTTGTTAGCTGGAATGGTATAATTAGTATCCAACTTATAGTGTGTAAATAATTTGTCATTTATAAATACATCACAGTCTAAATTCTTAAGTGTTAACTGGAAATTATTGGGGTTTTCGTATTGAAACTGTGCATTAAATACATTTTTACCAAAACTTGCTTTTTCAATTTTAATAGCATTAATACCTTTAAATACAAATGGTTTGGGACTTGCACAGCTAGCAAAAACAATCACTAAGGCTAATAAAATATATTTATTCAATTTCATCTACAAATTTTTACGAAATTATTAGTTATTTGGCCAATGTGAAAATATATTTACACAACTATTTGTTAACACATGCTCATTACCGATTTACAATACTTTGGATGCATAAGCTATATTAAAGAACTTTTCGCTGCTGAACAGGCAGGGTTTGATAATGAAGCGCCATTTTCAAAGAGAAGTTTTAAAAATCGGATGGTAATTGCAAGTGCACAAGGACCTTTACATTTGACTATTCCTATTGTGGGTGGCAGAGACCAAAAAACGCCTTTGCATCAAATTGCCATATCCTATGATGCGCCATGGCATGAACAACACTTAAAAGCAATATTAACTAATTACAAAAGGGCACCATTCCTTGAATATTATATTGACAGTTTAGCCATTATTTATAATTCAAAGCCCACAC
>CANHAE010000100.1 GCA_947458915.1 Bacteroidota bacterium
AATATTTATTTCCCGTATGCATCGATGCTTCGTCCACATTTGCAACATACATTACTGGTTTTTCAGTCAATAAAAATATATCCGCAATGGCAGCGCTATCTTCCTTCGACAAACCTAATGAACGAACACTTTTACCTTGTTCTAAATGTACTTTACATTTCTGTAATACTTCTAATTCCACTTTGGCTTTAGGATCTGTTTTTGCCATCTTCTCACAACGTTGCATTTTTTTCTCTACACTATCCAAATCTTTCAATTGCAATTCTGTCTCTATAATTTCCTTATCTGAAATAGGGTTAATGGCACCTTCTTCTCTTAATACGTTTTCGTCTTCAAAACATCGAATCACATGAATAATTGCACTTACTTCACGTATATTGGCTAAGAATTTATTTCCTAATCCTTCTCCTTTACTTGCCCCTTTAACCAACCCCGCTATATCCACAATTTCTAACTGAGTAGGGACAATTCTTGTTGGGTTAATTAGTTCTGCTAACTGATGCATTCTAATATCTGGTACATCAACCAAACCAACATTGGGCTCGATAGTACAGAATCGATAATTACTCGCTTGTGCTTTTGCACTTATACTAACTGCGTTAAACAAAGTTGATTTTCCTACATTGGGTAATCCCACAATTCCTGCCTGTAAAGCCATAATATGAATAGTTTTAAGAGCGCAAAAATACAATTCTAAACGCAAAATTGTCTATATTAGATCCATAAAGAATAAGATATGGCGTTGAATATCATTTGGATAGCATTTTTTGTGATTGCATTCGTAATTGCTTTGTTTAAGTTAATATTTCTAGGAGATACCGAAATCTTTAAATTGCTGGCTGACGGGCTATTTGACTCGGCTAAATCCTCGGTAATTGACGTGGCTTTCCCTTTAGCTGGCACCATGGTATTTTTCCTAGGATTAATGAATATAGCCGAAAAAGCAGGAGCTATTCGCAAATTAGCTACTTGGATGAATCCCTTTTTAAGCCGTTTATTCCCCGAAGTTCCTGCTAACCATCCAGCCATGGGACAAATGGTAATGAACTTTAGCGCCAATATGCTAGGGTTAGATAATGCTGCCACTCCTTTTGGGCTAAAAGCCATGGAAAGTTTACAAAGTTTAAACCCCGACAAAGAAAAGGCGACTAATGCTCAAATCATGTTTTTGGTGTTACATACTAGCGGACTAACTATTATCCCTTTAACCATCATTTCATACAGGCTAGCTGCAGGTTCTCAGGATGCTGCTAGTATCTTTATCCCATGTGTGCTTGCAACCATTGGCACTACACTCGCTTCCATATTAATGGTGGGCTTTTATCAGAAATTAAAATGGGATAGGGTACTGATAGGTTGGATAGCTGCATTAGTGCTTATAATGGGAGGGGTACTTTTAGGGGTGAATAGTTTAGGGCCCATACAAAAAGAGTTGTTTTCTAAAGTTGCAGGAAGTAGTTTATTAATGGCAATTGTAATTATCATTATACTTGGAGGAGCATATAAAAAAGTATCCGTTTTTGATTCTTTTATAGAAGGTGCAAAGGGTGGCTTTGATATTATTTTTAAAATCATTCCATACTTAGTTGCCATGTTGGTTGCAATTCGTGTTTTTAGGGATAGCGGCGCAATGACCTACATCCTTAATGGACTAGTATACTTAATACAACTTACTGGCATTAATACTGAATTTGTAGGTGCTTTACCAGTTGCCATAATGAAACCATTAAGCGGCAGTGGTGCTAGAGGTATGATGTTAGATATTTTCCAAACCCAAGGCCCTGATTCCTTTGTGGGAAAACTAGCTTCCATTTTTCAAGGATCGGCAGATACTACCTTTTATATTATCGCGTTGTACTTTGGTAGTGTAGGGATTAAGAAAATAAGGTATGCATTATGGGCTGGAATTTTTGCAGATTTAATTGGAGTAGTTATTGCCATATTAATTGGCTACACCTTCTTCAAATAAAAAAGCATTCAGTTTATTAAATGCTTTTAAGTAATTTTTTATAGTATTTTATAATTGTATTAATTCGTTATAGGCCCATACTCATTTTCATTACTTCTTCCCATTCCTTATCAGTTACTGGCTGTACCGACAGGCGACCCATTTTAACTAAAGCCATATTTGCCAAGTTTGTGTTAGCTTTTACGTCTGCCAATTTAACGGGTGTTTTTAATTTTTTTAGGGGTGCAAAATCAACTGCTAACCATGCTGTTTCATGGGTAGTAGGATCCTGATAGGATTCTTTTACTACTTTAGCTATCCCAACAATTTCCATTCCTTCATTACTATGGTACCAAAATGCTAAGTCACCCTTTTTCATTGCCCTTAAATTATTCCTTGCTTGGTAATTTCTTACTCCGTCCCAAAATGTTTTTTTATCCTTATTAAACTGCTCCCAAGAATATTTAAAGGGTTCCGATTTAATTAGCCAATATGCCATAAATAGTTAAATAAAAAAATTAAGAAATTTGTTTAGTAGCCACTCGCTAATACGTCTGCCAAATGCAACACTTTAATCGCTTGCCCGTTAAAGTTAATTCTGCCGTCTAAATGCATCAAACAACTCATGTCGGTACTTACTATATATTCAGCTTCCGTAGCAAGGGCATTGTCAATTTTTTGATCAGCCATCGCCACACTAATTGCATCAAATTTTACAGCGAAGCTTCCGCCAAAACCACAGCACACAGTAGTATCATTCATTTCAACCATTTCAATCCCCTGAACAGCTTGCAACAGTTTTCTAGGTTCTTCTTTAATAGTGCACTCCCTTAATGCTGCACAACTATCATGATAAGTAACTTTGCCATTAAAGTTTGCTCCTAAATCGGTTACGTTTAAAATTTTGACTAAAAATTCAGAAAGTTCAAACATTCTATTAGCAGCTTTTTTTGCTGGGCTTTGGAAAGCATTATTTTCGAAAAGTTTTCCATAATTATTTCTAACAAAACCAGTACAGCTTGCACTAGGACTTACAATGTAATCCGAACCATCGAAATCTTGTACAAATTTTGTACATACATCTTTTGATTCTCCCCAAAATCCTGCGTTAAATGCAGGTTGGCCACAACAGGTTTGTTGTTCATTGTACTTAACTGTACAACCTGCTTTTTCTAACACTTTAATGGTATTATAAGCAACTTGGGGATATAATTGGTCAATAAAGCAAGGAACAAATAATTGTACAGTCATAATCAAAAATACGAATTGTATATAAAAAACAAACATAAACAAAAAAGGCATTCTCAACAAAATGTGAAGAATGCCTTTTTTAAAGTAATATAAAAAAGTTTATGGTTGTACTTGTAATCGATAAATGTACTTATCTGCCATAAAACCTTTTTCAGTCTTAGGATATTTAGCCTTAATGTCTTTATAGATAACTACAGCTTCTTCGTTTTTGCCATTCAATTCCAATAAACCAGCAGCACGGAATAAATATTCAGCTGAAATAGCTTCGTCTTCTGGGAAATGAGCACCAGCTTTTTTATAAAACTCAACTGCGTCATCGTTTTTCTTTAAATCGGCGTAAGCGTCACCAATAGTGCCAAAAGCAATTGCTTGCACTTGTTTAGCACTTGTAGAAAAATCTTTTAATAAATCAATTGACTTATTATATTCACCTGTCCTATAGTAACTAATACCTGCATAATATTTAGCAAGGTTAGCAGCTTTAGTACCACTAAATTCTTTAATTACATATAAAGCACCTTTAGAAGTGCCGTCGCCATTTAATACTAAATTAGAAGAATCTGCTGCAAAATATTTTTCTGCAGTAAATAAAGCATCAGCAGCTTTAGATTCACGCGGTTTTTGGTATAATTCTGTATAACCAAAATAACCAGCTATCAACACAATTGTTAAAACCAGTGTATTTATTAACGCTTTTTTATATTTTTTTACGAAGTCTAAAAAAGGATGGTTTTCTTGGTGCAATAAATCAGTCATGTTATTTTATTAATAATTAGTCAACAATAAAAGGATAATTCTGGTCAATATAAACGTCTTTCAACAATTCGCTATCATCTGGCCAAGGACTGTCTTCAGCAAATTTTACAGATGCATCAACAATAGCTGCAATTTTATTATCAATAGCTTGTAATTCAGCTTCTGTTGCGAAATTGTTAGTTAAAATGGTATTCGTAACCTTTGAAATAGGGTCTTGGTTTTTGTATTCTTCTACCTCATCCTTCGTCCTGTACTTTTGAGGATCAGAAACTGAATGGCCTCGGTAACGATAGGTTTTCATTTCTAATAAAGTAGGGCCATCACCATCTCTTGCACGTTTAACTGCTCTGGCAACACCTTCGTGAACGGCCTCAGCGGTCATGCCATCAATTTTGTCAGCAGGCATTTCGTAGGCATCTGCTAATTTATAAATATCTACTACATTACTTGTTCTTTCGATTGAAGTACCCATGGCATAATTGTTATTTTCACAAATAAACACCACTGGCAATTTCCATAACATTGCTAAGTTAAATACTTCATGTAACATACCTTGTCTTGCTGCACCGTCACCAAAAAAGCATAATACCACATTTTTAGAACCTCGGTATTGTTCGGCAAATGCTAAACCAGCACCTGTGCCAATTTGAGCACCCACTATACCATGTCCACCAAAGAAATAATGTTCTTTGCTGAATAAATGCATACTGCCGCCTTTACCTTTTGAACAGCCAGTAGCTTTACCATATAGTTCAGCCATTGCTGCATTCGGACTCATCCCTTTAGCAAGTGCTAAACCATGGTCACGATAGCCTGTAATGAATGGGTCTTCTTGATTAGTGGCGGTCATACAACCAGAAGCAATTGCCTCTTGTCCATTATAGACGTGGAAAAACCCTCTGATTTTACCAGCCATTTTGTACATTTCCTCCGATTTGGATTCAAATTGACGTATTAACTGCATCAATTCGTACCAATATAGATAAGTTTCTTTAGAAAATTTTTGGGCCACAGTCCTTTAATTTTGAGGAGCAAATATAATGGTTTCGTGTTAAATCAACACAAAAAACCAGCTTATGCTTCATTTAAAAATGGGTATTTATAGTCGGTTGGCGGGTTAAAAGTCTCCTTTATCGTCCTTGCACTTAACCAACGGTATAGATTCAACATACTTCCTGCCTTGTCATTGGTTCCAGAACCACGTGCACCCCCAAATGGTTGTTGACCAACAACTGCTCCTGTTGGTTTGTCGTTAATATAAAAATTACCAGCAGCGTGCCTTAATTTATTAGTCGCTAACTCAATGGAAGCTCTGTCCTGAGAAATAATAGCCCCTGTTAAAGCGTATTTTGAAGTACTATCCAATAATTCCAGTGTTTTTTCATATTTAGTAGCAGGGTAGGTATAAATTGTCAACACGGGGCCAAATATCTCCTCACACATGGTAAGGTATTTTGGATCGCTTGTTTCAATAACAGTAGGTTCTACAAAATAACCATTCTTCTTACTAAAATTTCCCCCAACAAGTATTTTTGCTTTTTTATCCTTCTTTGCTTTATTTATATACTTAGCAATATTATCGAATGACTTTTCGTCAATAACTGCATTTACGAAATTGCTAAAATCTTCTACTGTGCCCATCTTCATTGTTTCTATTGTCTTAACCAATTTGGCTTTAACAGCAGCTGCTAAATTACTAGGAATATAAGCACGAGAAGCAGCTGAACATTTTTGTCCTTGGTATTCAAAAGCACCTCTTGCCAAAGCCGTAACAACCGTATCTAAATCAGCGGACGGATGTACCATTACAAAATCTTTTCCACCTGTCTCACCAACAATTCTTGGGTAGGATTTATAACGTGGTATGTTCTCGCCAATTTGTTTCCACATAAAATTGAAAACCCCAGTCGAGCCCGTAAAATGTACTCCAGCAAAATCGGGGTGTGTGAAACAAGTATTACCAATTGTTGGCCCATCAACATACACAATATTTATAACACCATCAGGAAGCCCAGCTTCTTTTAAAATACGCATAAATAATTGTGCAGAATATATTTGTGTATTAGCGGGTTTCCAAACTACCACATTGCCACACATGGCAGCAGAAGTAGGCAAATTACCACCAATTGCTGTAAAGTTAAACGGGGTAATTGCTAATACAAATCCTTCTAAACCTCGCCACTCCATTCTGTTGTGCATCCCTGGAGAAGAGATAGGTTGTTGCTTGTATATTTCACTTAAGAAATGAACATTAAAACGTAAAAAATCTATTAACTCACAAGAAGCATCAATTTCGGCTTGATAAGCATTTTTACTTTGCCCCAACATGGTTGCGGCATTCATTTCAAAACGATATTTAGTAGCT
>CANHAE010000101.1 GCA_947458915.1 Bacteroidota bacterium
AAACCAATGATTAACTTATTCTTTATAGAATAGGTTATTATTTTATTTAGCATATTTATTTATTATACTTAATTAATAAAATTGTTTCGAGTGCTAAACACCCGAAACTTTGAATAAAATTCTGTTTAAAATTACGCGTTTCTAGGGGGCCTAAAAAGCGATGCTAAAGAAGATTGCATTAATCCGTAATGAGTTGTATCAGGCCAATGGTTTTGAATACGGATAAATTTAAATTTCTCTGTATCTAGGTTTTGAGACTCAATTGCCAATTGAAAAATTGGCTGATAACTGGAAGTTTTGAATGGAAGACTCATGTCTTTTTCTTGGTCATTGTCTTGAATATCTTTGCCCATGTAATGCATGGTTATGAATTCAATTACGCCAACATGCTTATCCAATGACTTATGTTCGACAAAATGGTCGTACAATTTTGGCAATTTCATAAGCTGACTCATGATGGAACCATCAAAAAAAAGCATGAAACTTAATAATAATATTAGCGGCCTAGTCATGGTATAAAGGTATTGAATTAAGTAATCAATCCTTTCAACTTTTTTGCAGGAAGCCCTTTTTTTCAGACTAATTCACTGAAAATTAACAATATAGCTATGTAGTTGTATAAAGTAATAGAAAATAAAATATTACGACTATCTATTCGGTTAATTAATAAAATTCCACCAAATTCCCACCCTAAACCACACACCTGGACCAGGATAATTTTTAGCACTAAAATTATACGCATTCCCTAAAGTTTCGTTTGAAGGCAACAGTGTATTTAAATTTTCAAGTCTAATATATCCTTTAAATCGCTTTATAATAAAGTGCATAAAGGCATTAACAGTTGGCCTATTATTGAGTGTATAATTATTCTGTAAATAGAATTGACCAGTAAATGGCATATAAGCATCTGGCTTATAGTTGGTGTGGTAGATCATTTCAACACCTGTTGAAAGATTCAAGTTTTTGTAAAAATTCCCCTCATAAGCAACCCGCTGCCTTGTAAGTATTAAGGGAAGGTTGATTGGGGCAGCTGCATCAAATATTTGCGCCGTGATTTCGTTATACCAATTCCAATGTTTACTTATTTTTATTTTGTGTTCAACTTGTGCACGAATATAACTCATTGAATTAGCATACACTGATGGCTGGAATCCAGCTGAAAAATATTGGTAGTTGTTTATTAATTGGTAATTAAATTCAGCTTTAAACGCAGACTTTTGATTGCCCAACTTTCCAGTGAAACTAATTGTGTTTTCCTTTTGTATACCAATATTAGCATTAATAGGAAATGCTGTCAAACCCAATACATTAAGGGAGGGAGTACGATTCGTGTTTTGAAATGACAAGCTTAAGTAATTCCCTTTTTTATTTAAAATTCTTGATAAACCAAAGCTTGCCTCATAGTCGCCGGAGTGGTATCCGTTTAAAAATAACTTACCCGCAGCAAGCAAATCCCATAATTGGTTCCGGGTTTTATTCTTGTATACCCCAATTGTATATAAATTATAATTATTCCAATTAGCTAAACCAACAAATTTACCCGTCAATTGACTATACCCAACCCCGAGTTGTAAAAACTGATTGCTGTTATTTTTTTGAGGATAGCTAATTAAACTAAATTCATTAGTCAATACCGTCCAATTATCGCTGTATTGTATCGCTTTTAAATCACCAAGCGTGATATCGAAATATTTTAGATAATTTACTTCACTAGGATTATTGTCCTGAAACAAATACTGACTTGTCTGTACTTTTATTTCATTTTGAAAACGCAACCTTGGATAAAATAAGTGAGTGACTAACGTGTCTTTAACTATTGAATCCTTCTGTCCTAAATCATAAGTTTGCCTCCATAAAAAGGTATTGCTTTTATAAATTGAACCAGTAGCAATAGAAGTATTAAATGGGTTCCTAAAAGAAGCACCACTCACCCCCAACCTAGATTCTAATTCATAGGGGTTATTTAATGCAAGGCTATCTAGTAATGCCGCATTTACAAGTCCTCCATTTTCGGAAGAGGCGGCTTTATTAACTAACATTACCAAAAACGACTCGTATCGTTTTCTTTTCGATTGAAAATGCGCTGTAATTCGCATATTATTTAAGTTCGCGCTTTGATTTTTCAAACTGCCAGGCGCATTACTAAACCTATAATCAAATGAGAAATTAAATTGTTGCTTATTGTTTTGCGTGTGTTTCACTTCTACCAACTGCTCCCCTTTCCCCCCCAACAAGTAAGCAAATTCCGTATAAGGCCTAGTGGTCTCATAAAAAGGAGTTTGTGCAAGTGTGTAGAAATAGGTGTCATAAGAATGAAATCCTGCATCCCAACCAGCTTGAGTAATTGGACTAAACAAATACGATTTACTAGCATTCCCTAGATTACCTAAATTATAAGAGGTATATGGAAGCGGGTAGTGAATAAAAAAGTCGTTTATGCTTGTGTCTAATTTACAAAGCTCATTCGTATTATAATACTTAAAGTACAATGTAATTGAATCAGCTAACTGATCTCTTTTTTGTAATGAGTCCGTTTTTTTCACTTTAGGGGAGAACCTACCCGGCCTTTCTGAAGTATTAAATTCACCAATTGGAGTTTGTGCATTGACTTCGGTTTGAACCAATGTCAATAGTAGCACAAAAAACAAGGTGTATTTTTTTAAAAACATTTATCAGAAAATTTATGCGATTTCTTTTACTAATTCACTAAACAATAAAGTAAGTAATGGTTCCGCAGCATTAGCGGCAGCTAATACTTCTTCATGTGTAATTACATTAAGGTCCTCTCTGATACCCAAATCGGTTACCACACTCATTGCAAAAACTTTCATGCCACAGTGCACAGCCGCAATGGTTTCTTGAACTGTACTCATACCTACCACATCACCCCCTACATTTTTTATTAAGCGATACTCAGCCCTTGTTTCAAAAGTAGGCCCAGTAACACCCACGTAAACACCTTCATGCACTTTTATTGAATTTGATGCAGCGATTTGTTTTGCCTTTTCAATAAAAGAGGAAGCATATGGCTCACTCATGTCAGGGAATCGAGTTCCTAAAGCAGGTTCGTTTTTGCCCACTAACGGGTTTATTGTAAAAAGACTAATATGGTCTTTTATAATCATCAAATCACCTACAGCATAATTTGCATTTACGCCACCTGCGGCATTGGATAAAAGTAAATTTTGAACTCCTAATAACCTCAACACCCTAATTGGAAAAACTACCTGTTCAGCGGAATACCCTTCATAAAAATGAAAGCGCCCTTCCATGACCCAAACTTTTTTACCATTTAAAGTGCCTAATATTAATCGCCCTTTATGACCTTCCACCGTACTCACTGGAAAATGAGGAATTTCCCCATAAGGTATTGAAAAATCTGCCTGAATTTCTTTTGATAAATTTCCTAAACCACTGCCAAGTATAATGGCGGTATTTGCAACCTCTTTGACCTTAGATTTTATAAAATCAGCTGTTTCTTGTAATTGTGTCATTAATTCACTCATATTGATCGATTAAATTTGGACACAAATATAACAACAGTCATCGATTATGGACCAACATTCTATGCCTTTGCACTTTGGGGCTCGTCTTTTAGTACCGAATAAGCAATAAAAGCACTAAATAGCATAAATATGGCCCCTAATAGGAAGGAAGCCCCAGGAAAATAGATTGCATGTTTTGGATTAGTAAAATAAGCAAATAAATTAGTCATTACTAATGGGCCAATAATAGATGTCACACTCATTACACTGGTTAAAGACCCTTGTAATTCTCCTTGCTCGTTCTTTGGCACATGCGCAGAAATGATGGATTGTAAAGCCGGTCCTGCAATTCCACCTAAACAATAAGGCACTAAAAAAACAAACATCATCCAAGTGGAGGTTGCAAAAGCAAATAGTACAAGTCCAGTTGCATATAATAATAGTCCAATGTATACGCTTTTCTCATTTCCTAGCCTGGGATTGATATACCTAATCAACAAACCTTGTACTAAGCTTACCAACAAACCAACCAGGCCTAATGAAAGGCCAATTGTTTTAGGTGTCCAATTAAATTTTTCAATATTTGCAAAACTCCAATTACTTTGAACAGCATGTGCAGCCAAATAAATAAATGCTAAGGCAACAACTAGCCCAATAACAGCCGGGTATTTTTTGAAATGACTTAACGCACCTAAAGGATTTGCTCTTTTCCATTCAAAATTTCTCCTATGTTCCTTGTCCAAGGATTCGGGCAAAACAAAATACCCATAAAGTGTATTAATTAAGGCAAGTCCAGCTGCAACTAAAAAAGGAACACGAGGCCCAAATTCTCCAAGGACTCCTCCTAACATTGGACCAATTATAAAACCAATCCCAAAAGCTGCTCCAACCATTCCAAAATTTTGTGCGCGATTGGTGTCGTCACTAATGTCTGCAATATAAGCAGTTGCTGTAGTAACACTTGCGCCAGCAACTCCCGAAATGGCGCGGCCAATAAATAAAAATAAAATAGAAGGTGCAAAAGCTAGAAACAAATAATCTAATCCAAAACCAAATAAAGAAATTAACAATACTGGTCGTCGGCCATATTTATCACTCAAGCTGCCAATGAATGGTGCAAATATAAATTGCATTGTAGCATATAAAAAAGTTAGCAACCCTGCATAAATGGACGCTTTACTTATATCATGTATGCCTAGCAGTTGTTCAATTAATTGAGGTATTACTGGTATAATAATTCCTAATCCAATAATATCTAATACTAAAGTGAAAAATATAAAACCAACTGCAGCCTTCCTGTTATTTGCCATATATGTATTTATGGATACTACTTAATGCCACCCATGCTCCAAATATACAAGTACTTGGCTATATATCAAAACAGGCTTGCGCCAAAAGCCCTGGATTAAACAGCTTCGTTTCTAAAAACCACCACCCCGTCAAAAACATCAATTAACACTTTTTGGGTCTTATCTATTTCCCCGCTCAAAATTTTCTTACTTAGTTCATTCACCACCATTTTTTGAATTAATCTTTTTAATGGTCGCGCACCAAACTGCATATCAAAACCCTGATCAGACAAATAGTCCACTAAATAATTACTGAAATCAATTTGCAATCCGTTTTCTGCAACTAACTTTTGCAAGTTACTTAATTGAATTTTAACAATTGCTGACATTTGTTTTTGCAATAGCGGGGAGAACATGATAATCTCATCCACCCTATTTAAAAACTCAGGACGAATAGTTTGCTTTAGTAAAGCCATTACCTCTGTCTTGGATTGTTCCGTCTTCTCTTGTACATTTTTTTCAGTAACTCCTTCAAAAGCGTCTTGAATTAAATGACTACCAATATTACTTGTCATAATAATTATGGTATTTTTGAAATTCACTGTTCTGCCTTTGTTGTCGGTCAAATGACCATCATCTAAAACTTGTAATAAAATATTCCATACATCGGGGTGTGCTTTTTCAATTTCATCTAGCAATACAACACTGTATGGTTTTCTTCTTACTGCCTCAGTCAATTGCCCCCCTTCCTCATAGCCTACATATCCCGGAGGCGCCCCCACTAACCTTGATACGGAGTGTTTTTCCTGGTATTCACTCATATCAATCCTAGTCATCATAGCATCATCATCGAATAAGTAATTTGCCAATGCTTTAGCCAATTCCGTTTTACCTACGCCTGTTGTTCCTAAAAATATAAAGGAACCAATTGGTTTTTTAGGATCTTGCAATCCCGCTCTGCTTCTCCTAATAGCGTCTGACACTGCCGAAATAGCTTCCTCTTGACCTACTACTCTATTATGCAACTCTTCTTCTAAATTCAATAGCTTTTCTCTATCAGATTGCAACATTTTACTTACCGGAATACCTGTCGCTTTTGCAACATTCTCGGCAATATCTTCTGCGTCAACTTCTTCTTTCATTAAACGCTTTCCGGTATCTCCCATTTCTTGAAGTTGTTTCGTACAAGTTTCTAAAACAGCTTCTTCTTCTTTTACTTTACCATAACGAATCTCGGCAACCTTACCATAATCGCCATTACGTTCTGCAACTTCCGCTTCCTGTTTTAATTTTTCAATATTCGTTTTTGCTTTTTGCACTTTATCCACGACTTCTTTTTCCTCCGTCCATTTTGCTTTTAAGGTGTCCTGCTGAACCATC
>CANHAE010000102.1 GCA_947458915.1 Bacteroidota bacterium
TGAGCGTGAATTGCTTAGTGGTTGTAAAGAGGATCATAAAAATACTGACGACCAGTTAATTAACAGATATAGTTATGTTTTTATAATTGATAAAAAATAATAGTTACCATGTATAAAAAAATGAATCAAATTCAAACTATTGACGACTTAGCGATTAGGGAAAAAGAAGTTTTTTTAATGCTAGCAAAAGGTCAAAGAACAAGCGAAATTGCCATGCAATTAGGTATTAAGGCTAATACTGTTTCAACTATAAAAAAAATTGTACTAAAAAAATTGAATATTACTAATTCCTTAGAATTATTTCAATATGCAATTAAGCAAAAATTAAATTAACCATGAATTTAAGTATATGAAAAAATATTATCTATTCCTTTTGTTTTCTTTTATTTGTTTCCATCAAATAAATGCTCAAATCTCAACTCCGCAACCAGCAGATATTACCAATTTTTTGAGTTTTAAAAATGATAATTATGATATGGGTCAGATTGTGTATGGCAAACCAGTTGAATTTACTGTTCAGGTAAATAACATTAGTAAAGATGTAATTGTACTAGAGAATGTAATGGTAAGCTGTGGCTGTACCACTCCAAAATATTCAAAAAATGTATCCATTCTCCCTGGTGCTCAAACTTCATTAATACTCGGTTTTAATGGTATTGCCACTGGGAAATTTTCTAAGACAGCTACTATTTTTTTTAGTGGGGGATTGACTAAGTCAATAACTTTTTATGGTGTTGGTAAGCAATAGTATACTCGTTGTTCGGTGAGCTGTATTGTAATTAAATTCAATTAATCCCCCCAAAAGGATTGCCGTCGCTTTGCTCCGGCATCCCTTTTGGGGGCGAGAATGAGTAAATAAGGGGGAATTGGCTATTCTTTTTTACTGCCCAAAACCCAAATGGCTTCGCCATTTACTGTCCTTTTCAAAATGCCCGCATCGAAGCGAGCTTCATGCTGTCATTTTTCGAGGCCAGTTGCCACTTCGTGGCATTTTGGGCATTAAAAAAGGGCCTAAAAGGCCCTTTTTTACTTTATTCTGCGGAGAGTTAGGGATTCGAACCCCAGGACCTGTTACAGTCAACAGTTTTCAAGACTGCCGCAATCGACCACTCTGCCAACTCTCCGCGGCAAATGTAGGAAGGGAATGTCAATTATGCAAAAAAAAGGTGGTTTAATTCTCTTTAAACATTAGACCTAATTAATTGACTACCATGTATCTTTACAAAAATGGACTAATTGAAACAGTTATCGGCACTAAATGTGTTTTTTTGGAAGTATAGGTTTAGATTTTTTACAGGCATTTTGTTGGTTATTGCAACCAATTATTTGGCTGTACTAACTCCTCAAATAACAGGCTATGTAGTTAGCCTAGTTCAAGCTAAATTGCCTGGTGGTAAACCAGTAAATGCAAACCAGGGAGATTTAATAGTTTATTTTATAACACATTTGAGCAATCGGTTCACTTTTAGTTTTGGGTGGTTAATCACCTTTTGTAGTGTTACTATATTATCCCTTGCAATTATTAGGAGCATTTTCATGTTTTTTATGCGACAAACAATAATTGTAATGAGCCGTCACATAGAATTTGATCAAAAAAATCAGATTTATGCCCATTACCAAAAATTAGATACCGAGTTTTACAAGACACATAGTACCGGAGATTTAATGAACCGCATTACCGAGGACGTTAGCAGGGTAAGAATGTATACCGGACCTTCATTAATGTATTTAATTAATTTGATTTCATTGATTGGTTTTTGTTTATACAATATGTTTACGAAGGATGTACGCTTAAGTTTATTGGTTTTGGCTCCATTACCCATTTTAGCGCTTACCATCTATTTTGTTAATAGTATAATTAATAAAAAAAGCGAGGAAATTCAAGGGCAACTTTCTGATTTAACAACCAATGCACAAGAATCTTATTCGGGAATTAGAGTTATCAAATCCTTTGTGCAAGAAAAAGCAATGTTAGGATTTTTTAAAAAGAATAGTGAATTATACCGAAAAAATGCGGTTAGTCTTGCTAGAGTTGAAGCATTTTATATGCCCATCATGTCTTTTATGATTGGGTTAAGTACTTTACTTACCATTTATTTAGGAGGCCTTCAAGCTTTACAAGATCCTAGTAGAGTAGGCCTTATTATTGAGTTTGTTATTTATATAAATATGCTTACGTTTCCAGTGAGTGCTATTGGTTGGACTGCAAGCATGATACAACGCGCTGCTGCATCTCAAAAAAGGATTAATGAGTTCTTATCTATCCATCCTAAAATAACCAACGCACATACAAAACATTTTGACGAACTTAAAGGGGATATTGTATTTAATAATGTAAATTTTACCTTTCCTCATTCAGGTATAAAAGCGCTAGCAGATTTTAATGTTTCTATTAAGGCAGGGCAAAAAGTGTTAATTCTTGGAAGAACAGGATCGGGAAAGACAACAATTGCACAACTGCTTTCAAGGATGTACGATGTTGATAATGGAACTATAACTATTGACGGACATGCAATAAATACATTAAACATACAGCAACTTAGAAGAGCAATTGGTTATGTTCAACAGGACGTATTTTTATTTAGCGATAGCATTAAAAATAATATTGATTTTGGGCTTCTTGATTTGGTAGGTAAGGACAACGCAATCACAGAAAATGCAGCAAAAACTGCTCATGTTTTAAATGAAATAAATAGTTTACCTGATAATTTCTCAACTATGGTTGGGGAGAGAGGGACTACTTTAAGCGGTGGGCAAAAACAAAGAGTTGCCATAGCTAGAGCTATTATAAAAAAACCTAGTATTTATATTTTTGACGATTGTTTAAGTGCCGTAGATGCTACAACAGAGCAAAAAATTTTAGCTAATCTAGGGGAAATCATTAAAGACAAAACCACTTTTTTTATAACGCACAGAATTTTCTATACTTTTACTTTTGACCTTATCATTTACCTAGAAGAAGGTATGATAGCCGAAATGGGAACACACGATAATTTGTTAGCAAAAAACGGTCTTTATGCCCAACTATACCATACCCAACAAACTCAAAAAGACCAATAAATAGTATGCTTAGGCTTGTTTTCCACTATTTTCTCCCATTCCGTATAAAATTTTAATTATTCAATAACATTTTATATTTTTAGTTACTAATCTAAATATAATGGATACACCGAATTTTGAACAGAATGAGCAGAACGATCGTAAAATAGAAAGTGTCTATAGTACAAGGATACGTGCAGGAAAAAGACGTACATATTTTTTTGATGTCAGAGCTACTCGTGCTAATGACTAGTTTTTAACCATTACAGAAAGCCGCAAGCGTTTCGATAATAATGGTTACGACCGACATAAAATTTTCTTATATAAAGAAGATTTTAATAAGTTTTTAAAAGCAATTACAGAAGCGTTGGATTATGTTAAAACAGAATTGATGCCTGATTTTGACTTCGATGCATTTAATCATGAAGGTGATGGGGAAGAGTATACTCCTGATTCAAATAGAAGTTATCCTCCAAATGCAAGTGCTGAATCAGGTATTGTTGCCGATAATGAAACAGCTGTTAATCATACACCTGTAGGTGTGCAAGCTGAACTTACAAATGCAATTGTAGACGACCATAGTGATGCGGATATAGTGGTAGCTGAAGCAAAACAATTAGAAGCAAGAGAAACACATGCTAGTAAGGGAGATAATTTAAGCAACGAGGAAGTTGATAAGTGGTAATAATATTTACTATTAATATTAAAAAAGGTCTCGATAAATCGAGACCTTTTTAGTAGTATGAGGTTTTTAATTATAATTTTTTAGTCATCCAAATATCACAACCATCATGACCAGAATTGCCTAATGGTTGATTGATGCGTAAAAATCCAACATTTTCGTAAATAGATACTGCTTTTGCTAGTTCAGGCATTGATTCTAAATACACTTGATTGTATCCATATTCTTTTGCCCATTCCATTGCTTTTAATAATAACTTTTTCCCGAGCCCAGTGCCACGCGACCCAGCGTCTAAATAAAGTTTAACCAGTTCACAGGTCATGTGTGGTAAGCCTTGAGTTGGGAATATACCGCCGCCGCCTAACAAGTTATTACCCTGTTCGGCGACAAAGTAAATTGCACCTGGTACTTGAAATAATTCAAATAAATGGTCAGTCGTGGGGTCAAAATAAACGGTGCCAGGTTTATTAGCACCAAATTCAGCTAGGGCAGTTCTTATCACTTTTGCCAAAGCTTCATTGTCCTTTGGTTCAATTTTTCTAATTAAAATAGGAGTGTGCACTAAGCTAGTTTTCTCCATTTTTTAAAACGATTTATAAGGCCGTTTGTAGAACTGTCATGCCCCTCAATTGTTGCATCGTCCCCTAATTCAGGCAAGATTTTATTGGCTAATTGTTTTCCTAATTCAACTCCCCATTGGTCATAACTAAATATATTCCAAATTACGCCTTGGGTGAAAATTTTATGTTCATAGGTTGCAATTAAAAATCCTAATGTGGAAGGAGTTATTTTTTTAACCAAGAAGGAATTCGTTGGCTTATTACCGGCGAATACTTTAAAAGGAGTTAAAAACTCTATTTCCTTTTCAGTCTTATTAGTGGTTTTTAATTCAGCAACAACTTCTGTTTGGGTTTTACCATTTAATAAAGCCTCAGTTTGTGCAAAATAATTACTTAATAATTTATCATGATGGTCACCAATAGGGTTGTGACTTACTGCAGGTGCAATAAAATCACAAGGGATAACCAAAGTGCCTTGGTGAATTAATTGATAAAAAGCGTGTTGGCCATTGGTGCCAGGTTCACCCCAAATAACTGGACCGGTTGTATAATTTACTGCTGTACCTTTTCTATCCACATACTTTCCGTTGCTTTCCATATTTCCTTGTTGGAAATAAGCTGCAAAACGATGCATATATTGGTCGTATGGTAAAATGGCCTCGCTTTGCGCACCAAAAAAATTGGTATACCAAATGCCTAATAAGGCCATAATTACAGGAATGTTTTTATCGAATGGAGTTTCTTTAAAATGAATATCTGCTTCGTTAGCACCTTTAAGTAATTGCTCAAAATTATCATAGCCAATGGTTAATGCAATGGACAAGCCAATAGCACTCCATAAAGAATACCTGCCTCCAACCCAATCCCAAAATTCAAACATATTCTTACTACTAATTCCGAATGCATTAACTGCTTTTTCGTTGGTACTTAATGCAATAAAATGTGTTGCAATATGTGCTTCCTCTTTTGCATGTTGTAAAAACCAAGTTCGTGCAGTATGTGCATTGGTCATGGATTCTTGTGTCGTAAAAGTTTTTGAAGCAATCAAGAATAAAGTTTCTTCTGCATTTACTTTTTTCAAGGTTTCTGCTATATGAGTGCCGTCAACATTACTTACAAAATGCACTTGTATTCCATCTATCCAATATGGTTTCAACGCTTCTGTTACCATAACAGGACCTAGGTCACTACCACCTATGCCAATATTCACAATGGATGTAATTTTCTTTCCCGTGTATCCTTTATGCTCGCCATTGTGAACCGCTTCGCAAAATGATTTCATTTGCTTTTGCACTCTTTTAATTTCAGGTAGAATGTCGTTACCATCTACTAAAATTGGAGTGTTTGAAAAAGTTCTTAATGCTGTATGCAGTACCGCTCTATTTTCAGTTTCATTAATTGCTTTACCCGCAAATTGTGCTTCAATGGCAGCTTTAAGAGAACAGTCATTTGCTAATTGCATTAACAATTGCACTGTCTTTTCAGTGATGATATTTTTAGAATAATCAAATAATAAATCGTTGGTTGAAATAGAATATTGTTCAAATCTATTTGCATCAGCCGCGAATAAATCTTTCATATGCTTGCGGTTCATCTCTTCCTCATGATGTTTCTTCAGCACAAACCATGCCTGCGTGTTTGTTGGATTAATTCTTTCTAACATATTGTTGCTTCTTTTATATTTTATTGATCGTCTCTATTGTTTTTGCTAATTGATCGTCTGTAATGTCTAAATGTAATACGAACCTGATTTGGGTGGGGGAGATGGCGTAAGCAAGAATTCCACTTTCCCCTAATTTGCTTAAAAGGGAGGATGGGGTGTATTTCCCATGCAGATTTGCGATAACAATATTTGTTTCAACTTCTAA
>CANHAE010000103.1 GCA_947458915.1 Bacteroidota bacterium
AATAAAAAAAGGGCAGTATAAAAATACCGCCCGATTTAACGATTGCTTGCCATAAAACAGCTGTCATAGATGGGATCGAACCACCGTAGAGGGTTTTGCTGACCCTTGCCTCTCCACTCGGCCACATGACAATATTTTTAAATTCCCAAAGAATTGTGTTTATAATTAGTATCAAATAACAAAAGTATCACCTAGTAAACCCGCCGTTACTTACGAAAAGCAAATGTAGCTGTTTTTTATAAAAGTCTATCTTTTTAATAGACTTTATTACTATTATTTCACATAATTCTCAATATATTGATTAATAATACATTACATATTATATATTTGTGATTGTATGAATAAAAAATGCTACACGCGTTTCTACTGCTGATAGCTAAAAAATAAACTAACTTTAAAGGGCTAGCTTTATTATGTAATTATGCAAGTTTCCACTCTTTCAACTCAAGCACTTCTTTTTGTTTTTATACTTGCTGCAGTAGCAATTTGGTTGCTAGGTGTTAAACTTATAAAAGCAATTGATGCAATCACTTCCTATTTTGAATTAGGAGGTGCTTTTGGCGGAATGGTATTTTTGGCCATTGTTACTAACCTACCCGAAATTGCCATTACGGCTGTTGCTGCCTACACTAAAAATTATGATATCGCCATTAGTAATTTGTTAGGAGGCATTGCCATTCAAACTGTTGTACTTGTGTTGATTGATATTTTTGGGGTGGGACGGTCGGCACCACTCACCTTAAAGGGGCATTCGAAAATATTGATGATTGAGGCGGTTGCAGTAATTTTAATTTTATCAATGGTAATTGTAGGAAATCAATTTCCACCTTCTGTGATGTATTTTAGAAGCACCCCTTTTGAGTGGCTGATTTTAATAGTGTGGTTAGCAACTATTTATTTGATCACTAAATTAGTACGTAAGAAAAGAATTTTACAACCCGCTGCTCCCATTGCTCAACCTAAAATGCCAAAATCAAAGTTTAAAGGTTCTATAAAATCAGCAATATTTGTATTAAGTATTGGCGCAATTATCACACTAATAGCGGGTTGGGCCTTGACAATCACAGGAGAGCAACTAGCCATTAGATGGAACATGACAGGTGTCGTGTTTGGCGCAACCATACTTGCACTTTGCACAGCGTTACCAGAAATTTCCACAGGTATTGCTTCGGCAAAAATTCGAGAATATAATATGGCCGTAAGTGATATATTTGGAGGTAACGCCTTTTTACCTGTATTGTTTTTAATGGCTTCCTTGATTAGCGAGGATGCAATTTTGCCTAATTTAAAACAATCCGATATTTATTTGACAATGCTAGGCATAATACTAACTGCCATATATATGGTGGGCATGTTAATTCATTCAAAAAAACAGATTTTTAGAATGGGCATTGACTCCTTCATTGTATTAATTGTTTATTTAGTTGGAATTTGGGGACTGCTAGTTTTGCTATAGTAAGCGCATTGGGGAATTATTCGTTTTAATTTAAATCCCATGCATTTCTAGCATATATGGTTGCAAAAAATCACAATAATTAATGAGTTCACAGAGAATGTACAAATAAATATATCAATTACTAAAATAGGTACAACCCAAATTTTCGTTCAACGATGTTGGTACTATTAGGGTTTGCCGATTTCACTAAAATCGTTGTAGTACACAAAGCTCCCTTTGGTATAGGATTTATTGTAAAGCTATTACTACTTTTAGAGGACGGAACATCTCCACTTGTATACACAGTTTGATTATTATTATTATCGTTTGTGACTGTAACTTTTATAATTACTCCATTTGTTGGTAAGGCAGAACTAATATTCACCACCATTGGCTGAGAAGGACCAAGTGCTTTAAATATTGGCGTTGCTCCTCCTGGATCAATGTCTACTGCAAAAACAATAGTAGGATCACTTAATGTTGTTGTTGGTGGTGTTGTTGGTGGTTGTGTTGGCGGTGTTGGTGAAGTACCCCCACCTTTACTACAAGAAGTAAAAGCAAAAAGGATACAAATAAAAAGTATTCTAGAATATTTCATAGCGTAAATTAATGACGTGTTTAAACTAATTACCCATTAAATTATGGGCTATTTGACACTAAATTACATATTTAATATTAATAATACAATAACTGTTTACGTATTTCCAATACTATTAGACTAGTGCCTAATAGTACTTTCTACATAAAAGTTAACCGTTGATACCTCTACATTTATTCCCTAATCAGAAAAAATGAAGGGGACGCTAGCAAATTGTAGGAATAACTATAAAAAAAGGCAATATATACTGTTGGCCATATTTTATCTCTACTCCCCTTCATTACTAAAAGGCCAATACCTAGATCCGTTTTGTCAAAATGTTGCGTCAGGGTCAAAGGTGACTAGTACCTGCATTGTAGACTGGAATATTGGAGAATCTTTATCCACTGAAACCTATATTTCGAAATCAAGTATTATGCTTTCTTCAGGGTTTTTACAAAACCAAAATGATATAAAATTTAATGTTAAAAGTATTGACAGTTTTAATTTAAAAATTTTAATTGGTCCAAATCCAATGCAAAATATTTTTAAAATTTCCTGTACTCAAGATGGTATAATTATTCTAAACATTAAAATAACAGACAATCTTGGAAATAACATACAAGTATTAAAGGGTCCATATGCAGGATTGAATTTTCAAAAACAAATAAATCTAATTAGTGAAAAAAATGGCTTGTACTATATAATAGTAAATTATATAGTTGGCGGACAAGTCCTAGCCAATAAAGTATTTAAACTTTTAAAAATATAAATAATGAAAATTATAATTTTTCTATTTTTTAATTTACTAATCAGTTCGGGAAAATCAAATGCGCAATCAAATAAAGGAATTAGTTTTCAAGCTATCGCCAGAAAGGCAAACGGACTAATACTGCCTAATAAAAATATTGCAATTCGTTTGAGCATTAAGAACGACACTACCACTAGTACAATTGAATACCAAGAAATAAAATCGGTAACCACAAATGTGCTTGGTTTATTTACTATACTTTTAGGTATTGAGGAAGCTGGTAAAATTGTTTCAATGGGGAGTTTTGAAAATATAGCTTGGACAAGTCCAGATAAATACTTGCAAATAGAAATAGACCCCGAAGGTGGCTTAGTGTTTGAAAACTTAGGAGTGCAAAAAATTAACTATGTGCCATTTTCATTTTATACAGACAATGTAAATGCAAAAAACATTTCTGGCGTGGTAAGCGTAAAGCAAGGTGGAACAGGCGTTACAACTATTAAAGAAATAGGAACACTGCTGAGTATTGATAAAATAAACAATACACCAGATAGTATAAAACCAATAAGCAATTTAACTAATGTGGCTTTAAACGAACGGCTCAAAAAGATAGATACTTTATCAATCAGCAACCGAATTAATCTAAAATTAAACAAATCCGATACTGTTTCATTAAGTAATAGAATTAATACAAAAATTAATAGTGGCGAAATAACAAGCACCGAAATTATTGCTGGTTTAGGATTCACTCCCGCCAAAGTTGCCTTTGGTAGTTTTTATGATTCTACAAAACAACAAGCACTTGTTTCAGTTGCGACCCCTATAAGGTTTTCCTACGCCCATTTATTCAGCGATATTACTATTACTAATAACACAAGTTTACTGCCTACAAGAATTACAGTGAAATACGCTGGAACGTATTTTATTAAATATACGCTTCAATTATTGAAGGCCGATTTGGCAAGCGATGAGGTAAGTGTTTGGATAAGAAGGAATGGATCGGCTTATGCAAACACAAATATAAATTATACCATTGCGGGTAATAATGTTAAAAATATTTTAGCTGCCGGCTATTTTGTAGCATTAGGCGACGACGACTATATAGAAATATATTTTAGTGTAAAAAATACAAATTCGGTATTAACAGGGTCACTTGCACAAGCAAGCCCCTCCAGGCCTGCAACGCCAGCGGTTGCTGTAACAATACACAGTGTAAACTAGTCAGGCTACTTATCCAAAAGGCTGGTCAATAGAAATGCTTTGCTTTGAAAAATAATGAGGGCCATCTTCACTAATATACACACAGTCCTCTAACCTTATTCCAAACTCGTCTGGAATACTAATTGTTGGCTCATTGCTAAAACACATACCAACAGCCATTGGCGTTTTGTTACCTTTTACAAAATTGGTCCATTCGTGGCCTTCTAATCCTATACCATGCCCTGTTCTATGTGGTAATCCCGGCAATTTATAGTCAGTGCTAAAGCCAGCTTTAGTAATTACCGCTCTCGCTGCTGCGTCTACCTGTTCACAAGGCGCACCAATTTTAATTGCATTGAAGGCGGCTGTCTGGGCTTCTTTTTCAATATTCCAAACATCGATTTGCCTTTGTGTAGGCCTTCCGACCACAATGGTGCGCGTAATATCCGATGCATAGCCTTCACAGCTTGTGCCTCCATCTACCATCACTATGTCCCCTTCTCTAATAGTTTGAGGCGTAATACTTCCATGGGGCATGGCCGAGTATTTTCCTATCTGTACCGATGCCCCACCACTATACCCAAGCTTTTTAAAAGCTGCACTTATGTTCCCGCTAAATACTGTTTGTGACATCCCGGGCTGAATGGTTGCAAAAGCAATTTTATACGCTTCAATAGTTACATCATTAGCAATTTGCATAAGTGCGATTTCTGATTTCGACTTAATCATTCTACACCCTGCGGTAACAGGAGTTGCATCGACAATCTCAAATCCTTTTGCTAATTTCTTTACACCATCCGCTATAAAGAATCGAACCCTTTCTTCCATACCAATTGAATGGTATTTTACGCCTCTATCTTTTACTATATTAACAATAAGTGCGTAAGGACTTTCATGTTCTTCCCAGCAACGTACTTCATCACCATAGACGGGTTGAATAAGCTCTCTAGCCCTGTCTTCTTCGAATTTTGGACATACATATGCAATAGCTCCTTTCGCTGGAATCACCACTCCAAAAGTTCTTTCACTTTGCCCCCAACGTAAACCTGTAAAATAAAAACAAGACACAGTGCCTTCTAAAAAAATAGCATCCATTTTTTCTTTAGCCATTAATTGTTGCGCTTTCGCAATCCTAGCCTTTCTCTCCTCAATAGTAATAGGAACTACTATGCCGCTTGGCGTTAAGGGGGCAGTTATTGTATTAGCTAATAGTGAATTTTTTAGTGTCATTGCGCCTGCAGTTAATGCAGAAAGTCCAATAAATTTTCTTCTGTTATATGACATGCTGTTTTATTTTATAGAGGCTAAAGATATTGCAATTTAAATACAATTGCCAATTGGTAACAAGTGGAAAATTTAGTAATTTATTACCAAATTGACTAAGCGAATGCTCAAACAAAAACATTAATTTTAAGAAAGTAAATATACCATCCTAAATAGTTGTAACAAATGAAAAAAAATACTAGCCTTCTTTTTTTACTTATACTAATGCATATTGGAACAAATGCAGCTATTCGACTGCCTAATATTATTGGTAATCATATGGTTTTACAACAAAAGACAACCGTAAATATATGGGGATGGGGTGCACCTGAAGAAAAAGTCATTATAAAAACCAATTGGGACACGCTTTCCTATGAAGTCATAACAAACAATTCAGCCAAATGGACCGCAGCTATAAAAACGCCCTCTGCAGGTGGTCCTTATCAAATAACAATAGCAGGAAATAATAAAATAATAATAGATGATGTTTTAATTGGCGAGGTTTGGGTTTGTGGTGGGCAAAGTAATATGGAGTGGTCAGGCGATCAAGCATTAGCACAGTCAATGGAAGAGGCTCCCAATGCAACCAATAATAAAATTAGATTCTTTTACGTACCAAAAGCAACAGCAAAGTATCCACAAGAAAATATTGATGCTAAATGGGTTGTTTGTTCACCGGAAGCAATGTACCAGTTTAGTGCAATTGGTTATTTCTATGGTAAAAATTTACAAGAAGCTTTGCAAATGCCAGTTGGATTAATTAATGCAAATTGGGGAGGTACTGCAGCAGAAACTTGGACACCAAATTATGTAATTAATAATAGCGAGACACTGCTTAAGGCTGCTGCCAAACTAAACACAACACCTTGGTGGTCTAGCGAGGTTGGTGCCACCTATAACGCAATGATTGCA
>CANHAE010000104.1 GCA_947458915.1 Bacteroidota bacterium
GATGGCGCTGTAGCTCAGTTGGTAGAGCAAAGGACTGAAAATCCTTGTGTCCCCGGTTCGAGCCCGGGTGGTGCCACAAGCCCTCAACGAAAGTTGAGGGCTTTTTATTTAAATCCTATGCGGGTTCTATTATTTCCCTAATTTACCCGCACAATTTTTACTTGTTTAGTATGTGCAGAAAAAACACCCAACGCGCCACCCTGAATATTTGATGGAGGGTTTGAAGGGGTTGTCCCGCCACCTGGCCCTGCGCTGCTTTGTTGGTTTAAAGTATAATAATATAAGTAAGTATCCCTTGTTACGCATTGCATTTCTACCGAAATGGTGTCTTTAAGTTTTATTTCCAACTGGTCTGTTCCGATCCTCAAAGGTCTTTGGTTTACTTTCCCATTATTTAAGTTGTCATTAAAAACGTGAAAAGTTTGATCCAATGTGTCATTTATTATTTGAATAAATCGGTAACTGTTTCCCAGTTGAATAGGATCGGTATAACCGGGGATAATATTATAGCGCACTACCCCATTAATTTCAAAGCCATTTATTCTTAAACTATCAAGTGCTACTTTTTGTGGCATTGTTGACTCGGCCGTAATTTTTTTGCCATCAACTTTTACTTCTAAATAGTAAGTGATTCCGGGCACTCCTCTTAATTTATTTGTTTGGTATACGCCGTCTAGTGTATGTATTAGCGTATCTCGTTTACCTAAATTATCTGTAATAGTAATAGTTGCATTGGTTACTCCTGGAAAAACGTTTTTGTCGGTAACCGCAACAGACCTAGTAACCTTAACAAAATAAGGACCGGGCTGGTCTGTAATGTTTGCCTCTATTACAAGCATTGAGGTGTTCTTGTCTAATGATAAATTTATTTCTTTATCACAGCTAACAAACCAGATTGAAAAAATAAATAAAATATTGAATCGCCTTAACATAATTAAAATTTAAACTGATAAGTGATACTAGGCACCCATCTAAACAAAGAAGTTTGAATAATTTGAGTTCTACTTGTATCATCTGGGTCGTCTTGGAAAGTGATTCGGAATGCATTTTGTTTTCCATAGACATTATACAAACTGAAATTCCAGGATTCTTGAATGCGTTTTTTTCTTTTTTTCTCGTAGGTAACGCTTAAATCTAAGCGATGGTTTGCTGGCATACGATTTGAATTTCTTGAAGCGTATTGGTATAATGTGTTTCCTTGAAATGCATACTTACCAGTGGGATAAGTAACCGCGTCACCTGTGTTATATACAAACACGCCAGAAATAGACCATTTTGAATTTAAGGTATACACACCTACTAAAGAAACATCGTGTGTCCTATCTTGTTTTGCGTTGTACCAATTATTTTGATTGACTCCTTCTATTTTTCGTTCTGTCTTTGATAAAGTATAACTTACCCATCCTGTAAAAATGCCCTCTTTTTTCTTGAATAATAATTCCATACCATAGGCCCTTCCAATGCCAAACAATAAAGCGCTTTCCACATCCGACAAGGTGTTAATTTCTGCGCCATCCTTAAAATCAAGTTGGTTTTGTAAGAATTTGTAATACAGTTCAGCACTTAACTCAAGATTGTCTTGATTCATTTGTTTTACATAGCCTACACTAAATTGGTCGGCAATTTCAGGCTTAATATTATAGGAGTTCCCAATCCACTGATCCGATGGACTTGATGCGGTTGCGTTACTTAACAAATGCAGGTGTTGTATATTTCTTGCATAACCAGCTTTAAAACTAGCCTGATCAGAAATACGGTAATTAGAAGTTATTCTTGGCTCAGGATTTACATACGTTTTTCCTAAACTTGATTTATCTAATTGAATGGTTGACTGAACAAGGCCATTTTCATAAATATTATAAGCATCTCCCCCCATTAAGCTATAAGCAGATATACGCAGTCCATAATCCAAGCTAAGCCTATCAGTTGCTTTATAGGTGTTACTGATATAGATTGCATTTTCAAGCCCATTGCGACCCACTTTCTTTATACTATTATTTACTGTTCCGCTAAAAGTGCTAGGTGTAATAGTGTGTAAAATACTATTGAATCCAAAACGTAAGGTGTTTTTAGGACTAGCATAAAAAGTGTAATCCTGTTTTAAATTAAAGTCTTTAATATTTGAATTGATATTAAAATTTGTTTCTTTATTTTTCAGTTTAACATTATAATTATAATCACTATAAATTAAGGAAGTGTTTAAAAACAACCTGTTTGAAATAATACGATTCCACCGAATGGTTGCTGTTTTATTTCCCCAGTCAATTCCAAATGTCTCTCCTAATCCTAATTCGTCTTTTCCAAAATAACCTGAAATAAATATTTTATTCTTACTATTAATTTTATAATTCGCCTTCATGTTTAAATCATAGAAGTACAAAACATTGTCTTTAAAATCTTCGGCTGCTTTTAAAAATAGATCAGCATAGGTTCTTCTTCCTGAAATAATAAAGGAAGATTTATCCTTTTGAATTGGCCCCTCTACACTTACACGACTACTTATTAAGCCAAGGCCTCCATTAACCGTATACGCCTGATTATTTCCTTCTTTCATTCTTACATCTAATACAGACGAAAGCCTGCCCCCGTATTGTGCAGGTCCATTCCCTTTTATTAATGTTGCATCCTTTATCGCGTCGCTATTGAAGGTGCTAAAAAATCCCAATAAGTGAGACGCGTTATAAACTGGTGCCTCGTCTAATAATATTAAATTTTGATCTGCGCCGCCCCCCCTCACGTAAAAACCACTGTTACCTTCTCCAGCCGACTTCACGCCAGGTAGCAATTGCAATGTTTTTAAAATGTCTTTTTCTCCAAATAGCACAGGCACTTTACTAATTGTGTTCATGTTTAAAGTTTCGGTGCCCATTTGTGGTTTTATTAAATTATCGTTTTTACGACCACTTTCTACTACTACTTCTGTCAAAACAGACTTTACTTCTAATTGGATATTTAGCAGCTTACTTGTATCTAGCTTTATTTTTTGTGTGAAATTTTCATAACCCAGTTGCGTAACCTTTAATGTATAGCTTCCCTTGGGCACCGAAATTGCGTAAAACCCATATTCGTTGGAAAGAATACCTATACTTGGTAATTCCGCTACACGTATAACAGCACGAAACAATGATTCACCTGTTTGTTTGTCTCGAATGGTCCCATTCAACACAACATTTTCCTGTGCATAAACCTGTGCTGTCAAGGGCTGTATTATTAAAAGCAAAACCAAGAAATAAAAACGAGTAAATTTTTGTAACATAATATAATAATAAACAAACTTAAAGTGGTTTGGTTGATCTCAAAAATATAAATGCAAATAGTTGATTGTCAACAATTTGTATAATATTTTAAGTTTTTTGGTAATTAACGAAAAATTATAAAAAGCACAGTCACTTAAAACTGTTCCAATAACAGGCCTAGTAAAATTGTTATTGGATATTTTAACCTCAAATAATTATGGCTAATAACCAGCGTATTAATAATGAATTGTCTTGACCAAAATCAATTAAAAAATAAAACCAATTATTACCACTTAATAGGACATGCCTCTGTCAAGAATCATTTTTTGTCTTATCTTCAAGCTTTCAATTAATGTATTATGACAGAAAAGGTAGTTATTGCAATTTGGGTATTATCAGCAATTTATTGTTTATATAAATTACATAAAAGGTCGGCTAGCACTTCTTTAGACGGTATTGTTGGGCATACACCTGGGCTTGAGGTCATTATGGTTGTGCTGCTTGGTCCTTTACTTGCCGTGATTGATATTTCTTTAACTTGGATTAAAATATACACTGCTGCAGAAGAAGCAAGACGCAGAGGCGATGAGAAAAAATAAAACTACATTAAGTATTTTATTATCACGCTTTTTTTATAGCGTTTTGGTTGCATCTATCTTAAACCAAACAAACGCACCTGCTAAAACTATCATACCAATAAGTAACAAGGGCAGGTTATAGCCATAGGAGTTAGCGAGGTAACCAAAAACGACAGTGCTTATATAGGCACCTGTTAAACCTGCTGTATTCATTGAACCAGAAACGGCGCCACTTCTTTCTCCACCCATATCCATCGCAACAGCCCAAGCCACGGGCGCTGTAACGTCCATACATGCCATACCTATACCAAGTGCAATTATTGCAGTCAGGTTATCAGTTACTAACGAAGCTCCTATTAGACAAAGGCCGGAAATAAATAAACCAATCATAGGTACAATACGGCGTCCCCATTTTTTGCCTAACTTAATAATTGCTTTGTCACTTAGCCAACCTCCCGTAAAACAACCTAGTGCAGCAAGTAGGTAGGGTAAGGAGGAAGCCCATATCAATTCTTCTTTCGGGATTAACCTTCCTTTTTGCAAATAGGTATGGAACCAACTTTGGAAAAAATAGGCGCCAATTGCATAACAAAAATACATGGCCATTAAAAACCATAAATTTTTAGACTCAAACATTTTCCAAAAATCCGATCCCTTTAAAGCATGGTTGGTTGTGTCTGTTCTGTCAAATTGTATGATAGCTAATTCTTTAGCCGAAATACTTTTGCTTTCCGACGGATTTTCTTTATGCGTTAGTATCCAAAAAATTGCCCAAACTATTCCCGCAACACCCAAAACATAAAAAGGCATTTTCCAGTTATAGCTTGTTTGTAATGGGAATACCACAAAAGGAGTAAGCGCAGCTCCAATGCGAGAGAAGCCCCAAATAGTAGCTTGCGCTCTTGCTCTTTCTAAAGCAGGAAACCATTTATTTAATACAATTGAAATATTCGGATACGCGCCCGCCTCTCCTACGCCAAATAAAAAACGCACTACTAATAACATTATAAAACCTGTTGAAAAACCGGTAAGTATTGTAAAAACGGACCACCAAATTACTACACGGGTAAGTACCTTCTTCCCTCCTAATTTATCTCCCAACCAGCCTGTTGGAATTTCAAATGCACCATAGGCTATTGTGAATATACCAAGTATCCAACCCCACTGCACCGTACTTATATGTAAATCGTCCATAATAGAAGCACTTGCGGAAGAAAGTGCAATACGATCCAAAAAGGTAATCATTGAAAGTACCGATAAGCTTGCAAGTACCTGATATCGTTTTTGCATAGTAGGGGGTTGATAAACTGTGTTACTAAAATAGTCAATTACCTTGAGATGTGGCTACACCTAAAATTGGTTGCACAAAAACGGCCATCAAACTTGATGGCCGTTGAAATGAATTTGTTCATTAAAGACTAAAAACTACTAATTTCCTCCTATGTGGATTTGAAAACCAACTCTCAAATCAAATAAAGCATCATCAAAATCAGCAATCTTTGTGTAGTTGGCGCTAACTTCTAAAGCAATATTTTTTGTTAAGAAACTTGCATTTCCAAGGCCAAGCCCATATGCAAATTTGCCATCCTCCATATAACTTGATTTAAATGAACCAATACCACCTTTTGCAAACCACTTATTTGTTTCACTTGAACCAAAATACGGCTTAATATAAGCAGCCAAAGTAGTTGAAGTTCCTTCAACATCTGACATGCCTGCCAAAGAGACGTCTGCACCTATAGCAAGATTGTCTTTAATAAAACCGCCAATACTAGGGCTTAATGCCCAGTTGTTAAAATCTCCCTGACTTGCATACGATGCACTACCGCCAAGTAACCAGGTTCCTTTTTTAGTTTGAGCACTTGCAAAATTTGAAAATGATGCTAAAACTAACATCACTAATAATACTTTTTTCATAATAATAATTTTTAGTTAAGAAATTTGTACATAACAAATATATGGATTTATTATATATTATGAATAATATATATTATCAATATTATATGTTATTAATATTGTATATTAATAGATAAGAAAAGGGTTTTAATTATGAATGAAAGGCTCAAAGTCGATATAAAAGCTGAATGGGCATGGAAGGAAAAATGGAATCAAGTTTCATATATAAAAAAAAGGTTACCCATTTTTCTTA
>CANHAE010000105.1 GCA_947458915.1 Bacteroidota bacterium
AACCTCGTCTTTTTTTCCCTTGTAGCTTAATTTAATTTGATTATCAAAACCTAAATTCGATAAACTATTTAAATTGATAGGAAATTTTAACTTGTCACCAATACTTGCATTCATGCTAAAATTGGTATTTGCGTCAAAATCAAAGCCCCCGTTTTTTCTTGCACGTTCGGGAAGTGTAGGATTTTTTACGTTCTGCCCTTGGTAGCCAGCCTTAATATTTATTTCGCCAACTGGCTTAATGTCAATTTTTAAATCCGACCCAGTTTTGCCAAATAAACGATCAAAATAACTATCAAATACTTTTGTTTTTGGGCGGCTTATTTTTCTATTCAGCATGCCCAAAGAATTCGCTCGTTGCATGAAGTAAGCTTGCTCGTCCTTTTTGGTTTTTAATTTCCAAAATTCATCGAAAGTTAAAGTGGACGGAATGCGTTGCAGCTGGCCTCCTTTAAGTTCTTTGATAAAATAAGATTTAGTAGCAGGGTCATACTGAATGCTACGCTTCATAATACTAGTATCTCTTATATCAAATGGGTTATTACTAGGTTGTGATAAAAAATCTCCTCTCCTATCCTTAATTGGGAACCTAAGCGAATCACCACCAAGCCAAGGCTTGCTGGTGTCCTTTAGTTGCTTGGTTATTGTATCCTTGAATGGCACCGCCAACCCTTGCTTTACTTGTGCAATAGCATTGCTCCCTAAAACAAGAAATGCTAAACAAAAAATATATGGTTGGAATAATTTCAAGTACGTGAGAATTATAAAATTGAATTAGCAATTTTTTAATGCAGTTTTAATTAAAGCTTCAACACTTAAATCAGCACCTGCTGATTGAATAGTTTTGTCTACTGCTTTTTCCGCAATTGCTTTTTGAATACCTAAGGACATTAATGCCTGAATAGCATCCTGATGAGGATTAACTTTGCTCGGTGCAGCAAAACCACCTAATGGATTATTATGTAATGTTACTTTAGAAAGTTTATCTTTTAATTCCAACACTAATCTTTCTGCTGATTTTTTTCCTATTCCTTTAATTTGTTCTAATTGTCTTGCATCACCTTGTACAATAGCCCTAATAATTTCTTCAGGCATCATTCCAGAAAGCATCATACGTGCGGTGCTTGCACCCACACCAGAAACACTAATTAAATGCAGGAATAATTCCTTTTCTTGTAGTTCATGAAACCCAAAAAGTACTTGCGAATTTTCGGTAATATGCAAATAGGTATGTAACAACCCTTTCTCTTTTTTGGAGATAGCTTCATAGGTATTAAGGCTAATATTAACCTCATACCCAACCCCTCCAACATCAATAATAAGTTTAGCAGGTGTGACCTGAACAAAGTTTCCTTGTAAAAATGCGATCATATAGTCCCGAAATTACTGAAACATGAACGAAAAATGGCGAATTGAAGCCATTCTTAGCCAAATTTTAAGATATATTTGTAGGCTAAAATAAAAATTATCTATGTCGACCCCCTTGAGAGCCGCAATAACCGCTGTAGGCGGATATGTACCAGAAACCAAATTGACCAATTTCGACTTGGAAAAGATGGTAGATACCAACGATGAATGGATAAAAAGCAGGACTGGAATTTCAGAAAGACGCATTTTGAAGGAACCAGGCAAAGCAAGTTCCGATATGGCAGTAAAAGCAATTGAGGAAATTCTACGCAAGAAGCAACTCGATCCAATGGAAATTGATTGCATTATTTGTGCAACGGTTACACCCGATATGGTGTTTCCTTCAACTGCAAATATTATTGGTGATAAGCTAGGTGCGAAAAATGCATTTGGTTTTGATTTGGGTGCAGCTTGCAGTGGGTTTTTATTTGCGTTAACTACCGGAAGTAATTTTATAGAAACAGGAAGGTATAAAAAAATAATTGTGGTTGGTGTCGACAAAATGAGTTCAATAATTGATTACACAGACCGTGCAACTTGTATCATTTTTGGTGACGGTGCAGGTGCTGTTTTATTAGAACCAACCACCGATGGTTTAGGCATTCAGGATTCAATATTAAAAAGTGATGGAAGCGGACGTGATTACTTACATATAAAAGCAGGCGGAAGTTTAAAACCAGCAAGTGTTGAAACAGTAATGGCAAAAGAACATTATGCATTTCAGGATGGACAGCCCGTATTTAAATTTGCAGTAAAAGGCATGGCGGATGTAAGTGCCGAATTATTAGAAAAGCATAATTTAACTGGCGATGATATAGCATGGCTAGTTCCTCACCAGGCTAATTTAAGAATTATTGATGCAACAGCAAATAGAATGGGCCTTCCCATGGAAAAAGTCATGATTAATATTCAAAAATACGGAAACACAACAGCAGCAACCATTCCACTATGCTTATGGGAGTGGGAAACAAAACTAAACAAGGGTGATAATTTAGTACTTGCTGCTTTCGGAGGAGGGTTTACTTGGGGAGCAACTTGGCTAAAGTGGGCATATTAATTGTATATTTAAGTATTAGCATAAATAATTAAAAGAATAGGACATGAGCAAGAAAAAATATAAAGGAATAAGCACTGTAACACTACATACTGCTAATCACGAGAACGATAATTTTTCTCATACTACCCCTATTTACGCAACTTCAACCTTTACCTTTAATTCCACCGACGAAGGGATGGAACGTTTTAAGGGAAGCGACAAATCGCGCATTTACTCACGTTGGGGTAACCCCACTTTCACTGCTGCGGAAGAAACAATTGCAGCCTTAGAGTCCCATAATTTAACAAATGAAAAAGGTGAACCATTGGTGTTAAAAGCTTTGTTACATGCAAGTGGCCAAGCAGCAATGACAACTTTGTTTTTTAGTAATTTAAGTGCAGGTGATACGTTAATATCCCATTATTCATTATACGGAGGTTCGCAAGAATTAATGCAAAAAGTATTAGTAGAAGCAGGTATAAATATTGTATTAATAGATGTGCGTGATTTGAATTTATTAGAAACAACTATAAAGGCAAACCCAGCTACTAAACTAATACACCTTGAAACGCCTGCCAACCCTACATTACAGTGCGTGGACATACAAGCCATATGCACTATTGCTAAAGCACATGGCGTAAAAGTATCCGTTGACAATACCGTTGCAACACCTTATTTACAGCAACCCTTTGCATTAGGTGCTGATTTTGTATTCCATTCAGCTACTAAATTTTTAAATGGACATGGTTCTGCATTGCATGGCGTATTATTAGGAAAGGATATTGAATTAATGCATACCAAGGTTTGGAAATGGCATGCATTATTAGGAGGCAATAGTAACGCGTTTGATGCCTACTTATTAATACAAGGAATGAAAACTTTGGAAATAAGAATGGATAGGCATTGCAGCAATGCAGCTAAAGTAGCTGCCTTTTTAGCAAACCACCCTGCCGTTGAAAAAGTAAATTATACAGGTTTGGCTACGCACCCCGACCATGCCATTGCAAGCAAACAAATGAAGCAACATGCCCCATTATTAAGTTTTGAATTAAAAGGAGGACTTGATGCAGGAAAAAAGTTTATTGATGCATTGGAAGTATGCACACGTGCAGTTTCATTGGGCACTGTTGATACTTTAGTGTCTCACCCAGCAAGCATGACGCATTATGGTATACCAAGAGAGGAAAGAATAAAATATGGCATAACTGATGGTTTAATAAGAATGAGTGTAGGTATTGAAAATTACGAGGATTTAGAAGCCGATTTAACACAAGCATTGGCTAAAATATAAATTCTTTTACCCTTACAAATAACACCCATGGATATACTTATTCGCCCAGCTATTAAGCAGGATTGTGCTCGCCTATTAGAACTCATACAAGAACTAGCTACATACGAAAAAGCACCTGACGAAGTAACGGTAACCTTATCCCATTTTGAAGAAAGTGGTTTTGGCGACAAACCTGTATGGTGGGCATTTGTAGCCGAAACACAAGGCGTGGTGGTAGGTTTAGCATTATATTATATACGCTATTCAACTTGGAAAGGGCAAAGACTGTATTTGGAAGATATTTTAGTAACCGAAGAAATGCGTGGCAAAAAAATAGGAAGCTTATTATTTGACGCATTAATAAATGAAGCGAAAGAAAAAAAATACAAAGGAATGAACTGGCAGGTATTAGACTGGAACGAACCCGCCATAAACTTTTACAAAAAATACAATGCCGACTTTGACCCAGAATGGGTGAATTGTTCTATAAATTTTTAATCGAAAATTGTTTTAAGGAATTCATTTCTTCTTTTCCCAAAAGAAGAAGAAAAACTAATTTCAAAACCATTTTGTTTAATAATAGCACCACTTTTATTATTCATAAATACATCGTAGCTAAGTCCCAAATTGTATTTATTCAACATTAAGGAAACATTTGGCACAATAGCTTCTCCTACACGATACATGCAACCCACGTATAAACGCTTCACTTGATCCCATTCGTATGTCAAGGGAAAACTCACGGCGCCTGCAGCTAGTAATTGACGGCTTAAGTTGCCACTATTTAATCTATTGTTATAAGAAGCATGAATCATAAAAGTATTAGATTCATTAAAAACTTGCTCAATATTTAAGTACATAATTGCTTTTAGCCTAGTTGCATCGGTAGTTGTAGCGTTAGTTTGGTCGGGAGTTCCATAAAAGAAAGCGTTGGCTGAAACCTGCAAAAATTGAACCGTACTATTATGCGTATACATAATACCCGTATTGGCAGAAATTTTACGAGGGAAGGACTTTAGGTTAATTAAATCTCCTGAGCTACCTAAAAAATTACCAGAATATTGATCGTAGGAATCATTAAATATAAGTTTGCTTTTGTCAATATTAGTTTGAGAAAAAGTACCACCTAACCCAAGTGCAATTTCATTAGAATAGTCTTCGTTTAAAAAAAGGTGATAGGCTAAATTAACTGAAAAATGATTGGTTTGCATTAAGCCCCCAATCAACCTATCTGAAATAATATTTGTACCAATCCCAATGTAATTATTTTGTTCCTCCTCCTTTTGCCTCAAACGAGTATCCCATCCAGCCACGAAGGTGTTACTTAAATTAACTCCATCAAACATTTGTGTTCTCATATTCGCTTGAATCCTTTGCTGGTAAACACCACTACCAACCGATGCCGGACTTAAATATTGGGAAGCTGCATAGGGTTGCGACAATATAATATCCTGCCCAATTGCGAAAGTGCAATTGAGTAATGTGAAAATGAATATGTATATTTTTTTATGCAACTGTTTTATTTACTTAGTTATTTTATTAATAATATCGACCCAATTTTAGTTTCTGAAATCCCACCTGTAACCAAAGTTGCCTTAATAATGTAAACGCCTGCATCCTGCGCTATTCCATCCACTTTCCCATTCCACCCATTTTCAATAAGCTCTCCATTTAAAGGAAATACCATACGTCCACTTCTATTATAAACAGCAAAGAACTGCAAAACACTTATGTTTTGATTATAAATAATTTTTAAATGACTGTTTAATACATCTCCATTGGGCGTAAATGCATTAGGAAGGATGAATACATTTGATAATGACCCAGTAATACTTGCAGTAGTTGTTGTAATAGTATTTAATAAATTATAATTGCCTACTGTAGTTCCTGCCATACTTATCCCGCTTATCGTAACAGTTTTACCAGTGCCAATTTCCTTCGTGTCAAACTCTGCCAATGTATTTGAAAATGTAATAACATCTCCAGAAACAATATCAGCACTAGATAATACAACAGTTGCGGTAGTATTCCCATCGTATGGTTTATCAGAGGCAGTAGCTGTTACGGTTATTCCCTTTTTCGTGATACTAAAATTATCCCCAACATAACTTATCGTGTAATTCGGATTGTTCGCAGTTGTTAAATCGTTTTGCTCAATCGCATATACATTCACATCCTCTCCAGATACCCTCGTTAAAGTTCCATTCAAAGGAGT
>CANHAE010000106.1 GCA_947458915.1 Bacteroidota bacterium
GTGGAGGGTGTATTTTTCGACCACTATGTTTTCCAGATATAATTCTCATTTAAAAAATAAAATAGGTAGAATAAGTATGATTCGGATAATCGAGGTTTAATTTTGAACCTATTCCCTCCTCTGGCGCTTTCATCAAATGTAAACTTTCAAAATAAGGTGCAACCATTTTTATAAATTCATGTTGTTCGGCACTATAACCGTGTACATATAAAGGAAATAGATTCGTGTCGGTATCACTATTAATACAAGCATTTAAAACTACGTAGCTATTTTGGTCCTTCCCTTCAATTGGATAATAGTTGAGTAATTTCACTTGGCAATCAACAACAATATACAAGCAAAAATTAGTGTCAAATAATTGCACAAATACTCCATTCGTTGGTAAATTATTAATTAAATAGGATGCGTAATGTTGCCATTTACCCGTTGGGAAAGCCCTAGTAAGCAAAGTACTTAAAGCATCCGGTACACCATAAACTAAAACCTTGCCTGAGCCAATCTCGTTCACATAAATTTCTTCTTCGCTTTTAATACCATGCACTAAATTAAGTTCTTGTTGATATTGTAAAACATCAGTATTTAAAGTACCATTCGATAACACAACATGCGAAGTATTCATTATAAAATATATATGCTTGTAGAAAGCATGCATTAACTTTGAATTATTTTGCAAATAGGCAATTAACTGACTCCAACCCTGATTGTCCCCTGTGTTTAAGAAATATTCAAACGATACATATTGATTTGTACTATTGTTTTTTACAGAAAAAACAATGCTTTGTCCATCCACAATAAGGTATAAATCTTCTACCTTATTATTAGCTGTACTTTCTAAATTATCGTAAATGCCAATTTTCTTCTGTGCCATAGGTTGAATTCTTATGCAATGATATAAAAAAAGGGGCAGTTCTTTGCAGAAACTAATTGTAGATTTGCCAAATATGAGTGATTTAAATACAACTCCCTCCTTACAAGTTCAGGTTTCTAGCAAACAAATACTTGCCATTTCCATACCAATTGGATTAGCCATTCTAGTGCCCCAAATTAATTTTATCATTAATAGCATCTTCCTAGGTGCATTAAGCAGTCAAGCCTTGGCAATTGCAGGCATCACTGGGGTGTATTATTTAATTTTTGGCGTAATGGGGCAAGGATTAAACAATGGCTTACAAGCACTCATTTCAAGAAGAGCTGGGGAAAACAGGACAGATGAAATTGGGGTATTGTTTACGCAAGGTGTTTTTATATCCATATTGTTGTCAATAATTGGAATTGCATTTACTTATTTTATTGCACCTTCCATTTTTCATGCCCTACTGCACGATAAAGAAAGAGCCGATATTGTAATTGCATTTTTAAAAATTAGAATTTGGGGGCTACCCTTTTTATTTATTTATCAAATGCGCAATGCGCTTTTGGTAGGTACTAACCAAAGTAAATATTTAATAATAGGCACCGCCACCGAAGCTTTTGTAAATATATTTTTCGATTATGCTTTAATTTTTGGTCACTTTGGTTTTGCCGCTATGGGTATTATGGGTGCCGCCTATGCTTCTATCATTGCTGAAGTTTTAGGTTTATTGGTGATATACTTAGTCATCCATTACCAAAAAATTGGTGCTCGATTTGATTTGTTTAAAAGTTGGACTTTGAAAACCGATTACATAAAACTAATTTTAAAACAATCGTCTCCATTAATGATGCAGTATATGATTAGCATAATTAGTTGGGAATTTTTTTATATTTTAATTGAACATAAAGGAGAAGAAGCATTATCGGCATCTAACGCTATGCGTAACATTTTTGGGTTCTTTGGTTGTTTTACTTGGGCTTTTGCGGCAACAGCAAATACTATGGTAAGTAATATAATAGGTCAAAATAAGGAAGAACAGGTACTTGTACTAATCCGAAAAATAATGGCATGGAGTTTGGGATTTGCAACTATAGTTTGCATTATACTTAACTTATTTGCAATACAATTTTTAAGCATTTATGGGCAGGGGGAATCCTTTATTCAAGCAGCCATCCCTGTATTAAGGGTTGTTTCAGTAGCAATGCTTGTGATGTCTTTAGCTACAATTTGGCTAAGTGCTGTGACAGGAACTGGCCAATCGGTTAGGACTTTACGTATTGAAACTATTGCCATTGTTATATATGTAATTTATGTATATACCACGATGGAATATTTCAAATTACCAATTACCATTGGATGGATGAGTGAACTAGTGTATTGGACAAGCTTATTAATACCCTCCTACTTGTATATCAAATCCAACAAATGGAAGCATCAGAAAATTTGATTTTTTCTACTTAGTGCGTGTAATAGCCACCGACATATTTCCTTCCAATGAATTAATAGCAACTTGTGATTTTGTAATTTTCACAAACACGCTATGCACTATTGTAAAATCTTTTAATATAACGTCAGCTAATTCAGTAACAATGGTTTCTATCAAAGGCGTTGGTTTAGCCATACGTGCCTTTACTAATTCAAATAATGTTACGTAGTCAATAGTTTCTGAAATATTTGTTATACTATTTTTCGTTGGAATAAAATCAACGTGCAAATTTACTATAAACGTATTTCCTAGTATTTTCTCTTCTTCATAAATACCGTGATATCCAAAAAAATGAACATCATTTAAACTGATACGCATATAATTTTTTTCAGCCATTAATGACCAATTGAAGTTAAATAACGTTCTGCGTCTAATGCGGCCATACAGCCGCTTCCTGCAGCAGTTACTGCTTGACGGTAATTTTTATCTTGTACATCTCCAGCAGCAAATACCCCTTCCACATTTGTTTTAGTGGTGCCAGGAATGGTGGTTAAATAACCTGTTTCATCCATTTCTAAATAATCTTTGAAAATATCACTATTTGGTTTGTGACCAATTGCTACGAAAAATGCACTAACAGGAATTTCCTGCAATTCATTTGTTTTTGTGTTTTTTACACGAACTGCTTGTACCGTTTTATCTCCTAATATTTCATCTGTCTCTGTATTGAAATACACTTTAATATTTGGCGTATTCAACACTCTATCTTGCATTACCTTACTTGCACGCATTGCTTCTTTACGAACAATCATGTGCACTGTAGAACACATCTTAGATAAATAATGTGCTTCCTCGGCTGCAGTGTCCCCAGCACCTACTATTGCAACTTCCTTTCCTTTAAAGAAAAAGCCGTCACAAACAGCACATGCACTCACTCCAAAACCATTAAACTTCTCTTCACTTGGAATACCTAACCATTTAGCACTCGCGCCTGTTGAAATAATCACGGCAGCTGCCTCAATAATTTTTTCGTCATCAATCCAAACCTTATATGGCTTTGCACTAAAATCAACTTTAGTAGCTAAACCATATCGGATATCCGCACCCATACGTGCTGCTTGCTTTTCAAAATTCACCATCATATCGGGGCCTTGAATTCCATCCGGGAATCCTGGATAGTTTTCTACTTCTGTTGTAATAGTTAACTGACCACCTGGTTGAATACCTTGGTATAACAATGGTTTCATGTTTGCTCTAGCTGCATAAATTGCTGCTGTATAACCTGCAGGGCCTGATCCTATAATGAGTACTGATACTTTTTCTGTTTCCATGATTTCCTTTTTTCCAATGTTTGATGTAGCTAAAATTAGCTATAAAAAAAGCCCCGACAAATCTTTTGGATCGGTTGGGGCTTTATAAGTATTGTTATTATTTAGCCCAAATAAGCTTTAAGCGCATTACTATACCTTGCTTTTTGCAAACGTTTAATAGCACGTTCTTTAATTTGTCTAATTCTTTCCTTAGTTAAATCGTATTTAATACCAATTTGTTCAATGGTAACCCCATTCTCCCCATCTAAACCAAAGTAAGCATTTACTATCTCTGCCTCTCTTGGACTTAATGATTTAAGTACGCGACGAATTTCTTCTCTTAAAGAATCTTTCATCACATCCTCATCGGTCTCATCACCACCTTTCAGCAAATCACCCATTGCAACATCTTCCGCTTCATGAACTGGAGCATCTAGTGAAGTGTGACGAGTATTACTTTGAAAAATATTATTGATCTCAGTTTCTGACATTTCCAAGATACCAGCTAGTTCCTCTGTTGAAGGCTCACGCTCATGTTCTTGCTCGAATGCCATATACGCTTTATTAGCTTTATTGTAGGTTCCAATTTTGTTTTGTGGCAAACGCACCAAACGACCTTGTTCAGCCAAAGCTTGAAGAATTGATTGACGAATCCACCATACAGCGTATGAAATGAATTTGAAACCTTTTGTTTCATCAAAACGTTGAGCCGCTTTAATTAAACCAAGGTTACCTTCATTAATCAAATCACTCAATGATAAACCTTGGTGTTGGTATTGCTTTGCAACCGATACCACGAAACGAAGGTTAGCTTGAACTAATTTGTCCAATGCACGTTGATCACCCATTTTAATACGTTGTGCTAACGTAGTTTCCTCTTCAGGATTGATCATTGATATTTTAGAAATCTCTTGTAAGTACTTTTCTACCGCTTGAGAATCTCTATTCGTAATCTGTGTAGCAATTTTAAGCTGCCTCATGCAAAGAATTTATTTAAGTATATAACGACATGATCACTAAAATAGTATAGTGTTGTCAGTCTGCAAAGGTACTATTTTGCCTTTAATTAAGCAAATATTGATTATAAAGGCTTTACGAGCACAATTTACCCCCAAAAAGCTGCTTTTATACAAAAATTAGGGATAATACCAACTTGGGTTTTATCTTCGCTATATGATTGATTTTAGATCCGATACCGTAACCAAGCCTACCCCAGGCATGTTGGCGTTTATGCAAGCTGCACCAGTTGGCGACGATGTTTTTGGGGAAGATCCAAGTATTAATTCATTGGAAAATATCACTGCTGCCATGTTTGGCATGGAAGCTGGTCTGTTTTGCCCAAGTGGTACAATGACCAACCAAATTGCTATAAAAACACATACTCAGGCAGGAGATGAAGTAATTTGTGACGAATTATCCCATATTTACCAGTACGAAGGTGGTGGAATTGCCTTTAATGCAGGCTGTTCGGTGAAGTTATTGCAAGGCGATAGAGGAAGATTATCACCCGAACTTATATTTGCTGGAATTAATGCCGACGACGTCCATAAACCGCCAACCAGTTTAGTAAGTTTAGAAAACACAGTAAATAGAGGCGGCGGTAGCTGCTACGATTTTTCTTCTTTTGAAGCAATTAAGAAAATAACCGACCAACATAAATTAGCCCTTCATTTGGACGGAGCTAGAATTTTTAATGCCATTGTACATAAAGGAGAAGCACCACATAATTATGGTCGCGTATTTGATTCCATATCTATTTGTTTGAGTAAAGGCTTGGGTGCGCCAGTAGGAAGTGTGTTAGTAGGCAGTAAAGATTTTATAAAAAAAGCAAGAAGATGGAGAAAGGTATTTGGTGGAGGAATGAGACAAGCTGGTTTTATAGCTGCAGCAGGCATTTATGCTTTAGACCATCATATTGAACGTTTAAGTATCGATCATACAAATGCAATCCTATTAAAAGATGCATTAATAAATAAAGAATTTGTTAAAGAAGTTTTAGAAGTAGAAACAAATATTGTTATCGCAATCCTTCAAGGGAAATACAACCCTACTTCCCTTGTAAGCAAATTAGCAGAAAGTGGAATACTTGCTTACGCAATGTCCCCTACACAAATTAGGTTCGTTTTACATTTAGACATTACTGAAGCACAATTAGGAAAAACAATAGAAACGATCAATAAATTATAAAAAAGAAGAAACAATATGTTAGAAAGAATTAATCCAACAAACACGCAGGCATGGTTTGTGCTGAAGAAACATCATGAGGAAGAGATGAACCGCAAGCATATGAAAGATTTATTCGCGGCTGATGCAAATAGATTTGAACAATA
>CANHAE010000107.1 GCA_947458915.1 Bacteroidota bacterium
ACATGTCGCTGATGATCCCAGACAAAGAATTAAGTATTAATGAAGGAGGAGTTGCGCCGTTAGGTATTGCAAGAGAAGCAAGTGTTTTTACACAAGTGAAGCAGTTTGCAAGGAAGCATAAAATTAGTTTAGATAAAGCAATTAAAGAACTTACTAAAGAACAATTGGATTTGATATTATTTGGAGACAAGGGGATAACTGATTCTTTAGGTTTGGATTTGAATGATGAAGAAATTCCAGATACTTACACTGGAAGTTACGAGGGTATTGTGCCCATGTTAAAAAGGTGGTTTACAAGTTCGCAAAGTACCGATGTATTGAAAGCTTGGGTTGAGAATTACATGGAACTAAGTACTTGTGATGCATGTGGTGGGGCACGCTTAAAAAAAGAAAGCCTTTGGTTTAAAGTAAATGACAAAACCATTGCTGCGTTAAACGAAATGCATTTAGATGATTTACAAACTTGGTTTAAAAAATTGCCAAGTAAACTAGATAAAAAAGATACTCAAATTGCAACGGGGATTTTAAAGGAAATTGATGACCGTATTTCTTTCTTAATGAATGTGGGGTTATCTTATTTATCATTAAGTAGGCCGTCTAAATCATTAAGTGGAGGAGAGTCGCAACGTATTCGACTAGCAACACAAATAGGTTCCCAACTACAGGGCATTACTTACATACTAGATGAGCCTTCTATTGGGCTACACCAACGAGATAACCAGCGTTTAATTTTAGCGCTAAAACAATTACGTGATATTGGTAACACAGTTTTAGTGGTAGAACATGATAAGGATATTATGATGGCTTCGGATTATTTAGTAGATATTGGCCCGAGAGCTGGTATTCATGGAGGACATATAGTTGCTCAAGGAACACCACAGGAAATATTGAAATTGAAATCGGATACGGCCCTTTATTTAGCTGGAAAGAAAATGATAGAAGTGCCTGCGGAAAGAAGAAAAGGGAATGGACAAACTATAAGTATAAAAGGAGCTACTGGCAATACATTGCAAAAAGTAAATTGCGATTTTCCATTGGGTACTTTTATTGTTGTATCAGGGGTTAGTGGTAGTGGCAAGTCAACTTTAATAAATGAAACCTTGTATCCAATTTTGTCACAATTTTGCTACAATAGCAAGACAAAACCAATGCCTTACTCAAAAGTGACAGGCTTGGAAAATATTGATAAAGTAATTGAGATTGACCAATCCCCAATTGGGCGTACCCCAAGAAGTAACCCAGCAACCTATTGTGGATTCTTTACTGATATAAGGACTTTATTTGCATCGGTACCTGAAGCTAAAATTCGCGGATACCAAGCAGGCCGTTTCTCATTCAATGTAAAAGGAGGCAGGTGTGAGGTTTGCGAAGGAGGTGGAATGCGTGTGATTGAAATGAACTTTTTGCCCGACGTTTATGTGCATTGTGAAAAGTGTGCAGGGAAAAGATATAATAGAGAAACCCTGGAAATTAGGTATAAAGGAAAGTCGATCAGTGATGTGTTGAATATGACAGTAGAAGAGGCCTGTGAATTTTTCCAAGCAGTGCCGTTTATTTATAGAAAAGTAAAAGTATTACAAGATGTGGGTTTGGGGTATATCACTTTGGGGCAGTCGGCTGTAACACTTAGCGGAGGAGAAGCGCAACGCGTTAAATTAGCAACCGAATTAGGTAAAAAAGATACGGGTAAAACTTTTTATATTTTGGATGAGCCAACTACTGGATTACATTTCCAGGACATTCAATTATTAATTGGAGTATTAAACCGTTTGGTGGATAGGGGAAATACTGTTTTAGTAATAGAACATAATATGGATGTGATAAAAGTGGCCGATCATATTATTGACTTAGGTCCCGAGGGTGGTGGTGGTGGTGGGTTAATCCAGTTTACCGGAACACCCGAGGAAATGGTTAAGAAATCAAAGTCACATACCGCAAAATACTTAGCCATTGAAATGCTTTAGCATTAGGTAAATGCTTTAATATTTCACTTATATTTATCACTCATATTAAAATGTGAATCATTTTGCACCCCAAGTCATTTTATAGTTTTGCTATTTGTTTATTCATAAGTTGTTTAATACCATTTTTTGCATTGGCTAATACAGTTCGTGGAAAAGTTTCAACTACCAAAGGAGAAATATTGCCTTTTGCAAGCATTCTAATAAAAGGCACTACAAGAGGGACAACCGGAAATAGTAAAGGAGAGTATAGCTTAATATTAAATGAAGGGAGTTATGTTTTAATATGTCAGCGCATTGGCTATAAAACAATTGAAAAAAAGGTAAAGGTGGTCCTTCCTGAAATGGAAGTTAATTTTGAAATGGAGGAACAGCAATATGAATTAAAAGAAGTTGTTGTTTCAAATAAGGCCGAGGATCCTGCGTATGAAATAATACGAAGCGCAATTAAGGCAAAGGAAATAAACGCAAAAGCACTTGATAATTTCAAATGTCAAGTTTATTTAAAGGGACAGATAGCCCTAAATGATTACCCTAAGATGTTTATGGGTGATAGTGTTGATTTTGAAGATGGGGATACTAGTAAAGCAAAAATCCTCTTTTTATCAGAAACAATTGCTGAATATTCAATTAGCGAAAAGCAAAAAAAAGTAGAAGTAGTCTCAACTAAAGTAAGTGGCCGAAGTGATGGCTTTGGTTTAGGAAGTCCAAGTATCATTTCATTTTATCAAAATACAATTTCAGTAAGTAGCGCATTTAACCCTAGAGGGTTTATTTCACCTATTGCCGACAATGCACTAAATTATTACAAGTACAAATACATGGGTTCTTTTTATGAGAACGGCTTGGAAATATGCAGGATTAAAGTAATGCCAAAGAGGAAACAAGAACCTTTGTTTACGGGTTACATGAATATAATAGAAGGCAGGTGGGTGATACAAGGGGTGCAGTTGCAATTATTACAAGAACAGCAATTGCAATTAATTGATACACTAAGTTATACCCAAACCTATATGCCTATTGGGGAACATTGGATGGTTAAGCAACAAGTAGCAAATTTATCGGGAAAGTTTTTTGGCTTTGGATTTGCAGGGACTATTTTACAAGTATATGACCAATATGAGACGCAAAAAAAGTTTGATAAAAAATATTTCACCAATACTATAATTAAGTATTTGGATAGTTCTAATAAAAAGTCAATCAATTATTGGGATAGTATTAGGCCAATACCATTATTGGCTAATGAGGCTGCTGATTATTTGAAAAAAGATAGCTTAGAACTGTTAAGAAAGGATCCAGCTTATTTAGATAGTATCGATATTATTAGAAATAAATTCAGGCCCAATAAACTATTACTAAGTGGGTATAGTTATTCAAAACAGCGAGTTAAATTAAATTTAAAATTTGATCCCTTGCTTTATCTATTTCCAATAAACTTTAACCCTGCTGAAGGAAAAGTGATGCAATACAAGTTTATTTATACCAAGGGTTTTGGTGAGCGAAGTAATTTGCGTGTTACCCCTGCTTTTCGATATGGCATTGAAAAAGGCAAATTGTATTATGTATTAAATAATTCATTTTCTTTTCCTAGTAAATTAAAGAACAGCTTAAGTCTTGGATTTGGGAACACTGTTTTTCAATTCAATAATGATAACCCAATTCCAGAAAATGCAAACACTTTTAATACTTATTTGTGGGGTCGTAACCTAATGAAAACCTATCAAGCACAGTTTTTCACAATTGGTTATAGAAAAGAAATGGGTCACGGGGTGGATATTGCCCTTGATTTACAGTATCAAAATAGAAGCCCTTTGGATAATGTAATTGACAGCTTAAGAGGGATGGTATTTACGCCTAATTACCCAACCGATTTAATGAATGGCAATATCCAAACGCATAAAGCTTTACTATTTACAGTTAACTTACAATGGATGCCCAAATCAAAATATTTAGAACTTCCCAATCGATTAATAAAACTAGGGTCTACTTACCCAACGTTCAATTTTAATATTGAAACTGGATTACGCAATAGCCTGGGAAGTGATGTTGATTTTATTAAATGGAAAGCATCTGCAGCAAAGAATTTTAATTTTAAAATTTACGGCAGGTTGAATGCTAAAATTGTTATAGGTGGATTTCTTAATGCAAATAAGGTGTTCGAGCCCGATTACCAACATTATAATACTAGCCGCATTGCCTTGGCAGGTAATTATATGAATGCTTTTCAATTATTACCTTATTATAAATATAGTAATAAGGCTAGCTTTTATACTGAATCACATTTTGAATATCACTTAAATGGGTTCTTGTCAAACAAAATCCCACTTTTCAAAAAACTAAATTGGTTTTTTGTGGTAGGGGCTAACACCTTAAATGTGAATAGCCAAGTAAACTATTACGAGACATTTTTTTCTGTCGAAAATATATTCAAAATTGGTAGAATTGACTTTGTAAACGGATACTTGCATAAAGGACCAAGTACAAATGGTGTAAAGTTTACTTTAAATCTATTTCGATAGTTAATGCGCTTTCCTAATCATTGGGATATGCTCTATGTCGTCCTCATAATACATGTCGCCTGAACGTTCAAATCCTAGTTCACTATAAAATTTGTTCAAGTATAGTTGAGCTCCAATTTTAATAGGTCCCATACCAAATAGGCGTGCACATTCGGCGATTGAATATTTCATTAAGTCTTTTCCTATGCCTAAACCTCTGTGTGCAGGAGAACCTACTACCCGACCGATGCTTTGGTAGCCTTCATAAAATTGACCGGTGTTAAATAGGCGAGTAGACGCAACTAATTCATCTCCAATCCATCCTATAACATGATAGGCTTTTTGGTCATTATTGTCCATATCTAAAAACACGCAGTTTTGCTCTACTACAAACACTTCGCTTCTTAATCTTAATATGGCATACAGTTCCTCCACATTGAGTGCTGAAAAATGCTTGGTGCTCCATTGTATACTTGGGATTGTTGGCATAAATACAAAATTATGGGTTTGCTTAAACTAAGCTTTTATAAATAGCAATATTCGAATAATTACATTTACTTTCTTTGTAATATGTAAAAATAGTCAAGTGCACTATCTCTGGTAGTTGGGTTTAAAAATTCACCAGTTAATGTACTTATATGAAAGCTTGGCATTGATTCGATTTTATTAAATTTTGACAATAGGCTGTCAGGTACATTTTTATTTTCTATTAAAATGAAATCGCCCTTTTTGGAAGTATTTAAGTCTTCAATATTCTTGTAAGAGTAATCACTATAAAAATCTAAACTTCTTGAATCGGGGATTTTGTATAAGTAGAATTTGCTTTTATTTATCTTTTTATCATTGATATATTTACTTACTTTATTTCCTAGTTGATACTCTAATAGTTTAGGGTAAAAAAACAGATTTAATAACAAATTGGTTGTTAAAATGGAAAACAAAGCAAAATGTAAAATTTTGGGAATTCGATTATTGTTAAAATAAAGAATTATAGCAAAAATAACTGCTGCTAATATTAACAAGATAGAAATAAGTAGCTTATTTATATCAAAACTAACAAACAAAAGATAAACCAATAAACATAGAATGATGCTAAAAACGATGAAGTTGATAATATTTATTATTTTACTAAATTTTTTTTGGCTTCCTTTAATTGTA
>CANHAE010000108.1 GCA_947458915.1 Bacteroidota bacterium
CACGATAAATACGAGCTGACTTACGGCTTAAGTGAAGATTACCATCACGGTCTTCTTTTTCTACTACCATTACTTCAACTGTATCACCAGTTTTAACACCATTGGTGTCACGGAATTCATTCAATGAAACCAAGCCATCACTTTTAAATCCAATGTTTACAACAACATCAGTTTTTGTTAAAGCAACAACTAATCCATTCATAATTTCGCCGTCATTAATTTGTACGAAAGTGTTATCATACACTTTGTCATACTTTAATCTTTCAGCTTCAGCATAATGACTAACATTACGTTTGTCTACGCTCCAATCAAAATCGTCGTGTGCAGTTTCAACTACAACAACTTCAGGTGCTTTTGGTGTCGCAGTTGCTTCTGGAGCTGTAGCGCCTCCAAATTCCTGTGCGTCTGCGTTTAGGTTTTTTGAAAATAGTTTCATATAAAAATCCGGTGTTTTTTAACCGGGTTGCAAAGGTAGGAAAAAAGGCATAAAATAGCCTAAAAAAGACCTACAATTACGCCTATTTAAAAACGTAACTAGCTGATAATCAATTGTGGTATTTGTAGTATTAAGCTTCTTTGGCAATATCCTGTGCAGCTATCCAACCCGAAGTCCAGGCGTGTTGGAAATTAAACCCTCCTGTAATCCCGTCAACATCCATCATCTCCCCCGCAAAATGTAGCCCTGGACATAATTTGCTTTCCATAGTTAGGGGATCAATGTCTTTCAAATCCACGCCCCCACAGGTAACAAATTCTTCTTTAAAAGTAGTTTTACCTTTTATGTCCAATGTATAGCGCGTTAGAAATTGAATAAGTATTTGTTGTTGCGTACTTTTTAGATCCGCCCACTTTGTAGTATTCGTAATTCCCGCTTCTTGCAATAAAAAATGCCATAAACGTTGTGGTAAATTAAACGGGTTCTTTGATCCTATTTCACGTTTTCCTAAATCCATTCTCAAATTAAACCATTCCATTTTTAAGGAGGCTTCGTTGTATTCGGGTGTCCAATTAATTACAATAGCACCTTCGTAATTAGTAGCAGCCATTTCTCTTGCGCACCAAGCCGACAATTTAATAGCAGCGGGTCCGCTAATGCCCCAATGCGTGATAAGTATTGGCCCACGTTCCATATATTTACTACCCTTCCATTGTATGCTAGCATTGTCTATGGCCACACCCATAAGTGTTGTAATTTTTTTATCTACTACATTGAATGTAAATAAAGAAGGGACGGGTTCTATAATTTCATGACCAAACGATGTAAGCCATTTTAGTTTTTCAGATTTTAACATACCTCCTGTTGCTAAACAAATAGCATCTGCAATTATTTTTTGGTCGTTGGCAAGCGTGATTTCAAATTTATTATCAATAGTTGGTTTAACCACATTCACTACTTCGTGATTGGTTAAAACTTGTATATTGTATTGATGTACTTTCTGCAAAAAACAATCAATGATTGTTTCTGAATTATTGGTCGTGGGAAACATACGTCCATCTTTTTCGGTATGCAGTGTTACCCCATTATTTGCAAACCATTCAATGGTGTCCTTTGTAGCAAATTTATAAAACGCTTTTTTTAAAAACCTTTGACCCCTTGGATATTTAATTAATAATTTTTCAACGTCTGGGCAAGCATGTGTTGCATTGCAACGTCCACCACCACTCACTTTTACTTTAGTTAAAATTTTGCTCGACTTTTCAACAATAATAACTTCCCAGTCGCGATGTTTTTCGGCAACTTGAATGGCACAGAAAAAACCAGCTGCTCCACCCCCTACTACAACTATTTTTTTCTTTTCCATTGCATATTATTTTAAGATCAAAAGCAAAGCAGCGCAGTATTATATATTACTGTTTAATTATTAAAAGCAAGATGGGTTTAAATTAATAGTAAGAAGAATTTAGATTACTATTAAGTTTTTCGGCTGCTTCTATGATACTGAAATCGGATAATATTAAAGCCTCGTTTTTCTTTACACAAACATCATGTTCAAAATGCACTGATGCTTTTCCGTCTTCTGTCCTTACAGTCCAACCATCATCATCGGTATATACTTTATGTGTACCCAAATTAATCATGGGTTCAATAGCTAACACAATATTTTCTTTTAATTTTAATCCAGTACCTCTCTTACCATAATTAGGCACTTGTGGGTCTTCATGCAAACTTTTTCCTAAACCATGCCCTACTAATTCACGTACTACGCCATATCCATGCTTCTTTTCGGTATGTTCTTGTATAGCATATCCAATATCTCCCACTCTATTATTTATAATTGCTTGTTCAATTCCTTTGTATAAGGATTCCTTAGTCACCTTTACCAATTGGAGTAGTTCTGGGGCAACTTCTCCTAAAATGAAAGTGTATGCATGGTCGCCATGCCAGCCGTCTAAAATCACACCAAAATCAATTGAAACAATGTCACCCTCTTTAAGTGGTGTATTGTTAGGGAAGCCGTGCACCACGACATCATTTACCGAAGCACAAATATTATGAGGATAGCCATGATAATTATAAAAAGATAATACACCCTTATGATCCTTAGCAAATTCAAAACATAATTTATCAATTTCCAATGTAGTCATTCCAGGCTTTAACACTTTTGCTACTTCAGTTAAGGTTTTACTTACCAATAAAGCAGCCTGCTTCATTAAACCAACTTGCTCTTCCGTTTTTATATGCACCATAGTATAAATGTTTCTTTTTCGTTGTTTTTTCTAAAAAAACAAACCTGTCTTATAAGGGACAGGTTTGCAATATAAATATTTCACAAAAATTTTAAATTGGAGAACCTGACACTGGGTTCCTTCCTTGCATTCTTCCCGTACTCATTAATCCATCGTATTGACGCATTAATAAATGTGTTTCAATTTGTTGTAGGGTATCTAAAACAACTCCTACCATAATTAGTAAGGATGTTCCGCCAAAGAATGTACTGAAACCTTGTGTTACCCCTAATTTTTGAGCAAATCCTGGTAAAATACCAACCAAAGCTAATAATATAGCACCTGGTAAAGTAATCCTATCCATAACCGCACCAATATAATCGGTAGTTGGTTGACCAGGTTTAACACCTGGAATGAACCCATTATTACGTTTTAAATCCTCAGAAATTTGCTTTGGATTAAATATTAAAGCTGTGTAAAGGAAAGTAAATCCAACTACCATAACTGAGTAAATTAACATGTACCAAACATTACTATGGTCATTGAAAATTCGAACTATACCTTGCGCAGAATCTAAATTTGTAAAAGAAACTAAAGTAGGTAAGAACATAATTGCTTGTGCAAAAATGATTGGCATAACACCAGCACTATTCACTTTTACAGGTAAAAACTGACGTGCACCACCAACTTGAGCACCACCAATTACTTGTTTTGCGTAAGTTACAGGGATTTTGCGAACGCCTTGTACTAATACAATTAAGCCCATGATAATTGTTACTAAAATAGCAACCTCGATTAAAAATATTAATAAACCACCACCACCTTTTTGGCTCTTAGAACCAAATTCCATGATGATTGATTGTGGAAGACGTGCTAAGATACCAACCATGATAATAATTGATGTACCATTTCCTAATCCTTTATCTTGTATTTTCTCTCCTAACCACATAACGAATAAAGTACCAGCCGATAAGGTGATTACAGTTGAAAACCAGAAGAAAGGTTTGTATGCAGGAATTAATGCTTCAGCATAACCAGGACTATTTAAAAAAGCAACATATGCTCCTGCTTGGAAAGCAGTAACAATCAATGTTAAATAACGAGTCCATTGATTGATTTTGTTTCTGCCACTTTCGCCTTCTTTTTGAATTTTTTGTAATTGAGGAACCAAAATGGTCATCAATTGCATAAAGATAGAAGCAGAAATATAAGGCATAATACCTAAAGCCAAGATAGACGCTTGCGAGAATGCACCACCAGCGAACATATCAAAAATGCCCAATAATCCATTGTTGCCACTTCCTGCTTTTTGAGCAGCTTCAATTGCCAAAGGATCAATACCAGGCAAAGTGATTTGTGCACCAATTCTATAAGTTAATACTAAGGCTAAAGTGACAAGGATTTTGCTACGCAAATCGTCAATTGCCCAAATATTTTTTAAAGTATCAAATAATTTTTTCATCAGAGTTTAAATTAAAAAGACGCATTATAAACGCGTCTCGAATATACATTAAAAATCTTAAATAATTTCAATGGTACCGCCAGCAGCAACAATAGCATCTTGTGCCTTCTTACTAGCTGCGTTAACTCTGAAGTTGATCTTAGTTTTCAATTCGCCGTTTGCTAAAACCTTAACCAAATCAGTACGGGCTATCAAACTGTTCATGTATAAATTCTCTGGAGTGATTTCAGTAAAACCATATTTCTCAATCAATTGGTCCAATTGACCTAGGTTGAATACAACGTATTCGATGCGATTGATGTTCTTAAATCCACGCTTAGGAACACGACGTTGAATTGGCATTTGACCACCTTCGTGAGCCATTTTACTCTTGTAACCAGCACGAGACTGACCACCTTTGTTTCCTTTTGTTGAAGTACCACCTTTACCAGATGCTTCACCTCTACCAATTCTAATTGCTTTGTGAACCGAACCTTCTGCAGGTTTTAAATTGTGTAATTTCATTTTTTTGATTTTGACTTTCGGGGAATCTCCCCTCGCTTAAATAATTTAGTAATACGAAAATACCCCTAAGGATATTTAAGCTACTTCTTCTACTGTAATCAAGTGCATTACTTTATTGACCATGCCTAAGATTTGTGGTGTTGCCACTACTTCTCTAGAAGCATTCATTTTTTTCAAACCTAACGCAATCAAAGTTTGTTTTTGACGCTCAGATCTGTCAATTCCGCTTTTTACTTGAGTGATTTTTATCTTTTTCATCATTGAATATTTATATTTAAAAGGTAGTTTCTAAAAGAAAGATTACCCGTTAAATACTTTTGATAATTTAATATTTCTAGTTTTAGCTATTTGGATTGGTTCACGTAATAAACTCAATGCTTTAATAGTTGCTTTTACCACATTGTGTGGATTAGCTGAACCTAAGTTCTTTGCTAAAACGTCAGTGATACCTGCGCTCTCTAATACAGCACGCATACTGCCACCCGCAATAACTCCCGCTCCGTGTGCAGCTGGTTTGATTAAAACTTTAGCAGCGCCATCTTTAGCTAATTGCTCATGAGGAATAGTTCCGTGCATAATAGGCACTTTCACTAAATTCTTCTTAGCATCTTCAATGCCTTTTGTAATAGCTTCTTGAACTTCTTTGGCTTTGCCTAATCCTTGACCTACAACGCCATTTTCGTTACCTACTACTACTAAAGCTGAGAAGCTAAAAGTACGACCACCCTTTGTTGTTTTAACTAC
>CANHAE010000109.1 GCA_947458915.1 Bacteroidota bacterium
ACCTACGGAACTGCTAAAGTGAAAATGACAGATGGTCAAATTGGTAAATTAGTAGAAAGCATTTTTGATTTACGTCCTTACTTTATTGAGCAACGTTTAAAGTTAAGAACTCCAATGTATAGTGAGACTGCTGCTTACGGACATATGGGTCGTAAGAACGAAACAGTGACTAAAACATTTACTACTCCAGACGGTAAATCAAAAACAATGAAAGTTGAATTATTTACATGGGAGAAATTAGATTATGTAACAAAAGTGAAAAAAGCTTTTGGTTTAAAATAGTTGAATGAAAATTTAAAAATCCCGCCTCTGAAATTCATTGGCGGGATTTTTATTTAATACTACCGTCAGTTTCAGTAAAGCGCCACACATTTTGAAATTTAAAATGCATTCAAATGGGAAACGAAATAAATCCTTGGAAAAAATTAAGTAGCAAATTAGTGTACGATAATCCATGGATTAGCTTGTCGGAATTTAGTGTCATTACTCCCGCGGGCAAGCCGGGTATTTATGGTAAAGTGCATTTTAAAAATATAGCCATAGGAGTTATAGCAATTGATAAGGACGATAATACTTACTTAGTGGGTCAATATAGGTTTGTGTTGGATGCCTATAGTTGGGAAATTCCTGAAGGGGGTTGTCCCGAAGGTACCGATTGGTTAACTGCAGCAAAGCGAGAACTAAAAGAAGAAACAGGCTTTGAAGCAGGAACATGGAGGGAGATTTTAAAAATGGATATCTCTAATTCAGTATCGGACGAATTTGCGGTGGTATATGTTGCAGAAGACTTAATTGCAGGGAAAGCGGAGCCAGACGAAACAGAACAATTAAAAGTTAAGAAAATGCCTTTTAGTGAAGCGCTAAATTGGGTAATGCAAGGGAAAATAACCGACTCAATTTCGGTTGCAGCTATCTTAAAATTGCAACATATTCGTACAAGTAATAGTACAAAGTAAAAAGACATAACTTTGAAGCCATGGAGGAAAGAAAAAATAGACCACAGAAAAGGTATACACCAACAAGAAACTACAGTGCTGAACGCAGACAAACGTCGGAGCGTAAATTTATTATAGGCAGACAGCCATTGTTAGAGTCCTTTGGAACGGATACTAATATTGAAAAAATATTAATTCAGAAAAATGCCGAAGGGGATGGGTTGAATGAAATTAAAAATGCAGCAAGGGAACACAATATTCCTGTTCAATATGTACCTATTGAAAAATTGAATGGAATGACAAAAGCTAACCACCAAGGAGTGTTGGCCTATATTTCGAATGTGAAGTACATGGATTTGCAAGAGGTGATTGATTTTGTAGTGGGCAAAGGAGAAACGCCATTGTTTGTTATGCTTGATGGTGTTACAGATGTTAGAAATATAGGAGCTATTAGCCGAAGTATACATTGCTGTGGGGCACAGGCTTTAATCATTCCAGACAAAGGGGTAGGTGCATTGAACGAAGAAGCATTTAAAAGTAGCGCAGGTGCATTAGAACATATACAAGTAGTTCGGGTGAATAGTTTATTAAAAGCAATTGATAGTTTACACTTAAACGGCATTCAAGTTTTTACTAGTGAAATGCGTGCTGATAAAAATGTGCATGAATTAGATTTATCTATTCCGTCTTGTATTATAATGGGAGATGAAGGCCGAGGTGTAACCCCTTATTTAGCAAAAGCTGCTGATTATTTCTTTAAAATCCCAATGGCAACAAATTTTGATTCATTCAATGTATCTGTTGCCGCGGGTATAGTTTTATATGAAGCAATGAAGCAAAGAATGTTTCCTGCAAAATAAATAGTTAGCTGTATGAGTCAAGTAAAATTTAAGTTAACGTTGACGCCTAAGTTGGCTAAATGCCCAATAGGGTATCCTGACAAACTATTTTTAATTGGTTCTTGTTTTACCGAAAATATTGGCGCCAAACTAGCCTACCACCAATTTGAAATTTTAGAAAACCCGCATGGGGTTTTATTTAATCCTGTAAGCGTACATAATGCCATTCAGGATTATATAAGTAATAAAAAATATACTGCTGCCGATTTGTTTTTATTGAATGACGTATGGAATAGTTGGAATCATCATAGTCGTTTTTCGGGTGTCACTCAGCAAGAAGCACTGGATAAAATGAACGACTCCATTCAACAGGCGCATATTTTTTTAAAAAGTGCAAAACATATCATGATAACTTTAGGTTCTTCCTGGTTATATAATTTGAATGAACAAGCTCCTGAAGGAAAATTGAAAGTAGTAGCTAATAATCATAAGGCGCCGGCTGCTTGGTTTGATAAAACTTTGATGCAGCCTAATGACTTAATACAACTACTCAGACAAACCATTGAATCGCTTAAAAAATTCAACCCTGGTTTACAAATTATATTTACAATTAGTCCAGTTAGACATTTAAGAGAAGGGCTTGTTGAAAACAATAGGAGTAAGGCGGTTTTAATTCATTCAGTGCATGAAGCTATTACAACTCAATCGGAAGTAGCCTATTTCCCTGCCTACGAATATGTGATGGACGACTTACGCGATTACAGGTTTTATTCAGAGGATTTAGTACATCCAAATTATGCAGCCACCCAATATGTTTTTGAGCAGTTTGTGGCAAGTTATATGACAGAAGAAACGCAAGCTATTATGCGACAAGTTGCTGAAATACAATTAGCCATGCAGCATAAGCCATTTTTCGTTGGTTCTTCGGCACACCAAAAATTCATTGCCTCTTGTATTGTGAAAACCGAACAGTTAATGGCATTGTATCCGTTTTTACCCCTTATGCAACACCTTGAATTTTTTAAAGGACAAGTTGCCAAATAATTCTTAATTTAGAAGTCTAAATTTTAGACATGCGTATATTGCCCTTTATCACGTCAGCTGTCGCTACAGTTGGTCTTGTCTTTGCCTTAAACATTCAATTGAAGTTAGGTACGTCAAAAGCCCCAAGGTTAGGCTATTTTTTATCACCACAACATGGATTTTGGAAGAATGCCGAAAAGGTTACTACCGATTTTAATGCTGATTTGGTTGCGAGTGAATTAAAAGGGGATGTGGAGGTAGTCATTGACGACCGATTAGTTCCTCACATTTATGCCGACCATGACGAAGACGCCTATTTCGTCCAGGGATATTTACATGCTAAGTTTAGGTTATGGCAAATGGATTTTCAAACGCGTGTAGCATCGGGCCGTTTAAGTGAGATTGCTGGTGCAGACAAATTGCCAATTGACCGTTTTTTTAGAAGGTTGGGAATGGTGTATGGCGCAGAACAAACCGAAGCCTATATTAATGCGTCTAACCCTGTTATGAAAGCGACACTAGACGCCTATACTGCTGGCGTGAATGCTTATTTAAAACAATTAGATCCTGCCGACTTGCCTTTTGAATTTAAGTTGATGAATTATGCGCCAGAGGAGTGGACCCCAAAAAAGACATATTTGTTTTTAATGTTTATGTCTTATGATTTAACAGGCCGTTCTGCTACTGCCGATTTACAATTAACTAATACAAGGGACTATCTTGGATACGATTTATTTGAAAAATTATATACCAATCAACAAGATTCTTTGGATCCAATTATACCAGTTGGAACTGCTTATGCGGAGCCATCGATGGTTCCTGTAAAACCAGCTACGGCTAACCTAGCTTATTTACACATGCCTAATGATGTTTTGGCTTATACTAAACCAACAACTGAAATGCCGGAAGCGCCAGATAAAAACAATGGAAGTAATAACTGGGCTGTTGCAGGAAGTAAAACAAAATCAGGAAGGCCAATTTTAGCAAGTGATCCGCATTTAGGATTGAATTTACCTTCCCTTTGGTATGAAGTGCAAATAACTACTCCAACACATAGTACTTATGGAGCAAGTTTTCCAGGTTCGCCTGCAGTAATTATAGGATTTAATGATAGTCTTGCATGGGGTGTGACAAATGCAGGCCGTGATGTATTAGATTATTATGAGTTGAAATTTAAGGACACCACTCAAAATGAGTATTGGTATAATGGTGCATGGAAAGCAACTACCAAACGAATAGAAGTAATAAAAGTAAAAGACAGTGCAGATGTGATTGAAAATGTTGCAATGACACATTGGGGACCTACTATGTTTGATGCACATTACACAACACCACAGTCAAAGGGTCGCACTTTAGCTGTTCAGTGGACAGCTTTTACGCCATCGAGTGGTGTAGAAGCATTTTATCAATTAAATAGAGCAAAGAATTTTGACGACTATATGAAAGCAATTTCCTTGTGGAAATGCCCAGGTCAAAACTTTGTTTTTGCAAGTAAAACAGGAGATATTGCTATTAAGCAGCAAGGTAATTTTATAGCACGCTGGGAACGCCAAGGTGATTTCATAATGCCTGGGGAAGACACTAGTTATGCTTGGCAAGGAATTATTCCAACGGAAGAAAATCCAATGATCAAAAATCCTGAACGTGGCTTTGTAAGTAGTGCCAATCAAAAATCGACAGATGCCACTTATCCTTATTATTTAGGTACAGCTTCTTCCTTCCCTTTATACCGTGGTATTAGTGTGAACAAGCGTTTGACAACCATGAGCAATATCACAGCTCAAGATATGCAAGGTTTACAAACGGATAATTATAATGTATTTGCCGAAACGGCGCGTCCAGCTTTAATGAAATTTATTCAATTGAATGAATTAAGTGCAGCTGCGCAACGTATGGTTAATACTATGAATGCGTGGAATTTATATAACAATGAAAACGAAACAGGTATAACTGTGTTTAAAGTAATATGGGATAGTGTGGAACAAGCTGTTTGGGGTGATGAACTAGCAGGTTCGCCAATTCCATTAACAAAGCCTGAATCTTTTGTATTATTAGACCAAATGAACAAGGATACTAATTTTGTAATCGCCGATGATATACGCACAAAAAATAAGATAGAGACTTTAAAGGAGCAAGTAAAATTAGGCATTGAAAATGCAACCGCTACTTTATTGACTTTAGAAAGTGAAAACAAATTAGCGTGGGCGGCTTATAAGGCAACACGTGTATTACACCTAACAAAAATGCCGGCATTGAGTAGGTTAAACCTGCCAATTGGCGGCGGTGTTCATATTGTAAATGCAACGAGTGAGAACCATGGGCCAAGCTGGAGAATGATAGTGCATTTGACCGATGAAATTGAGGCATATGGTTTATATCCAGGGGGACAAAGCGGTAATCCGGGAAGTCAATACTATGATACGTTCATTGACTATTGGGCTGCCGGTAAATATTACCGATTATTATTCTTGCCTAAAGAAAAATTAGTGGCAACAGGTAAAGCCAAGTGGACTATGAAATTTAAAAAGGCAACTGCTTAAT
>CANHAE010000110.1 GCA_947458915.1 Bacteroidota bacterium
GCATCCCGTTTTGTTTTGATTGGGCTGAGGAGCGGGTAACGGGCCTACCTTCTCGCTCGACCATAATGGAAGTTAATTCACTGAATTAAGCAGCCATGGCGTAGTTTGTTTCGCCTTTTGATTGTTTGGTATTCAGATTAAAGTGCTAATTACCCAACGCACTGCATGCTTACCCCAACCGCTACTCTTGCTGTCAAAACCATACGACCCCAAAAGTTTTTGTCGAATTAAGAATATACAAAATTACGCTTTATTTAAATAAGCGCCAAAAGTCAAGCCCAAGTGCATAAAACATGAGGCCAAACATTAACACCATTCCAACAATTTGAGCGTATTCCATGAACTTATCACTTGGCTTTTTACCTGTGATCATTTCTACAAGAATAAATAATGCGTGACCGCCATCCAATGCTGGAATTGGTAACACATTCATGAAGGCTAATATAATTGAAAATACTGCTGTTAAAGTCCAAAAACGTTCCCAATCCCAAGTGGAAGGGAAAGTATTACCAATACTAATTAAACTGCCTAATGAATCATTCGGGTTTACTCTCCCAGTAAAAATTTGCTTAATACCTGTTATGTAATTATCCAACGTGCTAAAACAACGGTTCACTCCTTCTGGTATAGCTTCCATGAATGTATACCCTTTGTGTACTACTTTAAACAAATTAATGGGTTGTTTAACAAAAATACCTAATTGGCCTGACCCATTAATTAACGCTTTTATTTGAACCGTATCGGCACCTCTTAGCGCTGTAATTACTACAATAGAATCGGCAAGTTTTTTCTTAACCTCTATAAATTCATATTGGTATTCAACAGCACTGTTATTAATTTTTAATAATTTATCTTCCTTTTGAAAATTACTATTCATTGTAACAGCTCCACTACCTATTGAATCCACAATTACAGGAACCCTTGGTACTACAAACGGAGTTTGTTTTTTTATTTTAGCAAGTGCACCAGACAATGTTGCAGGCACTGTTAATGATAAAATACTGTCCCCTCTTTTTATTTCCAATGTTTTTGGATTATTTAAAACCAAGCGTGCTTCTAAAGCATCAAAATTTTCTAATTCTTTATTGTCCAATGAAATAATTACATCTCCTTCTTGTATGCCCATGTTTTTTGCTAAATCACTAACATGCACACCATAGGTTACATTTTTTGCAGGTAAATAATCGGTGCCCCAATACCAACCTATCCCAATAAATATAACAATAGCTAAAAGTACATTTACAATTACTCCTCCCAACATTACTATTAAACGTTGGTAAGCGGGCTTAGAACGAAGTTCCCATTGCTCGGGCGCTTTGTCCATTTGTTCCTTGTCCATACTCTCGTCAATCATGCCGGCTATTTTTACATAACCGCCAAATGGAATCCAGCCAATACCATATTCGGTATCCCCTATTTTCTTTTTCCAAAGCGTAAATCCTGGATTAAAGAATAAATAAAATTTTTCTACCCTTGTTCCAAATAAACGAGCAGGAATAAAGTGTCCCAACTCGTGTAACACTACTAATATCGAAAACGATAAAATAAATTGTGCTGTTTTTACTCCAATAGAAGCTAAATCAATTGCTAAAATGTCCATGTGTTATAATTGTATTAAAGAGGCTGCAAAACTTCTTGCAGCTCCGTCTGTTTCAAAATAATCATCCAAGGTTGGATGTGCTATGTATTCAATTTTTTCCAATGTTTTTTCAATTAATTCAGTCATATCCAAGAACCCAATCCTGTTTCTTAAAAATGCATACACAGCAATTTCATTTGCTGCATTTAAAACACAAGGCGTGTTTCCACCTTGGTTCATCGCGTCCGTCGCTAATTGTAAATTTCTAAACGTTTTTACATCGGGTTCGTCAAAGGTTAAAACATTAGGCTTGTCAAACATGTACCTAGGAAACTTATTAGGCAACCTTTCCGGGAATGCCATTGCATATTGAATTGGCAATTTCATATCAGGCAATCCCATTTGTGCTTTTATGCTTCCGTCTTCAAACTGAACCATGCTATGAATAATGCTTTGCGCATGTACAACCACCTTTATTTGAGCTGGTGCTAAATTAAACAACCATTTTGCTTCAATCATTTCTAACCCTTTATTCATAAGGGTTGCAGAGTCTATTGATATTTTAGCACCCATTGCCCAATTGGGATGTTGAAGGGCATGATCCCGTTTTACATTCACCAAGAAATTTGGCTTTTTCCCTAAAAAAGGACCACCACTTGCTGTTAAAATAATTTTTTCAATCGGATTGTTTTCCTCTCCTACTAAGCACTGAAATATGGCTGAGTGCTCGCTATCTACTGGAATTATTGCTGCTCCCTTTTCTTTTGCAGTGCGCATTACAATATCACCAGCTACCACTAAAGTTTCTTTATTTGCTAAGCCAACTGCTTTGCCATTTTCTACTGCAGTTAAAGTGGGCCTTAATCCTGCAAAACCTACTATACCCGCCATCATAAAATCGTAACAGTCCATTGCGGCAACTTGTTCTAAAGCTTCTTCCCCTGCAAACACTTTTATTGGTTTACCCTCTAATGCTTTTTTTACGACTGCATATTTTGCTATGTCGCCGATGACTACTATGTTGGGTATAAATTGTAGGGCTTGTTCAATTAGCAAGGCGTCGTTAGAATGCGCCGTTAATATTTCGGCAACAAATAATTCTGGATGAGCCGATATGACTTCCAAAGTTTGTTTTCCTATGGATCCTGTAGAACCGAAAATGGCAATTCTTTTTTGCTTCATCCAATTTGTTTACTTAGGGTTTAAAATTAAGCTATTATTTTATTTAATGCCTATATATTGTCCGAGGGTATCGGCAATTTTACGGTCATTACTTAAGCGGGGGACTTTATTTTGACCTCCTAGCTTTCCTTCTGACCTCATATAATTAATAAAAGCATTTTTTTGAAGCGAAGCAACATGTAAAGGTTCCAATATGTTCCCTTGGATTAAATCCTGGTAGTATACATTTTGTGCGCACATAAGTGTATCTAAGGTTGCAGCAAAAGCTTTAATATCAGTTGGTGTTTTATCGAATTCAATAAACCACTCGTGGTAACTTTTACCCTCTCCTGTTTGTATAAATGGGGCCACCGTAAATTCGACAACGGAGGCATTGTGCTTTTTGGCAGCTGTTAATAAGGCCTGCTCCACTTCTTCCCCAATTACATGTTCTCCAAATGCCGAAATAAAGTGCTTAATTCTTCCAGATACTACAATTCGGTAAGGAGCAATACTTACAAATTTAACAGTATCCCCAATATTGTATCCCCAAAGTCCTGCATTGCTATTTATAATTAACGCATATTGTACTCCCAACTTCACCTGCTCCAAACTTAACCTAGTTGGATTTTCTAAAGCAATTTCTGCAACTGGAATAAATTCAAAAAATATGCCACTATTGGTATTTAATAATAAGCCTGCTTGGTCCCTTGTATCCTGAAAAGCAAAAAAACCTTCGCTAGCTGGAAACAATTCAATTGTATCAATTTCTTTGCCAATGGTTTCAAATAATTTCGCTTTATAGGGCTCAAAATTTACGCCTCCTTGCACCAATACCTGAAGGTTAGGAAACACTTCCTTTACTGACTTCCCCGTTTTTTCTACCACCCTATCAAAATACATTTGCATCCAAGGAGGTATGCCTCCCACTAAAGTCAACTGCTGTCCAATAGTTTCTTCTACAATTTTTTCAAGCTTCTCCTCCCATTCTTCAATACAATTGGTTTCATAGCTTGGTAATTGATTACTTCTTAAATACTTTGGTATATGGTGATTTACAATCCCGCTTAACCTGCCTGTTGGAATACCAGCGATTCTTTCTAGCTCGGGTGAGCCACTCAAGAAAATCATTTTCCCACCAGCAAAGTCGGTATTCCCGGTTGCAGCCATATAAGATAGAATTGCGTTTCTTGCTCCATTAATATGGTTACTTATGGAGTCCTTAGTTATAGGTATATATTTAATACCACTGGTCGTACCACTAGTTTTTGCTAAATAAATGGGTTTGCCCTTCCAAAGCACGTTTGCCTTCCCGTCCTTTATTTTGTCAATATAATGCCTAATGCCTTCATAGTCCCGAATAGGTACCGCTTGTTTAAAACCTTCATAGTCTTTCACCTTTTGTAACCCATGATCTTTTCCAAATAAGGTAGCGGATCCTGATTTAACTAATTGATTTAGAATACGTTGCTGGTCCTTTACAGCTGTCATACTTGCCTTTTGCACTTGTTTACTTGTATAATAAGCAAAGGGCTTGGCGAGACGTGATTTTAAATTGAACATAGAGGGTTTCATTGTAATTTGGAACTACATGGCGAAATTAAGTATTTCATGGTGGATAGGGCTAATTTGGGTTAAAAATGGACTTAATTATATTTTTTGAGAATTACTTGCAAATTGGCATAATAATAATTACCTTTGCCGTCCTAATTTTGGACATTTATGCTAGCAGTTGTAAAAATCGCAGGTCAGCAATTTAAAGTAGAAGCCGGACAAAGCTTATACGTGCCTCACCTGGAATGTAAAACAGGAGATAAAGTTGAATTCAACGATGTTTTGTTTGTTGAAAACAATGGTTCTATCTCTTTCACTAACAAGGTTTCAGTTAAAGCTGAAATCTTAAAAGACTTGGTACAAGGTGATAAAGTGATCGCTTTTAAGATGAAAAGAAGAAAAGGTTTCCGCAAGAAACATGGTCACAGAACACATTACACCCAAATCAAAATCGAGAACATCGCCTAATTAAGCGGTAGTTCTAGTAAATAACACTTTAGTAAAAAGAAAATACTATGGCACACAAGAAAGGGGAAGGATCCGTAAAAAACGGCCGAGATTCCCACAGTAAGCGTTTAGGCGTTAAGATATATGGTGGTCAACCAGCTATATCTGGCAATATCCTTATTCGTCAAAGAGGTACTCAGTACCACCCTGGTAAGAATGTTGGACTAGGTTCTGACTTTACTTTATTCGCACTAACTAACGGAGTTGTTGAATTCAAAAAGGGTAAAAATAACAAGACTACGGTCTCTATTTTGCCTGTTGAAGCAGTAGCTTAAAAAAAAAGTTTTGTAGTTATTAAAAAAGTTTTTACTTTTAATGCATATTTACTAACCATTAAATCTAAAAAACATGGCAACTGCAAAAAAAGCGGCTAAAAAAGCTGCTCCTAAAAAAGCTGTTAAGAAAGTCGTAAAGAAAGCTGCTCCTAAAAAAGCTGCTAAAAAAGTAGCTCCTAAGAAAGCTGCTAAAAAAGCTGCTCCTAAGAAAGCTGCTAAAAAAGTAGCTCCTAAGAAGGCTGCTAAAAAAGC
>CANHAE010000111.1 GCA_947458915.1 Bacteroidota bacterium
AGACTACAGGTTTACCTGGAACTAGTCGTTATATTACAACAAAGAACAAAAAGACTACTCCAGATCGTTTGGAGTTCAAAAAGTATAATTCAATTTTGAAAAAAGTAACAGTTCACAAAGAAATTAAATAATAATGGCAAAAGTAGCTTCAAAAAACGCGAAAGTAAAGGATCTTAAGGCTTCTGCTGAGGCCAAAAACTGGACAAAAGTAATTAAAGCTATACGTAGCCCTAAAACAGGTGCGTATACATTTAAAGAGTCAATTGTTCACAAGGACTTAGTTAAGGATTTCTTAGTAGCGAAATAACTTCGCTATCGCAATAAAATAATTTAAAGCTTTCCTTTAACGGGAGAGCTTTTTTTGTTTGACAACTTTTTTAATAACATATAGGTATTTGTTTATTTATTGTTGTGTTTAAATAAAATAGCTAGTTTTAATCAGTAATTCATATTTAGTTAAATTTGTGTCATGAGTTTTTTAGGTAAGTTATTCGGAAAGAAAGAAAAGGAGACCTTAGACCAAGGTTTAGAAAAAACGAAACAAGGTTTTTTTGAACGTATTTCAAAAGTAATCATTGGTAAAACAACGGTTGATGAAGAAGTATTAGACCAATTAGAAGAAGCGCTTATTGGTGCTGATGTTGGTGTAGATACAACCCTTGCAATTGTAGAAAAAATTCAAGAACGTGTTAAGAAGGATAAGTATTTATCAACTGCTGAATTAAATAATATTTTACACGAAGAAATAGCTCAACTATTAGTGGATGCACCAAGTGATCAAATTGGATTCAATCCTCCTTCAAATAAAAAACCTTATATCATTTTAGTAGTTGGTGTTAACGGTGTAGGAAAGACTACTACTATTGGAAAATTAGCCCACCATTATAAAGAAGCAGGCAACGAAGTTATATTAGGTGCTGCGGACACTTTTAGGGCCGCTGCAGTTGATCAGTTGACAATTTGGAGTGAACGAGTCGGGGTAACCATTGTAAAGCAAAATATGGGTTCAGACCCTAGTGCAGTAGCTTTTGATACGATTCAGTCGGCTATTGCAAAAAAAGCAGATGTAGCGTTAATAGATACCGCTGGTCGCTTGCACAATAAAGCACATTTAATGGACGAGTTAAATAAAATTAAGCGTGTTATTCAAAAACAATTACCCGACGCCCCTCATGAAGTTTTATTAGTACTAGATGGTTCCACTGGACAAAATGCGTTAGAGCAAGCTAAGCAGTTTATGGCTGTTACAAACGTGAATGCGTTAGCTATCACAAAACTTGATGGCACTGCAAAAGGCGGTGTGGTATTAGCAATTGCACATCAATGTAAAATTCCTGTTAAGTATATAGGCGTTGGCGAACAAATAAAGGACTTAGTCCTATTTGATAAAGACGAATTTGTGGATTCTTTATTTAGTTTGAATCGCGGGTAAATAAAGGTTAAATAAACTTTACTTACAGGCTAACTGAATTTTATTTAAAAAATATAGCGCACTCCAATTCCAGCCCAGCCACTTTCAAAATAGCTACTACCTACAATATTAAAGGAAGGTTGCCAGTCAATACTTAGGTTTAAGGGTGCATTTTTTATTTTATAATCAATACCAAGTATGCCATCTACTCCTACAGCAATACCTGCTTTGTGATTCGGGTTACTATTTTTCCATTCTTCACTCCAAAGTCCTAAATGGCCTCCGTATCCTACATACCAACTTAAATTTTCAATATCACCAATTGGGCTATATTTTTCGTATAAAACCGTTGCACGAAAACCGTCTAAGGTGAAATAACCCAATGCCTCAAAAGCTTTATTTTGTTTAGTAAACTGCTTATAGGAAATAGCATTTGGGTACATTTTAACACCTATTGCTTTATGGTAAGGTTGCGTATAAGTTTCGTTTAACTTTTTAGGTTTATCAAGCGTATATTCTTGCGAAAAAACGGAGTTAACAACTAGTAGGATTAAAATCAGGGTTAACGATTGTTTCATTTTCATAATTCTTTAATTGGGCTAACGCAAATTTAAGGGGAAATAGGTCAAAAAGGCTGTTTATAAAATGCTAAAATTTGGTTAGGTTTGTAGTATGTATAGTTTTCAAGAATTATCTCTACAGTTTAACAAAGCATTCGAGGTGGCTCATTTTCCCAATAGCCCTGCCTCCTTATACGAACCTGGCGAATATTTTTTAAATATTGGAGGTAAAAGAATTAGGCCTGTCCTTTGTTTACTAGGCAATGAACTATTTAATGAGTTACATCCTGACGCTTTTGATTTAGCCAATGCAGTTGAATTGTTTCACAATTTTAGCTTGGTACACGACGACATGATGGACGAGGCAAATGTCAGAAGAGGGAAGGCTACAGTACATACCAAATACGACAACAATACAGCCTTGCTAGTAGGTGACGTAATGCTGATTCGTGCATATGAGTATATTCAAAAAATTCAGCCAGCACACCTTTCACAGGTACTGAAACTTTTCAATCAAACAGCTAAGGAAGTTTGTGAAGGGCAGCAATTGGATATGGATTATTCAAAAATGGAAAGCGTGAGTTTGGAGCAATATATACATATGATTACTTTAAAGACTTCTGTTTTATTAGCAGCAAGTTTACAAATGGGTGCTATTGTTGGTGGCGCAGGAGAAGGTAACTGCAAACATTTATATGAGTTCGGCAAAAATATTGGCATTGCATTTCAAATACAGGACGATTATTTAGATGCATTTGGTGACGCTGCAATTTTTGGCAAAGAACCAGGTGGCGATATTAAACAGAATAAAAAAACATTTTTACTGCTTCATGCTTTATCTGTTGCTAACGAGAGTCAATTAAAAAGCTTAAATGAATTAATGGCTTCAAATAGCGAGGACAAAGTAGAAGGCGTTTTAAAAATATTTAAGGATTGCGGAGTAGCACAATGGGCTGAAAATTTAAAAGCAAAATATTTACAAAAAGCATTTGAACATTTAGAATCAATTGCAGTTGTGTCGACTCGTAAACAACCACTAATTGAACTAGCTAATTATTTAATGAATCGAAATCAATAACCCCTAACGAAATGATGAGTCTGTTCAGAAAAAAATCAATCGAAAAAATTGTACAAGATGCGGAAGCAGGTTTTGGTGACGCGCATAGTGCTAATGGATTAAAGAAAGTATTGGGCGTTAAGGATTTGACATTTATGGGAATAGCAGCTGTTGTTGGTGCAGGTATATTTTCAACAATTGGCACGGCGGCCTTTCATGGCGGACCAGGCATTTCAATATTATTTGTAATTACAGCAATCACTTGTGGCTTTAGTGCTTTATGTTATGCTGAATTTGCTAGTCGCGTTCCAATTGCAGGAAGTGCATATACCTATGCTTATGTTACATTCGGTGAATTAGTAGCCTGGATTATTGGTTGGGCTTTAATTTTAGAATACGCTATTGGCAATATAGTTGTAGCTATTAGTTGGAGTGGATATTTTGTAAATTTATTAGAAGGCTTTAATATTCATTTACCAGGATGGTTGGCAACAAATTTTGAACAAGCGCAAATTGGATACGAAGAAGCACTAGCACATTTAGCTAAAGGAGGTACTCCTGAAACCTTTAGCAAACTAGCTCGTATTGGTTATGACGCTGTTACCAACGCGCCAATGATTGGAGCTTGGAGAGTAATATTAAATGTACCTGCTTTTATTATTGTCGTTTTAATTACAGCCTTAGTTTATAGGGGTATTCAAGAAAGTAAGAAGAGCACTAATATTATGGTAATTTTTAAAATACTAGTTATTGTTTTTGTCATTGTTTTAGGTTTCTTTTATGTGGATACAGCAAACTGGGCTCCATTTATGCCCAATGGGTTTAAAGGCGTGTTGGCTGGTGTATCGGCTGTGTTTTATGCTTATATAGGTTTTGATGCTATTTCAACTACAGCGGAAGAATGTAAGAATCCGCAACGCGATTTACCTAAGGGGATGATTTATTCTTTACTTATTTGTACGGTTTTATATATTCTAATAGCCCTTGTTTTAACAGGCATGGTTAGCTACACTGAATTAAAAGTAGACGATCCATTGGCATTTGTATTTGAACGTTTAGGACTGCATAAAATTGGATATGTAATTTCGGTAAGTGCTGTAGTTGCTACTACAAGTGTTTTATTAGTATTTCAATTAGGACAACCAAGAATTTGGATGAGCATGAGTAGGGATGGCTTGTTACCTAAAAAGTTTTCAAGTGTACACCCTAAATTTGGTACGCCTGCGTTCGCAACTATTGTCACGGGTATTTTTGTAGGAGTTCCTTCCTTATTTATGTCTATTAGCCGCATGACTGACCTAACAAGTATTGGCACTTTGTTTGCATTTGTGTTAGTTTGTTTTGGTGTTTTAGTATTGCCAAGGTTATCGCCTAGTCTTAAAAGTAAAGGCTTTAGTTTACCTTATATTAATGGGCGTTTTATTATTCCTATACTAGCTGCTATTTTTATTTACTTTGGACAGGGTAGAATAGCTACTGCATTTGGAGCTATAGGTACCGAAAGTTATCAGGAAATTTTATACCTAATATTTGTTTTCATTTTAACCATAGTGGCAGTATTTAGCTTTATACGGCAGTATTCAGTTATCCCTATTGTAGGTGCAATGTGTTGTTTATATTTAATGATAGAAATTCCGCCTGTAAGTTGGTTGTGGTTTTTTATATGGATGACAATTGGTTTATTTCTGTATTCAATATATGGACGTAAAAATAGTTTATTGGCTAAATAATTTCTTTCAAAATAAATTGGACAATGAAGTATCAGGTGGGTGACGAAATATTAGTGTTGCATAGCAATGAAGAAGGTCGTATTATTGAAATCATGTCCGATAAAATGGTATTGATTGAAGTGCGTGGCGTTAAGTTCCCTGCCTATATGGATCAAATTGATTTCCCTTATTTTAAAAGGTTTTCTGAAAAAAAATTATTCCCTCCAGCACCTCAGAAAATATATATCGACCAAATTCCAAAGGAGAAGGTGCAAAAAAATGATAGTAAAGAAGACGAAGGGGTATGGTTGCATATTGTTCCTAAGTTCTCCTTAGATGATTTTAACGATGAAGTGGTAGAAAGTTTAAAAATATATATATCTAACAAAACACGTGTTGGCTATAATTTCGATTTCGAGCAGTTATTTGCTGGCTATGCCAATTTTGCCTTAGCTTCATCTGTGCCACCATTCACCGATTTTTATTTACACGACATTCCATTTGCTGCCGTAAATGATAGCTTGAGTTTCTTTATTGATTTTTCCCTAACAGAACCACATAAGAAAAAAGCCGAGCATTTTGAA
>CANHAE010000112.1 GCA_947458915.1 Bacteroidota bacterium
CAAAGTAACTAAAAAATCAGCAAAATCAAAAACTGTTAAAAATGCAGCAAAAAATAAAGTTGGTTATGATACTATAAAACATACAGATTTAGCTGAAGTTGTCTCCACTCCAATGTCAAATCTTAATTCGGAACAAGTACCCGAAAAAACAATTACAATTATTTCGGCTTTTAAACCGCAATTGAGAAATATTGCTAAAATGAATTTTGGCAATGCTTCCTTTACAAACGACACTTCATCACTTTTATTAAACTACCAAGTCCCAAGTCAGAATTTAACTTTTCAATATAAACCCATTTCCTTAGTACCTAGAGCTATTAAACTTATTAAACCAATAGCTTCCACTAAATCGGGTCAACTCACATTAGGATATGGCAATTTTTATAATGCTATCGTTGATGTTAACTATAGTATTATGGACAATAAAGGGAATGTCCATAATATTAATGGTGCGTTCAATTCCTACCAAGGATTACACCATTTGCAGAAAGCGAATAAGGAAGCGTTGAAATATATAGGCAATTTCAAGCTGGATTCAGTAAATCATTTACAAACACAAGTTTTTTACAATAACTACCAACGTTACAGATTTGGCCAGGTATCCGATACTTCTATTTTGCCTATTAATAATTTTTTACAAAAAAGTACTACTATTGGCGCGAATGTTAGTTGGATTAATTTCAATACCAATAATAAATTAGTTACGTTAAAGCCAACCTTAGCTTTTGACCATTTCATAGGTGAATCCAAAGAAACCAATACTTCTATTGAATTTACTAACCCCATGTTTTTTACTATTAATCCCTCACTTAAAGTTAATTTTGATATGGCTTATAGTTATAGTGCCTATCAATCGCTTGCATATGAAAAAAAGCATAATGACATATTAAGATTCGACCCTTCTATTGAAGTAAATTTATGGCAAGCAAATTTTTTAATAGGGGTTAGTCCAACAATTGCTAATGGTGCTTATACAATGAATCCTAATATCTTATTTAAGAAAAAATTAAAGGATACTAGTTATGTAGTAATAGCCGGATGGAACACAACTTATAAAATAAATAAGTATAGGGATTTAGAATTATACAACCCTTGGATTGAAGCTCCAAGTGATTTAAAAAACACTATAAAAGAAGCAAAATTTGTGGAACTACTAATTAGTGCCTCAAAAAAGCTTGAATATAGAGTAGGTATTGAAATTAACAATTATACCCAATTACCTTTATTCAATAAAATGCAACTTCCAGTTGACAAAGCTTCAATTGGACTTTTATATGAAACTATTTTTGAACAAAGTGCAAAAACACTGGAATTAGTTGCAAAAGCACGTTATCAAATAAGTGATAAATTACTAATTACAGGCAAGCTTAATTATACCCAATTTAATTCAATTCGCATTAATAGTAAGCCATGGGGTATAACACCTCTTAATTTTGATATGAATATGACTTGGGAGGCTACTGATAAATTAACCATTGATGCGAATGCACAATATTGGTCTGGAGCAAGTTTCTTAAACGAGGCAAATGGATTACATACCTTAAAAAACACATTTGTATTGAATGCCGGTTTCAATTACAAATTAAGTCCAAAATGGAATTTTTGGGTTAAAGGAGATAATTTATCCGACAAACCGTATGAAAGATGGGCAGATTATCCATCCTTAGGCGTTCAATTAAAGGCTGGTATCGTATATTCGTTCCGACAATAATACTATGATAAAAAGTTTAGAACAATATTTTATACAATTCGGACATTTAGATTTCCCAAATGTAGGGTCATTAAAATGGTATAAGAAAGAAGCTAATTGGCAAGAGGGCAAGTTATATGCACCGGTTGAAGAAATTATTTTTGACCTACAAGTAACAAAGCCGACTAAAGGTTTTTATAATTTTTTAGCCGAGGCACTTAATACCTCAAATGAACAAGCTATAATTCAATATGAGCAATTTTTGCAAAAGTTCATAAATAATGGCGAGCCAATAGCAATTGGGAATTTGGGCATATTAAATAACCAGGATCATAATTTTACCTGGGAAACTAAATTTAAAGCTGCTGATTATTATGCCGATATTAATTTAGGCACTATTTCACTTTCAGACAATGCTATTGATAAATCACATAATTTAAAGAAAGACAACTGGATTTTATGGGCATTACTTTTATTAGTCATTGCTTCAATTGCAATCCTACTTAAAAATTTATAATATGTCATCTACTGAACAGCCATTCCCTCCATGTCCTGTTTGTAATAAAGCAGCTATTTCATTTTCAATTCATAGTAAAGATTATTCTTTGACAGCAAAAGAGTTTGACATTATTGAATGTAAAAATTGTAGTCTAAGATATACTTTCCCAATGCCTTCGAAAGACGCCATAGCCCCTTACTATGATTTTCCTGAATACATTTCACATACTGATGTAAAAGCAGGCTGGATGAATAAAGTTTACCATAAAGTCAGAACGTTCACCTTACATGAGAAAACAAATTGGATACAATCTTTATTTACTGGCCACAAGGGTCAAATATTAGAATTAGGAGCCGGTACAGGTGCTTTTGCACATGCTATGAAAAATAAAGGTTGGACTGTTACTGCTTTAGAGCCCGATGCTGCAAGTAGGCAAAGATGCTTAGACACTTATGGTATTCAATTACAGCCTATCGAAAATTTGTACACATTGTCCGAAAAAAAGTTCGAGGTAATCACTTTGTGGCATGTACTTGAGCATGTACACGATTTGAAAGACTATTTTCAAGCATTTTCTAAATTACTAAAACATAACGGCAGATTAATTATTGCAGTACCGAACTATACTAGTTACGATGCTTTTTTTTATAAAAAATATTGGGCTGCATATGATGTGCCACGACATTTGTTTCATTTTTCACCGGCGGCAATGAATGCTTTAGTGAAACAATTTAATATGCAAATTGTGGAATATAAACCAATGTGGTTTGATAGTTTTTATGTTAGTTTATTGAGCGAAAAATATAAAAAATCAGGCGCTTTGGGCGTTGCTCGTGCCTTAATTATTGGCTGTATTTCGAATAGTAAAGCTTTAAGTAACCCTAAAAAAGCAAGTTCCCTTATTTACCAAATAAGAAAACTTAGCTAGTATATTTATTTCAACTTTAATTCTAACATTACTGGCCAACATTTCCCAGTAACAAAAAAGGTATTAGTTTCTTTTTTATAGGCAATCCCATTTAATACATAACCAGGATTAATTGCCCTTGGGTCGTTCATTACATTAACTTTCGGAAGGATATTAGCTAAGTTAATACTTGCACTTATTTGTCCGGTAATAGGATCAATTACTACAATATCGTCACTTGTGTAGATATTATTGGGTTCATAAATATTTGCATATACTTTCCCATTGACGAATTCTAATTCATTTATATAATTTACATACCCACTATTGTTAAATACGCCTAATGTTTTTTTTATGTTAAAAGTAGCGGGATCAACAAAATATATATTACTACTCCCTGTAGATACAATGATAGCTGTATCGTTATGCGTTAATCCCCATCCTTCATATGGCCAATAATATTCATTAACTAGTTTTAATGTTTTTTCATCGTAAACTAAAACCTTGTTCTCTTTCCACGTGAGTTGATAAATTTTACCCCCAAATAAAGTAATGCCTTCTCCAAAATATTGTTTATCTAAATCAATTTTCTTGCCAACTTGTACCATGTGGGTATCTAGTATATGAAGTATGCTTTCCCCATAATTACCTGTACCTTCAATTAGCTTATGCCCATTCCATTCTAAGCCCTGAGTATAGCTAGTAACGTCATGTGGGTATACTTTTACTACCTCATAATTTACATTTACCGGCGCAATTACATTCTCAGCTGAAGTGGTTTGCTCAGTAGGCGGATTATTATTACAAGCAATTACAAAAAAACAAACAATAAGTGAGACGTAGTTTTTCATACATTATACATTAAAACGGAAATGCATTACATCGCCATCTTTTACAATATATTCTTTTCCTTCAATTCTTAATTTACCATTATCCCTACAAGCTGCTTCACTTTTGTATTTAATAAAATCCTCAAAAGCAATTACTTCAGCTTTGATAAACCCTTTTTCAAAATCGGTATGAATCACACTTGCTGCTTGTGGTGCTTTCCAGCCATTTTCAATAGTCCAAGCGCGCACTTCTTGAACACCTGCAGTGAAATAGGTTTCAAGTTTTAATAATTTATAGGCAGATTGAATTAATCTGTTCAAAGCAGGTTCTGTCATTTTATATTCTTCCATGAACATTGCTTTGTCGGTAGGATCTTCCATCTCGGCAATTTCTGCTTCAATATTGTTACACATAATAATAACTTGAGCGCCTTCGGCTTTGGCCATATCAGCTAACATATCAGAATATTTATTTCCCGTATGCATCGATGCTTCGTCCACATTTGCAACATACATTACTGGTTTTTCAGTCAATAAAAATATATCCGCAATGGCAGCGCTATCTTCTTTGGACAAACCTAATGAACGAACACTTTTGCCTTGTTCTAAATGTGCTTTACATTTTTGTAATACTTCTAATTCTACCTTGGCTTTAGGATCTGTTTTTGCCATCTTCTCACTGCGTTGCATTTTTTTCTCTACACTATCCAAATCCTTCAATTGCAATTCAGTCTCAATAATTTCCTTATCTGAAATAGGATTAATTACTCCTTCTTCTCTCAATACATTTTCGTCCTCAAAACAACGTATCACATGAATAAA
>CANHAE010000113.1 GCA_947458915.1 Bacteroidota bacterium
AATTACTTTTAAATACATATTCACTTTTTGATTTGAAATTTTAGGCAATAGCTTATTCATGACTATTCTTTCATCTGAATTTTTATATTTATTTATTATTTCCAATGCAGGTTTTAATAATGGTATTTCAATGGCTTTATTGGTTTTTTGCTGAATAAATTTCAGAAATGTTTTATGCTTGTATTTAATTAGATTATTTAATGGTAAGCTTTGTGCATCTTCAAATCTGAGTCCAGTATAAACTGAAAAAATAAATATATCTTTTACTTTTTCTAAGCTAGGATTGTGCGTAATGTCAAGATTTACAATTTTATTTAATTCATCTTGGCTCAGAAACTCACGATCAGTTTTAACGGAATTAAGTTTAAAATTTGCATAAGGTTGTTTAATTAAGTGACCTTCTGCTAATGCTCTTAAAAGAACCGTTTTTAATCTAGTATGGTATTTATTAATTGTGTTTTTGTGCAAATTGTGAACTTCTCTTAAGTATAGGTCATATGAATTAATAAAGTCATAGTCTATTTGATTTAAGTTCAAATCAGCTATTTTGTATTTATAGGGGATAAAGTCATTTAAAGAATTGAGAGATTGTTTGTATTTGGCAATTGATATAGGTTTAATCTCTTTTCTTATTTCAATTTCTGTTAAATGCTTATTAAAGAACTCGATTAAGGATATATCAATTGAATCCTTGCCTGATAGTAAGGTTTTAAGAATATTGGCTGAAATTGGCTTATTTCTCTTTTCTAGGTCTATTATAAGTTCATATACTTTACCTTTTAACTTAGTAAGTTCTTGGTTAATGGTTGGGTTATTCTTTATTAATTGCTCGTCTTGACTCCATTCTTTTAGCGTAGAGGTGTAGCCGGTATATAACTCAGATTTCTTTCTATTAGCCGTAATTCGAAGATAAATAGGCAAACTGCCTACTTTAGTTCGGGTAGTTAATAAGTAATACTTCAATGAGACCTTTTGGTTCATGTTGAAACATTTTATTGATTAATTGAAACCTAGTTGAAACAATTTGAGGAAAATTGCGAAATTTTCTAAAGCAATATAAAACAAAAATCCCTTGTAATAAGGATTACAAGGGATTTTAAATCTAGGCGGTTTAACCTAGCGGACCGGACGGGACTCGAACCCGCGACCTCCGCCGTGACAGGGCGGCATTCTAACCAACTGAACTACCGATCCAAGAACAATCGGACACGTTTTTGCGTTTCCGGGTTGCAAAGATAAGGGGAAAGAAGTTTTTTAAACAAACTTTTTTAAAAAATGATGTATTATTTTTACAACCCAAATTAAGCTTATGCCAGAATACCCTAATAGACAGTTTTTGGAATTTGAACAACCTATTAAAGAGTTGTACGAACAAATTGATGCTACTAAGAAATTAGCGGAAAAGAACCCTAAAATTGACCTTTCTGCGACTATAAAACAATTGGAGCAATCCATTGTAGATAAGCGTAAAGCCCTTACAGAGACGCTTTCTCCGTGGCAAAGGGTACAATTAAGCCGTCATCCAGACCGACCTTATACCTTAAAGTATATTCACCTTATGTGTGACAAGTTTATTGAGTTACATGGGGACCGAAATGTAAAGGATGACAAGGCCATGGTGGGTGGTTTTACCGAGCTCAATGGCCAAACGGTTATGATGATTGGTCAGCAAAAGGGAAGCAACACCAAGGCCCGCCAAATGAGAAATTTTGGTATGGCCAACCCGGAAGGTTACCGAAAAGCCCTTAGACTCATGAAATTGGCTGAAAAATTCAATAAACCAGTGGTTTGTTTGATAGATACGCCAGGTGCATTTCCGGGCTTAGAAGCCGAAGAAAGAGGCCAGGGAGAGGCTATTGCCCGTAATATTTATGAAATGATCCGTTTACAAGTGCCTATTATCATTTGTATAATTGGAGAGGGAGCGAGTGGTGGTGCCTTGGGTATTGGCATTGGGGACAAAACTTTAATGATGGAAAATACCTGGTACACCGTTATTTCCCCTGAAAGTTGTAGCTCAATTTTATGGAGAAGTTGGGATAAAAAGGAACTAGCAGCGGAACAATTGAAATTGACAGCAATTGATATGAAAGGCTTTGGCTTGATTGATGAAATTGTACCTGAACCATTTGGTGGTGCACATTGGAGTTATACCGAAGCGGCAGCTATTTTGAAAGAAAAAATTATAGCTGCTTTAAATGAAGTTAAAGATATTGCACCTGCTAAAAGAGTGGAAGATCGTATTGAAAAATATAGTAAAATGGGCTTCTGGGAAGAAGCTTAGTTTTTAAAAACATATCCTAACCCTACATGTTAAGACAAACCCTAAAAGGAACCGGTGTAGCATTAGTTACTCCCTTTAAAAAAGATAAAAGCATTGACTTTGCTGCACTTGAAAATTTAATTGATATTCAAATAGCAGGAGGCATTGATTATGTGGTAACGCTTGGTACTACTGGGGAATCAGTGGTATTATCTGCCGAAGAAAAAGTGGAAGTATTTAATTGCACTGTCAATAAAGTAAATGGTCGCATACCTATTGTAATTGGTATTGGTGGTAACAATACTGCCGAAGTAATTAAATCATTTAGCAAATTTGATTTAACTAAAGTAGTTGCAATATTAAGTGTAACTCCTTACTATAATAAACCATCTCAGGAAGGTTTATACCAACACTATATTGCATTAGCGGATGCAGCACCAAAACCTATATTATTGTATAATGTTCCAGGAAGAACAGGACGTAATATGACTGCGGCTACTACCATTCGTTTATCAGCACATCCAAACATTGCAGGAATCAAGGAAGCAGGTCCCGAAATGGCACAAACTATTGACATATTAAAGGACCGTCCTAGCGACTTTTTAGTGGTGAGTGGGGATGATGAAATTGTGATGGCACAAATTGCTTGTGGAATGGATGGTGTAATTAGTGTTGCTGCCAATGCTTTTCCTAAACCTTTTAGCGATATGATTCGTTATTGCATGGCAGGTGATTTTAGCATGGCTAAGCGTTTAAATGATTTAATGGTGGAAGGGTATACGTATATGTATGAAGAGAATAATCCTTCGGGTATTAAGGCTTTCTTATTTGAGCAAGGGGTTATTGAAAATGAATTTCGATTACCATTGGTTCCAGTAAGCGAAGGGTTGCAAAAGAGAATACATGACTATATGCAAAGATATTTTGCGTAATTGTTGAAAGGTATATAAGAAAAAAGCACGCTGTTAAGCGTGCTTTTTTTATGTGGTTAAGTATAATGTATTAATTCACTAGTAATTATGTTAATTCAATTTTTGCTTAATGGCTTGTAGTTTCATTAACGCTTCCACAGGAGTTAAATTATTGATATCAATTTCAGATAATTCTTTTCGTATGGCCTCAAAGGTTTCGGTGTGTGCATCAAAAATGGATAATTGAAACTGATCGTTGGAAGCTGCGGCGCTAGGAGTGTTATTGGTATTGCCTGCGTTCTTTAATTCCATTTCCTTTAAAATATCATTGGCTCTATTCACTAATATATTGGGCATGCCCGCCATTTTAGCAACATGTATACCAAAGCTATGGGTACTGCCGCCTTTCGTTAACTTACGTAGAAAAATTATTTTATTACCTACTTCCTTATGACTTACATGAAAGTTGTGAACGTTTGGTAATTGAGCCTCCAAATCATTTAATTCATGATAGTGTGTAGCAAATAATGTTTTTGGCTTAGCAGGGGATTGGTATAAATATTCAACAATACTCCATGCAATGGATATGCCATCATAAGTGGAAGTGCCACGTCCAATTTCATCCAATAAAATCAAACTTCTTGGACTGATATTATTTAAAATACTTGCGGTCTCAATCATCTCCACCATAAATGTACTTTCACCAGCACTTAAATTATCATTCGCACCTACCCGCGTAAATATTTTATCAGTCAAGGGAACCGAAGCAGCAGTTGCAGGAACATAGGATCCCATATGTGCCATTAAAGTAATGAGTGCGGTTTGCCTCAACACTGCACTTTTACCACTCATATTAGGGCCCGTTAAAATTATAATTTGTTGTGTACTAGGATCTAAATAAACATCATTCGGAATATAGGCTTGATCAACTGCTAAGTTTTGTTCAATTACTGGGTGACGACCTGCTTCAATATTTAAAACCGTGTTCTCCGTAATAGTAGGCTTACAATATTTTTGTGCCTTTGCAATAGTTGCAAAACAAATTAAACAATCCAACACCCCA
>CANHAE010000114.1 GCA_947458915.1 Bacteroidota bacterium
ATAAAAGATATCCTAGTTAAAATGTGGTGCCCAAATTTGTCAAGCTTTTCCCAAACAGGCAAATAATCGGTAGTAAATTCCTTATCTGGAACTCCTTTGTTTAATAAGAATGACCTGTAAATTAAAATGGTGCTTTTCATCATTTCATATATATCCTTGAAAAAATGAGGAGAATGCGGGTCCTTTTCTGTATCACTATATGCATGGTGCATCCTGTGCATTACACCATAAGCTCTTGGAACTAAATAGGAAGAACCCTGAAAAAACCAAGTACTAATATAAAACACGCGTTCCCAGTTTTTACTAGTTTCGTACATTTTATGGGATGCAAACCTGTGCAAAAAAAATGTATGGAAAAATAAAGACAAGAACCAATGGAGGAAGAAAAAACTAAGAATAAATGCCATTGTTTTATTAATTATTAGACAAGTAAGATATAGCAATATATCTATTAAACATCTTTTGTTTAACCTTTCGTAAAAAATGTTAATTGAAGCTGCACTACTTATGTAATTAATAGTCTAAAACTTGTCTCTTTCCCAATTAATTGTAACTGCCGACCCTTTTGGTAAATAAGGTTTTGCATAAGCTAGCCTTTGTAAGCGGCCAGTAGTGTGGTAACTGTCAAGTCCTGAGCAAGTAATAGTTCCGGCTTTTTCAATGTCTAAATAACCATCTTCACTTAAACAATCGGCTGGGAAATGCATTTGGTTTATTTCACCAATAATCATTATGGTATTGTTTATTGCCAAGTTTATTCTTTCTTTAAATTCAATTGCAAGTTGAATACTACTTTCTTTAACAAAAGGCGCCTTGAATTCATTTTTATATTCAACCGTTAAACTTGTTGCATCAAACTCGGAAATTTCCTTAGGGTAACTTGCAGACGTGTTATGCGCCTGTTTGTAAATATTTTCATTAATATGGTTTATAGTATAAAAACCGGTTTCTAAAGTATGACGCTCCACCGAATCGGGCCTCATTATAAAACTTATTAGTGGCGGGTTTGCACCAATATGTACTATTGAACTAAAAATTGCTAAATTAGTTTGCCCCCCTTTGTCCACTGTGCCAATTAGGCAAACACTTTTAAATCCACCAACGCTGTTAATTAAATGCGCCCTTTTGCGCTGCTCCATTTCCATTAATTCGGTATGTGTTACTTGTGTTTTCATTATATGTTTTGTGTATCTAAACCGTCTAAAAAATGTTGTCCGTTATTTAAATGGTTTTGTTGTTTATCGTTCGGCATTTTATCAAACATGTGCACTAGCATTCCTAGTCGGGGGTTTTGTAAAAAGAAACTTCTGTGTTCATGCATAAAACGCCAAAACAAACCATCCCAGGTCGCTTGCCAATCCCCTTTTTCGTAATCACTCATTTTCATTAAATAATTACTCCCACTTATATACGGTTTAGTTGTCATTAATCCCCCGTCAGCGAACTGCGTCATGCCATAAACATTGGGGACCATTACCCAGTCATAGGCATCAATAAACATTTCCATAAACCACCTATGCACTTCATCGGGATCAAACTCACATAAAAGCATAAAATTTCCTAAAACCATTAACCGTTCTATATGATGGCAGTATCCTGTTTCAAGGATCTTTTTAATAGTGCTATCAATTGGAGCAATACCAGTTTTTCCAGTCCAAAAGCTTTTTGGGATTTTTCTTGTAAACTTCCAATAATTAGTCGTTCGTTGTTTAGTTCCTTCACGCTCATATACCAATCGTATAAATTCGCGCCATCCCATTATTTGCCTAATAAACCCTTCCAAAGAATTTAAAGGAATATCATTTTTTGTTGAATACACTATTGCTTTTTCAATTATTTGCATAGGTTGCAAAAGCCCAATATTAAGCATAGGTGACAATACGGAATGGTGCAGTACTACTTCCTTTACTACAATAGCATCTTCATAAATACCAAATTTTTTAAACCTATTTTGTAAAAAATTATCAAGCCATGCTTCAGCATCATCAAAGGTCACTACAAATAAACAGTCCTCGCTTATGAAGCCATAATTTTCGTTAAAATTATTTGTTACATATTGTTTGGCTTCTGTAATGTATTTGTTTTCTTTAGGCAAAGCAATTACTGGTGCTTTTTCTTTCTTCGGGAACTTTGCCCTGTTTTCAGCATCAAAGGTCCACTTCCCGCCGGTAGGTTTGCCGTCGCTTTCTAATAAAACATTTCGTTGTTTTCTCTGCCATGTGTAAAAATCAGTTTGAAAGTACTTGTTCTTTTTATTGAAATAGTCTGCGGTTCCTATTATTGTGTTAATGAAATTTGGATTATCAGCAACATGCAAGGCGATTTCAAACTGCTTACAAGCTTGCTTTATTTTTTTCATTAACAAATTATCAATTACATCAACAATATGTATATCGGTAATTTTTAATTTTGCTAGTTTAGCTATTAATTTACTAGCATCCTGTTCTGGTGAACCGCATTCAATATAGTCGACATCGAGGCCCTCTTGCTTTAGCCAGTTTTCGTAAAACTTCATGCTAGCCCTGTGCAAGACTAATTTTTGCTTATGAAAATTATATTGTGTGAAATAAAACCATTCTTCCACTAAATATATTTTTCTGCCTTTTGTAGTTGCTGGGTTATTTTTAAATAACTGATTGGGAAATATAATAGTAACTTCTTTTGACATAATTTCTTGTCCCTATTTATTAATTGTGAAGTATTGCATTCCATAATAAATAACGTACCTCTAGGGCTTTTAAAGATGCTGTGGTAGCTTCCTCCCATTTCGTTTGATCCTCACCACAAAGTGATGCAACCATTTCTAATGCTAAATGACTATGATGACCGCCATCTACTTCAATATGCCTTTCGATATAATATTTGAAAATAGAGACCTTATGTGGTTGTGCTGCGTAAATATCATTTAAAATTTGCGTGAACATATCCGGTATTAAATCTTCCCTTCCAAAAGTAAAAACTGCAGCTTTTACATGTAATGGAGCATTTTGGGCAATATCAAAAGTGAATGCCAAAAATTGTTTCACTTCATTGGGCAGTGTGGAATCCTTAATCGCTTTAGTTATATCTTTTCCAGCTTTGATATCAGCCAACAATTCGTCGATAAAGCTTGTCGATGCTCCCATTTGGTGCATTGCCTTAAGGTATAATTCAAAATGACTAATTCTTTCACCTTCCTCGTCCACATCAGACTCTTCTCCTAAAACAATTTCATTAATCAAATACCTTGTATTCGCGGTACCCACAGGTACCCAAGGTATAGCCACCGAGGTTAATCCTATTTGTAAGGACTTTAATAAGCTCATAAAATCCCAAACTGCAAAAACATGGAATGCTGCAAAATTTTGTAGGCTATTTAAATCCTGGATTTGAGTATACACTTTATGTGCTAATAGCTGAGACCTTGATGCCTCAATGCTTTCTTTTAATTTCACTATTTCTGCCTTCATATGTCGGTTTACGATTAAAACAAAAAAGCATCGAGATTGTTGTAAAAATTTTAAATAAAAAGTGGTCAAAATTGCAATTATGATAGCTGATTCTTCAAATTGCTTAACTTACAGCAAAATACTTTGCTATGAAACGATGTGCCATTTCCGATACCAGAAGAGGCTTCATAATAAAAAGTGCTTCAATTGCGGCATTATATTTAATGCCTTCAATTTTAGTGGAAGCATATGCTACTGAAAGCGTCATTCCGATTCCCGTACCAAAGGAAAAATTACAGATAACAATTAATGGTAAGTTATTTAACCTTGAAGTGGACGCTAGAACTAGCTTACTAAACTTACTTCGTGAAGAAATTGGTTATACGGGCACGAAAAAAGGTTGCGAAATGGGACAATGTGGGGCATGTATAGTACACGTAAATGGTAAAAGAATTAATTCCTGCCTATCGCTTGCCGTTGCTAACGAAAAATTTTCAGTTACTACCATTGAAGGTTTAGCCAATGGTGAAGCGCTGCATCCAATGCAGGAAGCATTCTTGAAAAACGATTCTTTTCAATGCGGCTATTGTACCCCTGGACAAATTATGTCTGCTGTAACTTGTGTCCGTGAAGGAAAAGCAAAAACTAAGGCTTCCATTAAAAATTACATGGACTCAAATATTTGCAGATGCGGTGCTTACCAAAATATAGTTGACGCTATTTATGAAGTTGCACAATCAGGTAAAAAAATATAATCCACACTTAAAAATATTTTTATGAATCAGGATGAACTATTTTATAA
>CANHAE010000115.1 GCA_947458915.1 Bacteroidota bacterium
ACTACTTCGGGTGTTTGGTGTTGGAGAAAATCAATAGGAATTGATAAAGTAGGCATTTATATCCCAGGGGGAACCGCGCCTTTATTTTCGACTGTATTAATGTTAGGCATACCTGCAAAATTAGCGGGATGTAATAAGATAGTCTTATGTACGCCTCCTAATATGGAAGGTGAAATTCATCCTGCGATTATTTATGCTGCAGGGTTAGTGGGAATAGATGAAATATATACAATTGGTGGTGCTCAGGCAATTGCTGCAATGGCTTATGGAACAGCAAGTGTACCTAAGGTGAATAAAATATTCGGACCGGGGAACCAGTATGTAACTGCCGCAAAGCAACTCATTCAACAAGCTGGTGTAGCGATTGATATGCCTGCGGGACCTAGTGAAGTATGTGTTTGGGCAGACGATACAGCCGAACCTTCCTTTGTTGCAGCTGATTTATTATCGCAGGCAGAACATGGAGTAGATAGTCAGGTTTTATTAATAGCAACTAATGAGCAATTAGTTGAGCGGATTCAAGTTGAATTAAACTTGCAACTAGAACAACTTCCCCGAAAAGAATTCGCTACAAAAGCTTTAGAAAATTCTAAAGCTATAATTATAGCAAAGCAGGAAGAAGCGATTGAATTAATAAATGATTATGCGCCAGAACATTTAATTATTTCAGTTGAAAATGCCGAAAAATTTGCCGACAAAATCAGTAATGCAGGTTCGGTATTTATTGGCAATTATTCTCCAGAGTCGGTAGGGGATTATGCTAGTGGCACAAACCACACTTTGCCTACCAATGGATATGCAAAAGCCTACAGTGGAGTAAGTATGGATAGTTTTGTTAAAAAAATCACCTTCCAACAACTCACCGAAAGGGGCTTGGCAAATATTGGTCAAGCAGTTATTGAAATGGCCAATGCGGAAAGCCTACAGGCACATAGTAATGCAGTAGCCGTAAGGTTAAATATGATAGCATCTAAAATGTAATTTATGCAATTTGATATCAAAAAAATAGTGCGCCCAAATATAGAAAAATTGAAACCTTATTCTTCTGCCAAAGACGAATATAGTGGAGCAGCTAGCGTGTTGCTTGATGCAAATGAAAATAGTTTGGGATCGCCATTGACAAAATGGTATAATAGGTATCCAGACCCTTATCAAACAGAAATTAAAGCTAAACTTGCTGTTATTAAAAATATCCCTGCTAGTCAAATATTCTTAGGTAATGGAAGTGATGAAATTATTGATTTACTATTTCGTGCATTTTGTGAACCAGGCAAAGACAATATAATTATTTGTCCTCCTACTTATCCTATGTATGAAGTAAATGCAAACATTAATAATATTGAAATAAAATCGGCTCCTTTGTTACCTGATTTCCAATTAAATGTGGCCCATATTGAACAGTTGGTGGACCCTAACACCAAAATTATTTGGATATGTTCACCTAACAATCCAACAGGGAATTCTTTAGACCGCATTGATATTGAAACTATATTGAACCATTTTAATGGGATTGTTGTTGTGGATGAGGCTTATATAAATTTTTCAAAACAGAAATCATTCGTACAGTCCCTTATTGATTATCCCAACTTAGTCGTTTTACAAACCTTAAGTAAGGCTTGGGGATTAGCAGGATTAAGAGTGGGAATGTGTTTTGCTAGTGAAGCAATTGTTGGGTATTTAAATAAAGTAAAAGCACCCTATAATATTAGTTTAGTTGCACAGGAATTAGTGCTAAAAGCTTTGGAGGAGGTTGGCCAAGTGAATGACATGATTCAACATTTAGTGGACATGCGTATTGCTTTGGCAGAAGTGATAGCTAGCATGCCTCATGTTGAAAAAGTGTACCCATCAGATACGAATTTCTTATTAGTAAAAATCCCCAATGCTTCAAAACTTTACCAATATTTGTGTACGAAAGGAATTATTGTAAGAGATAGGTCTAGTTTACCTAATTGTGCCGATTCAATTCGTATTACAATAGGTAATGAACAAGAAAACACTTTATTAGTAGATGCCATGGCGGAATGGATTGACGCAAATTTTTAAAACAAAGAAGTAGCTTAAATTAAATTTATAATTTTAATGTATTAAAAAATAACAATGAAAAAACAACTACTATTAATGGTATTTGGTTGCATAGTAGGATTATCTGTTGTGCATGCACAAGAAAATGCAGGCCTTAAATTACCTGCTGGTTTTAAAGCGCATTTATTTGCCGAAAATATTGGACAAGCAAGGCATATTGCTATTACGCAATCGGGGGTAATTTTTGCCAAATTAAATTACCCTAATAAAGATGGTAAATCTATCATTCGCCTAGAAGATAAAGATAAGGATGGCGTTGCTGATAATATTACTGGATGGGCTAATTATGGTGGCACAGGTATTTATGTACGTGGAGATAATTTATATGCAAGTTCTGATGATGCAGTGTATCAATATAAATTGGACGCCAAGGATGAAGTGTTGAATGCGAGTGCACCCAACACAATTATTAAAGGATTACTTAGTCGAAGACAACATGCCTCTAAATCAATTACCCTGGATCCAAAGGGGAATATTTACGTTAATATTGGGGCATATTCCAATGCTTGCCAGGAAAAAGACAGAACACCTGGATCAAAGGGAATGATGCCTTGCCCAATTTTGGATTCTGCAGGAGGTGTATGGAAATTCGATGGTTTAAAAACAAATCAAACTTATGTTGATGGTAAGCGTTACGCCACTGGTCTAAGAAATGTAATTGGTTTGGATTGGAATACAACATCAAACAGTTTATTTGTAACTCAACATGGTCGAGACCAACTAAATTCTTTCTTCCCTGCACTTTATACAAATGAACAAAATGCTGAATTACCTGGAGAAACAATGTATGAAGTGAAAGAAGGCGATGATTGCGGTTGGCCTTATATTTATTATGACCCAATGCAAAAGAAAAAAATAATTTCTCCAGAATATGGTGGTGATGGTAAAAAAGAAGGAGGAAATAATGTACTAGACCCTATTGTTGCTTTTCCAGCGCATATGGCGCCAATGTCATTGTTGTTTTATAAAGGGGATCAATTTCCTGCTAAATACAAGGACGGCGCATTTATAGCATTTCATGGCTCATGGAACAGGGCGCCACTTCCGCAAGAAGGTTATTTTGTTGCTTTCATCCCTTTTAAAGGTGGCAAACCTTCAGGTGATTGGGAAATTTTTGCAAATGGGTTTTCAGGACTCCCTGCTGATACTAAAGTTGTCAATCCAAGAAATGCAAAAGCGAGACCTTGTGGTTTAGCCGAAAGTGCTGACGGTGCTTTGTATGTGAGTGATGACAGCAAGGGTGCAATTTTTAAAATAACTTTTAATAAATAGTTTTAGAGTATGCGTAAGAAGTTATTTATGTGTTTATTATTGCTCGTAGGTGTTTATTTTGCTCAAGCGCAAAATGGAATAATTGGCGAAAAAGTATATAAAACAAAATGTTTGGTTTGTCACCAAGCTGACGGTGGCGGTGTGCCAAATTTAAACGCACCTCTAGATGGGGCTACTAATGTGGTAGGTAGTGATATTGCCAGATTAGTAAAAATAATTAGGTATGGCTATAATGAAAGAGTAGCATTAGATGGTTATTATTATAGTAATGCCATGCCAGCTAATCCAGCTTTAACATCAACCGAAATTGCTGCTGTATTAAGTTATATTAGAAATAGTTGGTCAAATAAAGCGCCTAGTGTGACTTTAGCGCAAGTGCAAAAGCTTTTAAAGAAAAAATAAAATTAAAATATTTCTATTATGCAACCTATATTATTTATTGACAGAGATGGTGTTATTTTGGAAGAACCACCTACTGATTTTCAGGTGGATGATATTGCTAAGACCAGTTTTGTGCCAGGTGTAATTAGTAATTTGCAAAAAATCGCCGCTGAATTTGGTTACTATAAAGTCATGATAACAAACCAGGATGGCTTAGGTACGGCAAGTTATCCCATGGACAACTTCGTGCCTTATCAACAATTAATGTTGCGTACTTTGGCAGGTGAAGGCTTTGTTTTCGATGAAATATTAATTGATAATACGTTCGCTGAGGATAATTTGCCCACTCGTAAACCTGGTACTGAGTTATTAAACCATATAATTAATAATGTTCATTTTGATATACATGATTCTTATGTAATTGGCGATCGCTGGAGTGATATTGCTTTGGCAAAAAATTTAGGCTGTAAGGCAATTTAT
>CANHAE010000116.1 GCA_947458915.1 Bacteroidota bacterium
GGCAGGAATATTTAAACAACTATTGGTTACTTGGCTCTCGCTAATACCAACATTTATAAGGGGTTTATTAATGACTGCAAAATTGTTCTCTTGTGCTATAATCCTAATATAGTATTCCATGTCCACTCTCCATTTTAACCTTTCGTCATATTTTTCTTTAATGCTGCTATGGAATAGGGTTACACTAGGTGGTCCTATTATATTTTTAGCTAATAGCAATAATGGATTTTCAAGTATACCGTTTTTTGATTTTGTAGGGAATAGTACTACCTCTTTTTTCTTCTTCTCTTCGTCGCTATTTGCATAAGCGGATATAATAAATTTACTATTTGTGTTTGTGAGGTTTGCGAATTGCTCAAGGCTGTCAGCCTCGGCAAACCAATCGTCGTCATGCATTAACTTTATCCATTCACCTCTTGCCTTCGAAATAGCATGATTCCAGTTTGCAGGGGTACCTAATGGCTTTTCATTTTTGAAATAACAAATAGTGAATTTTTGGTTAAACTCCTGTATAAGTGCTTCAACGGAATTATCATCACTGTCGTCGGAAATGATGACTTCGAAGTTTGTAAATGACTGTATTTGGATGGAATTAAGAAGCCTTTTTAAATAGTTGACTCGTTTATAAGCTGGAATGCAAATGGAGATAAAAGGGCTCGTCATGATTATAAAGCAGTGTTTATGCGGATGAAATTAGTATTTTTTTACCATTTATGTTACTTTCGCTATCATGAACGGCTCAATATCAAACAAATTAGCTGGGGTAGTTATTTTATACAATCCAGCATCACAAAAAACACTTGAGAATATCCTGAGCTATTCTGCTGGATTAAAGAAATTATATATCCTAGATAATTCCGAACAACAGCATGGGGAATGGGAACTTTTATCTAAACAAATAGGGGCGCATGTTGAATATTTATATTACGGTTCTAATGAAGGTATTTCAAAAAGGCTAAATACTGCCGCCCATAAAGCAATCGAAGAGGGGTATAATTTTTTATTAACTATGGACCAGGATTCGAGCTTTCCTCCAGGTATTTTTGATAAGTATTTAAACGAAATTGAAAATTGTTCGATTAATAATGTAGGTCAATTTGGGATTAATTTTCAACCTCAATTCACTGCAATAAAAGCTCAGCCAGTAGAAGCCCTAAGTTTAATTACCTCTGGGTCAATATTAAACTTAGCTCATTTCCTTAAAATAGGCGACTATAACGAAGACTTATTTATAGACTTTGTTGATTTAGAATTTTCATATAGGGTTAACAATGCCGGTTATAAAGTTATTCAGTTTACAAATATTATATTGAATCATCAAATAGGGGATAGGGTGCCAGGCAGATCATTTAAAACTTTTAAGGTTACCAATAGAATAATTCATTCTCCAATTAGGGTATACTATATTGTTAGAAATGGGCTGTATTTAATTTTTAAAGCAAAAAATATTTCAAAAAACGCACGTTTCGAAATAGTAAGAGGAATGACAATTTTGAAAAATAATTTTATTTATCACCCACAGTTATTTAAAATATATATATCTACAATAGTTGGAATTATTGACTTCCTTAGAAACAAAATGGGCAAAAAATGAAAATTACAAGACAACTACTAAAAATTATCTTATTTGTTTATACTCTAATAAGGTTTCGATCGGTAAAACTTGCTTATACGCTCTCTTTTTACAATATTGCATTAAGCAATCTTTCCTTAATTACATTAGAAGGTAACTTTGTTAATTTTATAAATACAAGTAACAAGGTTGCTATTAATTTATTGCCAAACTTCAATTTCTCCATTAATCAACTTTTTGCAATATTAAATAGTGACTTGGCTAAAGTTAATGAATCTTATGAAAATTATTTTTTAGTAACAGTTAATGGAATTCGATTTAAAGTTGCTTCGCTTTCGAATATGGCTGTCGTATATGAAGTTTTTATTCAAAGAATTTACGAAGTAGCACTATCCGCCGACAAATTAGTCGTGATTGACATTGGTATGAATGTTGGTGTGGCGTCACTTAATTTTGCTAACATGAAGGCTGTGGAGTATGTTTATGGTTATGAACCATTTCCAGACACCTTTAAAGAATCATTATTTAATATCTCTTTAAATCCAATATTATCGGCGAAAATTAGACCATTCAATCAAGGTGTGAGTGACACTAGTTGTAAGAAAAGTATTTCACTTTTTGATATCGGACTGCTATCTGCGTCGACAATAGAATCTATTGATAATTATGGAAAAGTTGCCAATAAAAAAATTGAAGTCCATTTGATTTCAATAATTGAGTTATTAAATAAGGTTACTACGCTTCATCCCAATAACAGAATACTACTTAAAATTGATTGCGAAGGGGAAGAATATGCAATTTTTGACTCAATAAAAAATACTAAATACCTTGATCAAGTAGATTGCATTTTACTAGAATGGCATGAAAAAGGGATTGAACAACTTACATCTGTTTTACTATATAGTGGCTTTCAGTATTTTCATATGCCAAATGAAAAACATAATAGCGGGATGCTGTATGCCTTTAGAAAAAACTAATAGGCTAACCTAGCTTCAGTTTGTTTTAAATAATTTAATGTGCTAGCATTCACTGGCTTTCTGGTTTCATTAAATGGAATACCAATAACCATAGCCCAGCCTTTCACAAAACCCAATAGGTCGAACTTGGATTTTATTAGGAAGAATACCGACCACATTATAGCTGTAGTAAAGAAGTATATAATGGGCAAATACCTCCAAGCCACTTTAGTTTTATTCACCCACATGCCTTTTAACTTTTCCGATTTTGGCTGGCGGCCCTCGGGAGATTCTTTATGCAATAGTACAATATCCGATGTGTATCGTATGGTATAACCTGCATCTAAAATCCGGTAGCTTAAATCATATTCTTCCATGCCATAAAAAAAGTCAGTAGGAAAGGTGCCTGCTTTTTCAAAAGCCTCCCTAAGGATGATATTGCCACAACCCGCGAAATAATAAGTATCAAACCCGCTTTGTGTTTTTCTCTCTTCGAATGCTTTGTGTGGGAATGCTGTTTGTTGAATACTGCCATTTTGGTAATACAAAACTTTCATAGCAATTACGCCAGCGGTAGGGTTAAGTACTAAAGCTTGTTGAATGCGACTTAATACATCCATGTCCTTAAATTCAGCATCGTCATCAATTAAAACGAATAGGGGGGCTTTGGATTGCTGAATAGCAAAATTGCGCCCTCTTGATACACCTAGGTTCTCGGGTGCTTCAATATATTTAAAGGGTATTTCAGGGCTAGCTGCAATAAATTCAACTAATTGCGCATAGGACTCGGTGGATTTATTATTCACTATAATCACTTCTTCCAATAAATCGGTTACGCCATTAAGTAATGATATATTTTTAGCCAAGGCCAGCATGTCTGCTGGTCGGTTATAAGTAATTATTATAAGGGCTATTTTTTTCATTTACTTACTGATTACCGCTATTTATTATTGCGTATTTTTTTGAATCCTAAAAACGCAATTACAGCAAGTAACAACCAAACAATACTACTAGCTATACCAGCAGCAATTACTGAACTTTTAATTGAAGTTGGTTTGAACTCAAATTTAATAGCATGTTGTCCGGCGGGTACAACTAGCCCTCTTAATACGTAATTTGTTTTAACAATTGGTGCTTCAATGCCATCAATGTATGCTTTCCACCCTAGGTTATAATATACTTCACTAAATACAGCAAATTGCTGCATATTACTTTTTGATTGATAATTTACTTCATCATTGTAATTAGATACCAGCACAATGGAAGCTAAACTATCGTATTGCAAATTTGATAAAGCATCAATCTTATCCTTTTCTTCAATAACGGCTGTGCTTTTTGGATCAAAATTGTCTAATTGCTTCATGACTTCCGCAGGTCCTTTTTCAAATTGAAGTGATTTTACAAACCAAGCATTACCTAAAGCATCCGGGTTAGGAATGGTATCCGTCGCCATATTACCTGTAATAACATACTTGGTGTTCATCATGTTTAAAGTAGGTAAACAATTAGGGAACTTATACCATTGGTTTTCGATAAGGTCCTGGTAAATGCTAAGTTTAGCGGCATTGTAGCCACCAACTGTTTTATGGTGGTATGCAATAAGTGCGCCGCCGTTAAATGCGTTTTGTATACCATAACGCATATCCAAAACTCTATAATGCGATGTGTCACGTTTAA
>CANHAE010000117.1 GCA_947458915.1 Bacteroidota bacterium
AAAAAAGGCAATAGGCCCTCCTATATTGCAGCGGCTAAGCCCGAACTGGCAATACCCTTGTATGAGTCATTTATCCAACAACTGAGTCAGGATTTAGGGAAGCCTGTTAGAACTGGGAAATTTGGGGCAGACATGCAAGTGGGATTAGTGAATGACGGCCCCGTTACTATAATTGTTGACTCGAAAAATAAAGAATAATTCATTTAAATTAATACAGCCATACTGTAACCATTAAGACTATGTCAAATTCAAAAACCATTCAGCAAGCCCAGGAACAAGTTGACCATTGGATAAAAACAGTGGGTGTAAAGTATTTTAGCGAGCTCACTAATTTGGGCATATTAATGGAGGAAGTGGGGGAGTTGTCCAGGGTAATGGTGCGCAAGTTTGGGGATCAGTCCTTTAAAAACAAGGAGGATGAATTGTTGTTGGCCGACGAGATGGCCGATGTACTATTTGTACTTATTTGTTTAGCCAATCAAACAGGGGTGGATTTGGCGACCGCTTTAGAGAAAAATATACAGAAGAAAACCAATAGGGACGCCACTAGGCATCAAAACAATGAAAAATTGCACCGATAATCCTTTCTCTCAGTATATTTGTAGCCTATGAGTAAGACAACTTCAGACAATACATTACCGGCGATTATTTCCCATGCCAAAGAATATGGATTTGTATTTCCAAGTAGCGAAATCTACGATGGATTAAGTGCGGTGTATGATTACGGCCCTTATGGGTCACAATTAAAAAAGAATATTCGTGATTATTGGTGGAATAGCATGACCCAGCTGAATGAAAATATAGTGGGTATTGACGCTGCCATATTTATGCATCCAACAACTTGGAAAGCGAGTGGACACGTGGATAGTTTTAGCGATCCATTAATTGACAATAAGGATAGTAAAAAAAGGTACCGAGTTGACCATTTAATAGAAGGCCATGCCGACAAATTAGTTGAAGCAGGGGATAAAGAAGCAGCCGACAAGTTGATTGCATCAATGGAGGCCTTGTTAGCCAATGATGATTTTACTGGGTTGAAAAAAATAATTGAAGACAATAAAATTTTTTGTAGCGTTAGTGGTACAGGCAACTGGACTGAAATACGTCAATTTAATTTAATGTTTTCTACTGAATTAGGCTCCGTTGCGGAGGATGCAAATACCATTTACTTGAGGCCGGAAACAGCACAAGGAATTTTTGTGAATTTCTTGAATGTGCAAAAATCTGCAAGGATGAAAATCCCTTTTGGAATTGCACAAACAGGGAAAGCCTTTAGGAACGAAATTGTTGCCCGTCAGTTTATTTTCAGGATGCGTGAGTTTGAGCAAATGGAGATGCAATTTTTTATTAAACCCGGCACTCAAAAAGAGTGGTATGCGCATTGGAAAGAAGAAAGAATGAAATGGCATTTAAGTTTGGGAATTGACGCAGCTAAATACCGTTTTCATGACCATATTAAATTAGCGCATTATGCGGATGCTGCTGTTGATATTGAATATGAATTCCCATTTGGTTTTAAGGAAGTGGAGGGTATACATTCTAGGACTGACTTTGATTTAACACGTCATCAAGAATTCAGCAAAAAGAAGTTACAGTATTTTGACACGGAAATCAATCAACATTACGTGCCTTATGTAATTGAAACATCTATTGGATTAGATAGAATGTTTTTATTAATATTAGCTAATTCCTACGAGGAGGAAACAATTAATAAAGAAGACGGCACGACCGATTTAAGAGTTGTGCTTCATTTGCCTGCTAAAATTGCTCCTAATAAATTAGCTATTTTACCTTTAACCAAAAAGGACGGTTTGCCGGAATTAGCAAAAGAATTAATGGAGGATTGTAAGAAATCATTCCATTGCTTTTATGAAGAAAAAGATGCTATTGGTAAAAGATACCGCCGACAAGATGCAATTGGAACACCTTTTTGCGTTACTATTGACCATCAGACGAAAGAGGACGGCACTGTGACTATTCGTTACCGTGACAGCATGTTACAGGAGCGTATCGCATTAAACAAAGTTAAAGAATTAGTATTAGCACATATTAACTAAACAAATTTTTAAATAGCACAAAGAAGGTCCCGATGCATCGGGACCTTCTTTGTTAGTGGAAACTCGTAAAAATCATAAGCTCTTTATCCGAAAGATTCGAAGTGAACTTGTTTCTTGTCTAGTCCTAAGTCGGTCATGTTTTTGCGTGCATCGTCAATCATTGCTTTCCAACCACATAACCAAACATGAGCAGTTTCCTTATTTTCTTTTAATAATTCTTGATAAACTGGGTGAACATAACCTTTGTGAGCGCCTGCTGGCACTTCGGTTTCTCTTGAATAGCAAGGGTGGAAGTGGAAACCAGGTTCTTTTGCTTCTAATGCTGTTAATTCGTTAATATATAAGCCATCTTCAAATTTTCTACAACCAAAAATTAAATGAATATTATTGTGTGCGATTTTATGATCGTGGATGTATGTTATCATTGACCTAAAGGGTGCGATTCCTGTGCCCGTGCAAATAAAATAAACGTCATTATCGAAATTTTTAGGCAGCACAAAAACACCTTGCGGTCCTCTCAATGTAATTTTAGTGCCAACTTTTACTTCGTTAAATAGGTAAGTGGTTCCAAGTCCGCCATCTAAATGTACAATTACCAATTCGAAAGTATTTGTGTTATTAGGAGCGGACGAAATAGAATAACTTCTCCATCGTTTATTTTTTTGTTCATGAATTGGTAAGTCAAGCGTTACGAATTGTCCTGGGATAAAATCAAATTTATCCATGCTCGGTATTTCGAAAAAAAACTTTTTTGTATTTGGTGTTTCATCTTCTATTTTGGTGATAACGCCTTCTACCCATTCTAATGCCATAATTGTATTTTTAGTTATTAGTAATCAATACCCTTTGTACATACACCTTCTTATTTGCATAAATTTTAATAAAATAAACGCCGGTACTTAAGCTGGGTATTAATACACGTTGTGGGGTATTTTGGTTATTTAAATTTTCTTTTACAAAAAGGGAATTTCCATTTGAATTTAAAATTTCTAGAGAAATTCCTTGAGTTTGGATATTGCTAAACTGAATGTAAAAAGAATTTCCCTTAATTACATTCTCGACATAATCGTCAGAAATTATTTTTAATCGAATTTCAGTTGTTGAAGCAGTCGCGATATCGGTGACTATAATTAATTTCTGATCTGATACCTTTTCACAATCGCCAATTAAAGTTGCTACCTTATAGTAAGCATTTTTTGTTGGCTTGTAGCTTTTATTAATAGCGCCCCCAATTGCCACATCATCCATGTACCATTGGTAGTTGCTAGCCATTGTTGCCACTAAGCTATCGCCAACTAAAGCAAAGCTAGGCTTTTCGGCTGTTTTTACATTTATTTCCGAAGCCTTGCTGTAACAATCGTTTGTACTTATTTGGGTGTTGTAAAAGAAGTAGTAATAATTTTGATATGTGGTGCCAGTTACACTATTCCCGGTAAACGTGAAAACTTGAGCATCACCAATTGGGTAAGGGTTAGAAGTGACATTGTCGTTTCTGAATAATGTCGCACTCTCGTCACATCTCGCCACTATTCGGTAGTCTCCAGCAACATTAAGTTTGAAATTTAAATCATAAATCCTACCAGTATCATTTTGAACAAATGGTGTGGATGTTGTTCCAGTTGGTGGTGTTGGTGAGGGACTGCTTGCTGGCGCGTTTATTGTTACAAATTGAGATAAGCTTGGGTAATAAGTAGTATCAGTAGCCATATACATAAGTTCAAATACAATTTTTCCTGCGTTTCCTGTATACAATTTAACAGTGTTGATAGTCAAAGGAATTTTTGTTTTTATCTTCATATTATTGCCAGAAAAGTTATTATACCCCCCAGTGCTTGATAAGCTAGTATTTGAAACTGGGCCAACTAATCCTTGATAACCTTTACTTAAGTATACCTTGTTCTGCTGAGTACTTGCGGTTGTTGATGAGCCAACGGCTATTATATTTTTAAAATCACTGTTATCATACCAAAAATAGGAACTGCCAGAAGTTGGGTTACTAACTGTTAATTTTAAATTGGCATTA
>CANHAE010000118.1 GCA_947458915.1 Bacteroidota bacterium
GACATTATTGCAGCAAAGGAAGGATTACTTCATATTGTGGAAGTTAAAACTAGAAGCACTATTAACTTTGGTTTTCCCGAAAAAAGTATTGACAAAATTAAGATGCAGTATTTGAAAAATGCTGCGGCAATGTTTCAATATAAGTACCCTAAATGGAAATATTTACAATTTGATGTAATTGCTATATTCTTAAATCAAGAAAAAGAATGGGAATTAACGTTTTTTGAAGACGTATACTTTTAAGCAGTTTACCTATCGACTAGCCTAGCAATACTTTCATCTTCTCTACCATTTTATAAGTAGCAGGACAATAATCAATATTTTGTTTGTGTACATGAATGTACTCGGTCATTTTTCTTTTGGTTAAATGAGGGAAGCCAGCACAATCAGCTGGACGTACTTCATATATACTACACTTATTTGATTTTAAATTCAAGAACTGGCAAGGCTTAGAAATATTCACCCAATCCTTATCCTTCTTATCGTATTCTAAATAGGTTTCAGAAAATACAGCCGGTGTCATTTGCAAATGCGCCGATATCCTTTTGATATCCGTTTTTGTAAAAGTAGGGCTCATTGATTTGCAACAATTGGCGCATGATAAACAATCCACTTCGCTCCAAACTTCAGTATTTAATTTTTGAGTTAACTGATCCAAGCCTCTTGGAGCTTTCTTTTCTATTTTTGTTAAGAAAGATTTTAATTGTTTTCCGTTGTGTCTAACTTTCTGCTTAAATGACCTTAAATTTACTTGCATATTATTTTATAATCTGCAGCGAAATAAAATCATTATAACATAACCATCAAATCTTTTATCCAAACAAATGAGTTGGGCTAGCTATAAAAAGGGATTTAAAGCATTCTTACAACTTGAAAAGTCGTTAAGTAGCCATTCTGTGGAAGCCTATTTAAGAGATATTGATAAACTCGCCAATTACCTGCAAAGCAACGAAGGGGATATTAGCCCTTCCGACGTGACCCTTCAACAACTGCAGTCATTCATGCAATGTATAGGGGAAATGGATATGGCAGCTACCTCACAAGCAAGGATAATTTCAGGCATAAAGGCCTTTTTTAAATACTGTATGTTGGAACAAATATGTAGCGTGAACCCTACCGCTTTGCTCCCTTCTCCCAAAACCAGCCGTAAATTACCCGACGTTTTAAGTTTTGAAGAAATTGAACAAGTTATTGGGCAACTAGACTTAAGCAAGCCTGAAGGCGGGCGTAATAAAGCTATTTTGGAAACAATGTATAGTTCAGGACTACGTGTTACCGAGCTTATTAATTTGAAAATCTCCTGCCTGTATTTAGACGTTGGGTTTATAAGAGTAATTGGCAAAGGCGATAAGGAAAGATTAGTGCCAATTGGGTCGGATGCCATTAAATATATTAAGCTTTACAAGGATACTATTAGAGTGCATCAAATTCCCGCTAAAGACTGCGACGATACCCTGTTTTTAAACAATAGAGGCAAGGGACTTAGTAGGGTAATGATATTTTATATTATTAAGGATTTAATTCGAAAAACGGGCATTAATAAAACTATCTCCCCACATAGTTTTAGGCATTCCTTTGCGACCCACTTAGTAGAGGGCGGTGCCGACCTAAGAGCAGTTCAGGAAATGCTTGGTCACGAGAGTATCACCACCACTGAAATATACACCCATATTAATAGAGAATACCTTAGGGACACTTTAGACCGTTTCCACCCAGCATTTAAAAAAATTTAGACCTATTAATTAAATAATTAACAGTAAGATTAAACCAAAATACGCTAGGTTTGTTATTCTTAAAAAACATAATACCATGAAAAAAATATTCTTTGCTTTAGTAACAATTTTAGGCCTTAGTGCAAATGCACAAATAAAGATGCCCGCCGCTAGTCCTTCACAAACAATTAGTCAAGAGTTTGGATTGGGGAAAGTTGAAATTACTTATGCTAGGCCTAGTTTAAAAGGAAGAGCAGTTTTTGGAACAGGTAGTTTATTAGCACCGGTTGGTGAAATTTGGAGAACAGGTGCGAATAGCGCAACAAAAGTTACTTTTTCGGACGCTGTAACTATTGGTGGAAAAGAAATTGCAGCAGGTGCATACGCACTATTTACAATTCCTGGTGAGAAAGAATGGACCATTATATTTAATACCAATGTGAAAAGCTGGGGCAGTTCAGATTATAAAACAGCTGATGATGTAGTGCGTGTAAACGTGGCTCCACAAACAACTAATAATAGCACCGAAACATTTACTATTGGAGTGGATAATATCACTGCAACAAGTGCTGAAATTTCATTGAAATGGGGAACAACACTTGTTACTGTTCCTGTAACTACCGACATTAAGCCTACGGTTCGTAAGCAAATAGAAGAAGCAACAAAAGGAACAAATGTAAACTCGAATGTTTACCAAACAGCTGCTAATTTCTTCTACGATATAGACAAGGATTATGATAAAGCATTGGTATATGTTGATAAAGCAATTGCAGGAAACGGAAAAGCTTATTGGTTATATTTATTAAAAGCTAAAGTTCAAAAAGAATTAGGCGATAAGAAAGGCGCTAAAGCTAGTGCTGAAACTTGTGCGAAAATTGCAGAAGCAGAGAAAAATGCCGACTACGTTCGATCAGCAAATGATTTGCTAAAGTCATTGTAGTTGTAAAGTATACTTAATATTAGTATAATGAATGTAATGGACTATGTAATGAGCTTTGTACAAGTAATGAAAGCAATACGTGTGCAAAATAAATACAAGCATTCGTTCTTACTACCATTTATTGAAATACTTGAAAACAAATTTGGGGGAAGCTTTACTGCTGAACAAAAATTCAAAATTGAAAAATATTATGGAGTTTTTATACCTGCTATTTTATGTAGTAGTTATAAAGCGCTATATGGCATGAAGCTAAACGATAGTGAAAGAAAAAGGGCTACCTTATTTGGGATCCTTACCCCTGTTGGCGATGATTTGTTTGATGTAGATAAACTATCGATTGATAAAATTACTTCGCTTACTTTTGATCCAGAAAGTTATAATGCCACTTTGTTTTCCGAAAAAGTGACAAAAGAAGTTCAAGGCTTTCTTTTGCAGCAGGTGCCAAATAAAGCAGCTTATTTAGCTGCATCTAAAAACGTATTAGACATTCAAGTTGAAACGGAAAAACAGTTAAATTCACATATACAACAATCCGAAATTGAACGCATTACATATACCAAGGGCGCAGTATCTGTAATTATTTATCATCAGTGTCTCGATGAAGTGGCTGATGAACAAATGTTAGATACTCTTTTTTATATAGGAAGCCTTTATCAATTAGGGAATGACCTATTTGATGTATACAAGGACACTAGAGACCATATTTATACCCTACCAAATACCTGCACCAATTTCGCAGCATTAAGAACCAGATTCATTCAAAGAGTAAAAGAACAGAATCATAAAATAATGTCATTACCCAATCCTTTAAAAAGAAATAAAAGGTTTAACATTATTATGAACAGTATCAATGCCAGAAGCCTTGTTGCCATTGATGAGTGGATAGCTTTGGAGAAAAAAGAGGGCATTAAAATCAACTTTGCAAATAAAACAAGAAAGGATTTAATCATAGATATGGAAAAGCCAAGGTTGTTTTTGAAATGGCTTTACTATACATGGCAACTTCCGAAACTTTAACAGCATCTATAATATTCACTGAATGAATAGAACCTTATTCTTATTACTATTATTTATTACTAGCGCCTTAAGTTCGAAAGCGCAAATTAAATTGTATGATAACTTAATTGATTCTTTAATTATTGAAATTAGGAATGAGCAAATTATACAGAAGAAAGATTTTTATCCTGGAATGTTCTATAGTTATCGCGGGATAGCGGCTCCCCCCCATAATTATCAACCCGATAATAATGTGTTTTTTTCTGCCATTGGTGCGTTCACACTTAAAAATTTAAGGAAAAAATTAAGTACAACCAACCAACTAATCGCCGATACTATAGTCAGTAAAATAATTGTAAACTACCCTCATTTTCGTCAC
>CANHAE010000119.1 GCA_947458915.1 Bacteroidota bacterium
AAATTAGATACCAATAACCAATCAGACATACCAGTTTTCCATAAATAAGTATATCTATTAATTTCACCATTTATAATATAATTAGAAATTTCAAATTCATTAAATGGGCCCTTTTTCATGCCTTCCTTAGTATAATAATATTGGGTAGATTGAGATTGCTGCACTGGCGTATTTCCTGGCATATTATTTGAAAACATGCCCGCTAATGGCATCATTGTGTTAAACATCATGGTGTTTAACGACTGCCTGCGAGGTAAAACTGGTTTTTTTGTTTTTTTTGCTACTTGCTTTTGTTGAATTCTTGCAGCTGCTTCTTGTTGCTCTTGTTTTTGTTTTAAAAGCTGAATTTTATTATAAAATTGTTCTAATTCAGGTGAAGGAGTAGTGTTGAATTTCTTATTCGTAGTATATTTTTTTATTAGCGGTGAGGCTTGTATACAGTTAGAAAGTTCGGACGAAGTTAAAATAGCCATCCTGGAAACTGGCGGAGCCAAAATTACTTTTACAAGGGGAGTGGGGGTCCCGTCTTCTTTTAACCCCGTTATAAAAGCCTGGCCTATCCCTAATGTGGTTAATTCCTCTTCAACATTATAATAAATCGTTTCGGGGAAATTTTCTGCCATCATTTTAATTGCTTTTCTATCTTTAGCAGTAAAAGCCCGCAATGCATGTTGAATTTTTAATCCAAGCTGCCCAAGTACATTCTCTGAGATATCGGTTGGCGTTTGTGTACAAAATATAATACCTACGCCCTTTGAACGAATTAGTTTAATTACAGATTCAATTTTATCCTGAATGATTTTATTCGAATTGTTAAACAGTAAGTGTGCTTCATCAATAAACATGACCAAATTAGGTTTTTCTTGGTCTCCCACTTCTGGTAAACTTGAATACAATTTAGATAATAGGTATATGATAAACGTGGAAAAAAGTGCGGGCTTGTCTTGTAACTGAGTCAATCTTATAATAGAAATATATCCTCTTTCTTTTTCATCCTTTAAAAGCAAATCTTTTATATTTAAACTTGGGGCGCCAATGAAATAATTACCGCCTTGTTGCTCCAATTCGGCTATATTTCTTAATATAGTTGTAACCGAGGTGCCGGCAATATTTCCATAATTATCCTGTATATCTTTATTTTCGTCACAAATTTTATTTAAAAAATATTTTAAGTCCGCAATCGTGTTTAAGTGTAAATTTTTGTCTTCGCAATACTTAAATGCAATACTTATGATGCCTGATTGCACACTGTTTAATCCCAAAATTTTAGAAAGCAAAACAGGTCCGAATTCTTGTATCGTACCCTTAATGGAAATCCCTTCCTCTTCACCAATAGATAAAATATTTACCGGGAACCCTTCGTTTTCGTATTCATAAGCGCCATTGAATAATTTTTTTCGCGCTTCCACTATTTCATTTTTTTCACCAGGAACAGCTAAGCCACCAAGGTCCCCTTTTAAATCCATTAATACAGTTGGGATACCATTTCTGGAAAGTTGCTCAGCTACCAATTGAAGTGTTTTGGTTTTCCCGGTTCCTGTAGCGCCAGCAATTAATCCATGTCTATTTAACATTTTAAGTGATAAATTAATTATAGTGTCGCTTGCTGGTTTCTCATTAAGTACAGCTACGCCAATGAGCGTATCCAAACCCTTAAATGAATACCCTTCAGTAATACACTTATTAAAACTTTCACTTGTGGTGGTCATATTTTTCCCTTCTATATTACAGGAGGTGGTGGTGGTGGTGCGGCGTTAAATAAATTTTGTAATTCAATCAATTTATTTGCCTCAGACCATTCCGCCATTCCTTGCTTCCAAACAAAAGTTGCGGGCGATAATTGTCCGTTCATGACTAATTGTTGCAATTGTTGCATGTTATAAGGTCCAGCTTGTTGCCCATTTATTGAAATATGAAATGCACTTTGAGGTGGTGGTGGTGGGCCTCCTGGTTGAGGACCTTGAGCTGGAGCACCAGTACCCTGCATATTTTGTTGCATATTATTTCCCATATTATTCATCATATTAGCCATCTGACCACCCATGGCCCCACCCATCATCATGCCAGTCATCATACCTGCAGGATTCATCCCACCGCCTCCTCCACCGCCTAAATTCATATTGCCCATTGCTCCTAAGCTATCGGCTGCAGAAGTAAGTATGGTTTTTTGAGCATCCGTTTGAATGTTCAATTTATGTGTATCAAAGAAATTCGTTTCTGTTTGTAATTGCTGTGCTCTTTGCAATTCTTCTCTTTGAATTCGCAATGAATCTTCCATATTGCCAGCGTTTATAGCTTGCATGTCTTCCATATTTTTGATATTTACAGCAGACTGTGCTTCTAAAGTTGAAACATTTACATTTGCCTGTGTTTTAGTATAAGCTTCTGTTATGTTAGCTGTAAGTTCTCTTAATTTATTATAAGAAGTAGATTCTTTATCAATTTCAATATCAGAAATATCTAATCGCTTTATATTCACCCCAAAATCTCCTTCAATAGATGGTTTAATTCTTTGATTTACCCAATCATTAATTTCTAATATTTTTCTTTCAATCTGGACAACAGGCAATTGAAGTTCTGAAGGCACATTACTAACAACGCCTTTAACATACTTTGTTACCCCATCCTTTATTTGTTGCTTAAACGTATCTAATTCAAAATTGATTAATCTATTTAATTTAATAAAAGCCTGGTAATCGGTAATGTTAAAAGTAATAGAGCCCCTTACCGCCATTGGCACTCCAAAATCTAAAAATCTAGGGTCAAATACATCAAAAAAGGGAATGCCAAATTTAATTTGAATATTGCCTGCAAGGTTTATAAAGTATACTTCGGCTTGAAAAGGTGTTCCTCCCGCATAGGCTAAACCTACAATACTTGATAGTACTGGAAAATTCGCAGTTTTTATTGTTTCATCATATGGTCCAATAATATAATCTTGTGAGGGGCCGTCTTTTTGACTGTAAACAAAAACAGCAACCTCTCCATCTTTTACACGCAAACTACTACCATAACGAATAGCGTTTTCCTTTTTAGTACTGTTAGCTTCATTTCCTAAAGGACGCCATTTCCAAATTAAATATTCAGCTTCGTCGCAACGAATCATATCCATCATTCCTCCCTCTTTGCTGCTATTAAATATTCCCATAAAATTATAATTTTAAAGATGCATAGTTTATTTTCGATCTAATACTTGACATTTGTTTTGAAACCTCATTTGCCATTAATGTTCTTTTAAAAGCAACAATAATTCCTTTTACGCCAGTAGCTTCTCTATCTGCCTTATCTGCTTCATAATTCATTTTTTGTTCGCTCTTCTGTAATTGAATTACGCTAGTTGTTTTTAACTTTTCCAATTCGAATTTTCTGTCCTGATTTTTTTGATTATTTTCAAATATTTGCTTCTTCATCAAAATAGCGTCATTATATTTTTTTATTTTCAAGTTATAGGCCTGTTGCTCGTCCGCTTTTAATTTCGCAGTGATGGATTTCATAATATTACTTACATCAGGCTCACAAACCGAAAATGGACTAATGTTGGAAAGAATATCGGCAACAGCTTCCGCACCTTCTCTATTTTGAGTAGAAGCCCATTTCGCTTTTGCTTCTCTAATTTTAACAAGGCATTCCTTGTCAACTTTGTGCTGATAAACAATTTCAATTTGATCAGAACACTTAAAATAACACTCCTTACAAACATCGGGGATCATCATTAATTTAGCAATAGCTTCGTCAAATAAACCTTGTTTATCTAATGCGGCAGCATCTTTTAATACAAAATCACATTGGTCGTTGTAGGTTTGAATGATTTTTCTTTTACCTTCTTCGATAAAATTGCCTAATTCTGGATCTCGCGTTTGCATTTTTTTAAATACATCAATGTATG
>CANHAE010000120.1 GCA_947458915.1 Bacteroidota bacterium
TAATAGGTTATTTCTTATTTTTATATGTATTTATTTATACATAATATGTTACTTTCCTAATTTAATAATTGATAATCAATGAATTACGTTAAAACACTCCTTTCTGTTTTATGTTGCTTATTTCTAGGCCTTTTAAATGGCAAAGCCCAAACTTTCGCGCTTGATTCAGTCTATTATGTTAAAATGGATCCTTTTTTAAATAAAATAATAGAACTACAGGACCTTGAAGCAAACATAATGCTTTCGAAGTATGAGCATATAATTCCAACAAACGGGACATTATTCTCCCCTAATGGGCAAGAACTCATAAAAAACAAAAAAAAGTTATATGTTACAATTCAACAAACAGGTTTCTTGTTTGAGTACATGGGACTAAAAGATAGTCTTGCCATTTTTAGGCGCATAGATGCAACAGTCAATATTAATTATAATATAGGTTGCTTAACATTTATACATAACGACAAACTATTCAGTTATGGCGGTTATGGCTTTTGGAAGTCAAATGGTCATATTAGAAAATATAATTATTTAGACAGGCAATGGGACATAATCCCTACAAACAAAGAAATTTTTAATATTGGGTACAATTGGTTTTCAAAAAAAGAAGGAAAACTTTATATCCCCTTTCAGCGAATAACTAATGCGGGATTAATAGGAAACACGTCTTCTTTAATTGACTTCAATAACTACCAATCCTATATTTTCGATATGCGCACTTTACAGTGGGAAAAAGTTGGTGCATTAAGCAAGCAATTAATTGAGTTAATCAATAAATCAGGAATGAGTGCAACTATCTATACTTTTGAGCATGGGCAGTTTCTCATGTTAAATGACGAAGCATGGTTCTTAAATTATCAAGAGAATAAAGTATACCATTCGGTAAAAGCCGATTTTAACCAGTTATTTGTTAGACGTGCTGGGCTGCTAGATGCCTTTTTTTATAAGGGTAAAATTTATTCATATAATATAGGGTTAAACACCTTTACTATTCTCCCTTTTGATATGTCAAATTTTGAATTAATGGACTATCCTATTTGGGGCAGGGATACTAGCTATGATATATATATCGCAGGTGGTATTGGCATGTTAATAATAATTATTGGAATAATTTGGTTTTTAACTAGCAGGGCTAAGCGCAAATTCGAACAAGCTCAACTGAAATTATTAAAAACAAAATCAGTTAATCAGGCATTTGTTGGTACTGAAGTTGCATTAATTACCTTGCTAACAGATGCAGCTGAACAAAATAATAAAGTAGATATTTTCCAAATCAATCACGTATTAGGTATTAAAGATAAAAATATTGGACTTCAAAAGAAAGTGAGAAGTGATATTATTAATATGATAAATGAAAAGTATCAATTTATAACGCAAGCGGATACTCAACTAATCAGTAGTATCCGTAAGGAAGACGATAAGCGATTTTTTGAATATTTTATTGCCAACAATGAAATAAAAACAATTAAAAGATTGATAGAAAAAAATTAATGTTTGTGCAATAAAAATTAATTTTTTATGCGCGACATTCAACAATAAGTTCGTTGTGTCATGAGATTGTAAAATTACGCTTCCTCCAAGGTAATTAAGCATACTGTTTTAGTTAATAAAGACGGTATTTGCAGAGCTTTGGGGTCAGATGAAGAAAATTAGCATTAGTTTATTTTTAGTTATACCAGTTTGCATTTTTGGTCAAATAAAAGTGTTGAAGGATACCCTTCAAATGGATGGCGATAGTGTTGTAGTAACCGCAAACAGGTCCGAAAGAAAGTTAAGCAATGTGACAGTTCCTGTAACAATCATTAACAATAAACAAATTCAGCAAATAGGTGCACTGCGTTTAACTGATGTTTTAAAAGAACAACCAGGACTCACAATGACAAGTGGTTTTGGAGTTGGTGTAAAATTACAAGGACTAAGTCCTGACTACACAATTATACTTATAAACGGAGAACCTTTAGTGGGAAGAACCGCCGGAGTGTTGGATTTAAACAGAATTGCCTTAGGGAATATCAAAAAAATTGAAATTGTAAAAGGGCCTTCTTCAAGTTTGTATGGTAGCGAGGCCATGGCTGGTGTGATTAATATTATTACAGATGGGTCCTATAGCATACCAGTTCAGACTTCTTTAAGATATGGTACTTATAAAACAATTGATGCAAGTGTAAGCACTGCCCTGAAAACAAAATCTTTTTTCTACCAAGGATTTTATAATAATTATAGTACCGACGGATATAGTATACGTCCATTTACTGCTAGTCGTGTAACAACTCCTATTAAAAGACTCTCCACCAATCAGCAATTCAAATTTAATATTAGTGATAATACTAGTTTGGTTATTGGCGCTAGGTTTACAGATGAACTTGTTAAAAATGAAATTTCTGTAAGCAATGGAGGTGTTACGGTAACTTCTAATGGAGAAGAACATATTACAGATTATAATTTCTCTTCTACCTTGAATCATCGTTTCTCGAATGCGCTAAAAACAAATTTTAGGGCCTATCAAACGAATTATGATTTAAAACAATCATTGTTGACTGTTTCTGGGCAACCTTATGTTGACATATTAAATCATTTATTCAGAAGAATTGAAAATCAAACCGATTGGGTTGTAAGTAAATCGTTAATTGGAATTTTTGGCGCGGGTGCGGTTTGGGAAGGTGTAAAAAGTAGTAGGTATGATAGTGAGAAAGTGAGAAAAAATAATGCCATTCAATATGGTTTTACACAATGGGAATATTTGCCATTTAATAAATTAACTATCATTGGCGGTATTCGTTTTGACAGAAATGAAACCTTCGCATCTGCTTGGAGTCCCAAGTTTTCTTTATTATATAAATTAAACAAGGCTAATAAAATAAAATTAAGTGTAGGACAAGGCTTTAAGGCACCTGATTTTAGACAACTTTATTTGGACTTTACGAATGCAGCAGCTGGAAGTTATAGCGTATATGGTTCAGCACAAGCGCAAAAAGTGATTAGTAATTTAAACACGCTCGGACAGATAGGAAGCTTGTACGATAATTTTTATCAGTTAAAAGCGTTGCAACCAGAATACTCTACTGGCATACACCTTACATGGGACTTCGAACCCAATCCCAAAACATTTATTAGTGTACAAGCGTTCAGGAATGATATTAAAAATTTAATTGAAGTGCAACAAGTGGGTGCTTATGTTACAGGCGCTCAAATATATAGTTACCTAAATATTGGACGTGCCTTTACAACAGGTTTAGAACTAGAAGCGAAGTACCAACTCGCAAAAGGACTAATGATAAGTGGCGGCTATCAATATTTAAAAACTGGCGATAAGGATGAAATTGCAGAAATTAAAACAGGAACTGTTTTTTCGAGAGATGCTAATGGTTATAGCCAAAGACTCTCCCTTAAAAATTATGCAGGATTGCCAAACAACAGCAAACATAAAGTACAATTAAAAATAAATTATA
>CANHAE010000121.1 GCA_947458915.1 Bacteroidota bacterium
ATTTTTAAAGAATATTTTAGAGGATTGCATTTTAAAGCAGAAAACGCATCAAGTGCTCCAGACCAAGGAAGTTTAGCATTGTTAGATTTTAAAAAAGGAAAAATTGTAGTAACTTACAAGGTAGATGTTGCCGATGATACTGGCGCCGTAACGATCAAAGAAAGGCAATTCTCACTAAGTCTTAGTGGAAATACAGTGAATGTTTTTGAAAATAATTACACTTCCAATTACACTTCAGGGTTAGCCAATTCAGATATGAATTTAGGAGATGAAAAACTATATTTAAAAGGAGGTCAAGGGTCTATGACCGTGATTGATCTTTTTAAAAAGGAGGATTTAAAAGGGTATGATGCGCAAGGAAATCTTATTGGAGCTAATGGCGTTTCAGATGAATTAGACGATTTAAGAAACCCACCAAATGGCAAGAAATGGCTGATCAATGAAGCAAGCCTGACTTTTTGGGTTGACAAACCTGCCATGGCTGGTGCTGCTGAACCAAACCGGATTTATTTATACGATTTAAATAACAACCGTCCTTTGATAGACTATTATTATGACAACAGCGTAAGTCCAAATGCCAAGTATAATAAATACGTTCATGACGGCATTATTAAAAAAGAAACTACTGGCGATAAAAGAGGGATTAAATACAGAATTAGACTCACCAAGTACATGCAAAACCTAATTTATCATGATTCTACAAATGTAAAATTGGGATTGGTAGTAACCGAATCCATCGGGGGTATTAATTCGGCCAAACTAAAAAACCCTTTTACATCTGGAAATCTTTCATTAGATAGAGTGCCGTTTTCATCAGTAGTGAACCCATTGGGGACTGTTATTTACGGAAGTAATCCAAATGTGCCCGTTGACAAAAGACTAAAACTCAAAATTTATTATACAAAACCTAATTAATACAAAAAAATTATGTGTGGAATTGTTGGATACATAGGACATCGAGAAGCTTACCCAATTATAATCAAAGGTTTAAAAAGATTAGAATACAGAGGATACGATAGTGCTGGAATTATGCTTTTTGATGGACAGGAACTTAAAGTTTCTAAAACAAAAGGAAAAGTAACTGACCTTGAAGAAAAATCTTCAAGGGAGATGACTATAAATGGAACTATTGGGATTGGTCACACCCGTTGGGCTACTCATGGAGTGCCAAATGATGTGAATTCCCATCCCCATGTATCAAATTCTGGTAATTTGGTAATCATACATAATGGGATTATTGAAAATTATGCGCCATTAAAAGAAGAATTAATCAAAAGAGGCTATGTTTTTCATTCGGATACAGATTCGGAAGTTTTAATTAATCTGATTGAGGATGTTCAGAAAAAAGAGAATTTAAAACTAGGAAAAGCAGTTCAAATAGCTTTAAATCAAGTCGTTGGTGCTTATGCTATTTGCGTATTTGACAAGCAAAAACCAGATGAAATTGTGGTGGCACGTTTAGGTAGTCCACTAGCAATAGGTGTAGGAGAAGATGAATATTTCATCGCTTCTGATGCTTCTCCATTTATCGAATATACTTCCAATGCTATTTATCTTGAGGATGAGGAAATGGCTGTTGTAAGATTGCACAAACCCTTGAAAATTAGAAAGATTAAAGATGATACTTTAGTAGATCCTTATATTCAAGAGTTAAAAATGAACTTGGAGCAAATAGAAAAAGGAGGTTACGACCACTTTATGCTAAAAGAAATTTATGAGCAACCAAGCGTTATTAAAGATACTTATAGAGGAAGGCTTCATGCCAATTTGGGATTAATCCAAATGGCTGGTATTGAAGATAATTTAGAGAAATTTTTAAATGCCAACCGAATTCTGATCGTAGCTTGTGGAACTTCGTGGCATGCGGGGTTAGTTGCTGAATATATTTTTGAAGAATTTACTCGAATTCCTGTAGAAGTAGAATATGCTTCTGAATTTAGATATAGAAACCCAGTAATTAATAAGGGGGATGTCGTTATTGCTATCTCACAGTCTGGAGAAACAGCGGATACCTTAGCTGCAATTAAGTTAGCGAAAGAAAGAGGAGCGTTTGTTTTTGGCGTTTGCAATGTAGTTGGTTCTTCTATTTCTAGAGAGACCCACGCAGGTGCGTATACCCATGCTGGCCCTGAGATTGGCGTGGCTTCTACTAAAGCATTTACAACGCAAATTACAGTATTGACAATGATTGCCTTACGATTGGCTAAAGCCAAAGGGACATTAACCAATTCTGACTTCCATAGATACTTACAAGAACTTGAGATTATTCCAGAAAAAGTTGCCGAAGCATTGCAAACCAATGATAAAGCGAAGGAAATTGCTGAAATATTCAAAACAGCTCCTAATTGCCTTTACTTAGGAAGAGGGTATAATTTCCCAGTAGCTTTAGAAGGCGCTTTGAAGTTAAAGGAGATATCTTATATTCATGCTGAAGGGTATCCTGCTGCAGAAATGAAACACGGACCAATTGCTTTAATTGACGAACATATGCCGGTTATTGTTATTGCTCCAAAACAAGGGCATTACGATAAAGTGGTGAGTAATATTCAGGAAATTAAATCAAGAAGCGGTATAATTATCGCCGTGGTAACCAAAGGAGATACACAGGTTCGTGAGTTAGCCGATTATGTAATTGAAATCCCGGAAACAAGCGATGCGTTGTCACCATTGTTAACAACCATTCCTTTACAATTATTATCCTATCATATTGCAGTAATGAGAGAATGTAATGTGGATCAGCCAAGAAATTTGGCTAAATCAGTAACGGTAGAATAATTTCATCCGATTATATTTGGGGGGTTAAAAGCGAGATTTATTCTCGCTTTTTTGTTTTACCAAATATTTTTAAGCGCTTTTTTTATTAATGATATAAAATTATTTGTAATTTGGTAAAATAAACCAACTAAATCTAAACCAATGAAAGTGTATTTACTTATTTTGTCATTGTTTTTTTGTAGTATTACATTTGCTCAAACTACAATTACAGGTTCAGTTACAGACAGTAACAAAGAGCCGATTTTTGGTGCCAACATAAAGATAGTTGGAGACAATGCAGCAACATCCACTGATGCTGATGGAAAATTTAATATAAGTTCATCAAAAACGCTGCCTTTTTTTATCGAAGTCACTAGTGTTGGGTCAGAAGCAAAGAAGATCAAGATTAATTCAGATAACCAGAAGGTAAGCATTGTACTTGTTGATCAGGAAACAAAACTGGAGGAAATCGTAGTATCTGCATCCAGAACTCCAGAGCGTGTTATTGAATCCCCAGTGACGATTGAACGAATGGGGCTTCAGCAAATAAAAAGCAACACTGCGGATACCTTCTATGACGGTCTAGAAAACTTGAAAGAAGTGCACTTCAATACTAGTAGTATGTCTTTTAAGTCAATTAATACACGTGGTTTTGCTACTGTAAACAATACCCGATTTA
>CANHAE010000122.1 GCA_947458915.1 Bacteroidota bacterium
ATACTTTCAATGGCTGGTTTTGTGGGTGCTGTAATTGCAATTGTATATGCCTTTTTCCAGCCTACCACCTATACAGCAAGAACTACTTTTGTTGTAGAAGACGCTAAATCGGGTGGCGGATCCTTGGTTTCGGCATTATCTGGATCATTAGGAATTGATATTGGTAGCATGTCTGGCTCGAATAGCATGTTAGGAGGCGATAATGTTTTGGAACTTTTAAGAAGTCAATCTCTTATCAAAAAAACCTTGTTGACGAATTACGATCAGGCAGGAACGATGACACTTGCCGATGTGTATGCAACCAATTATGGTTGGAAAGAAAAATGGAAGGATAATAGTGCGATAGGCAAAGAAATTAGTTTTAAAGTACAGCCTTTAACTCGCTTGGAGGATAGTTTATTGCAAGTAATGGGTAAAAGAATAATAGAGAAAGAAATTTCAGTATCAAAACCTGATAAAAAATTAAGCTTCTTTGAATTAAAGCTTACTACAAGAGATGAAAAATTAAGTCAATTATTTTGCTCACATTTAATTATTGAAGCAACCAATTTTTATGTAAATACAAAAACTGTTAGACTTAAAAAAAATATAGATCGTTTACAACAAAGAGCTGATAGTTTAGGTCAGATTTTGAATCGTAAAACATTCTCTGCTGCACAAGCCAGTGCGCAAACACTAGATGTGAATTTGGCTTATTCTGCTCCCATTGTATCTGCAGAGATTTCATCTAGAGATAAATTTATGCAATCTACCATTTATGGTGAAATTGTAAAAAATTTAGAACTAAGCAAAACAGCTTTAGCCCAAGAAACACCTACGGTTCAGCTCCTTGATGTACCAGAGTTTCCCTTAACAAAGAATAAAACATCCAAACTAAAGTTTATGCTATTGGGGTTTTTGAGCGGATTTTTAGCTTTAGGATTTATCATTTTTTATCAAGCTGACTTATCAAAAAAGAAGTAATAAGCTTTCAAGGAAATTCAAGAATGTATTTTAATAAAAAAAATATACCCTTTTCATGCTTTTGCATTGTAATTTGTATTTTAATTTCTACTGCCGCTAAAGCTCAAAGCTTAACATTAGAGAAAGATTTTCTTACCGACTACTTACGCAATAAACAGCTAATTGATTCTACTGAGTCACCATACTCGTTTACAATAAGGCCACTTTCACTTACCAATAACATTTCAACGCTATACAATACAAAACCTATTTTTGTAAAGTCAAAATGGCTTAAGGGTAATACTTCCTTATTACCACTTGTCTTTAATAGTACTATTAATTCCCACCATCCCGTAGGGGAAAATTTGGGTGCCATGCTTCCTACGGCTAGCCCACAAATATATTTTTCTGGCGGTTTTTATTTTAAACACAATAAATGGGAATTACAGATTCAACCGGAAATTATATTTTCTAATAATAAAGAATTTGAGACATTCCCACATGGTCACTTCGATCCAATTTGGCAATCCTACTATAGATGGCTAAATAAAATTGATGCCCCAGAGCAATTTGGGACAAATTCATTCTTAAAATTATTTCCTGGTCAATCTAAAATTCAATACAACTTTTCAAAAAATTGGGTTGCAAATATTTCGACTGAAAATTTATGGTGGGGCCCTGGAACTAAGAATAGTTTAATCATGACTAATAATGCAGCTGGTTTTTTACATTTATCACTGCAAACCAACAAGCCTCTTAAAACGAAGTGGGGAACCCTTGAAGCACAATTGATTTTTGGAAAGCTAGATAACTCAGGCATTTTCCCTCCTGATACAAACAGGGTTATGAATACTGCCTTTTTATACGAACCAAAAGTAAATCAATGGCGTTATATGACTGGTTACACATTAAGCTTTCAACCTAAATTGTTCCCTGGATTGTTTTTAGGCGTCGCCAAGAGTACAACCATCTACCAAAATAATATACGTGGTCCGTTAGACCTAGTTCCTTTATCAGGTTGGCTGGTTTCAAAATCAGAAAAATTTAATCAAAAATTTAGCCTTGGGTCAATATTCTTTAGATATGTGTTAAAAGAATCAAATGCTGAAGTTTATGCAGAATATGGTCGAAACGATAGAGGCGCTAGTATTGTTAACTTAATAACTGATGACCATTATAATAGAGGATATGTAGTTGGATTAAGAAAAATATCAGGAAAAAATAGCCATAATACCAGATTTGAAGTAACAGCAGAAATTACACAGTTAGACGCAACTAAGGCAAATGAAATTTACACAGCATCTAGTTGGTATATTAACGAAAATGTGAGACATGGCTACACACAATTAGGTAAAGTAATTGGTGCAGGTATTGGACCGGGTAGTAATAGCCAATCTATTGATATAAGTATGCTAAAGGGTAAAGCAAAATTTGGAATATTATTAGAAAGATTAGTACACAATAACGATTTCTATTACAATGCCTACTATCCTGCCAAATACTGGAAAAGACATTGGGTTGATATGAATGCCTTATACCATGCATATTTTGAATTTAAGAAACATTACTTTGTGAAAGCACAAGTTGGTGTAACAAGGTCATTAAATTATGAATGGAGAGAAACGCTAGTAGAGTCTTTAATACTAGGAAATGGTTATGACCCTATTAATATTCATGGGAACCTAATGGTTGTATATCACTGGTAATAATCGCATCTTTATTTATGATTCCTTGATTAGAGTTAAAAAAGTGAAAAAACAAATCTTAACCTATTTTACTTTTAGTGCACTGCTGCTATGTTCAATACTTACTCCTAATGCAAGTGCGCAAACTATTCCCGTAGGGATGACATCCATTGATGAATCATTAAGAGACTTACAACTTCAAGGCAAGTTCCCTATTAATAATTCATTGACTGCGCGCCCATTTTTTACTTCTAAAAGTTTGAGAACCGATTCAATTTTACATTTAATTGATTCTACTTTTCATTTTTCATCCACCCTATACAACAATCACAAAAATACTTGGGTAGAAATGCTTCCTGTTTCTGCTAACTTTCAATTTAATTCTCACCATCCTTATGGCTGGAACCGTGCAGGAATGATTGATGCAAAGGGAATACAAGGCTTTTTGACTGGTGGTATTTTTGCAAATTGGGGCATTTTAAGTGTTCAACTTAAGCCTGAATTTGTATATGCAGCAAATCCAAATTTTGAAACTGGGTATGGTTATGGTGCGGCAACTAAACCTAATTATACACGTGCTTTTTTGGGGCAATCTAGTATAAGGTTATCAGCAAAAGGTATTTCAATTGGCATATCAAACGAAAATTTGTGGTGGGGGCCTGGTATTCAAAACTCATTATTAATGAGCAACAATGCACCTGGGTTTAATCACATTGTATTAAACACAACAAAGCCTTTAAAAACCCCATTAGGTAATTTTGAGTTTAGTTTAATTGCTGG
>CANHAE010000123.1 GCA_947458915.1 Bacteroidota bacterium
AAATGGTATACCCCTTTCCAATTCCTAAAAGTTAAAATGTTTGCGCAACAAAAGCAAGACAGTATGGCCATTGTATTGCTTGATTCAATTGTGGCTCAAAATAAAAACGAAAGTATTAGGGACCGTGCAAAAAATATTATTACTGAATTAAAAAGAAGAAAAGATACAGAAGCCTACCTTACAAGTTTGAAAATTATAAAAGCAGAACAAGTATTGGCAACTATTAATGAAGAAGTTCCAAATCAAACACCTACTATTCCAACACCACCTACTTCAAATAACGCTATTAAAACTAATGAGCAAGCTAAAAAACTAGCTGAAGTAAAAAATGCCGACTCCTCTAAAGAAAAGAATATAGCCCTTATTGAACCTGCAATTGTTTTCAATAAGGATACAACAGAACAATACTATGCAGCAGTTGTTACCCATAAAGTAAAGACTACATTTATAAAAGAAATGCAAACTGCATTTAGTTACTTAAATAATGACGAGTTCAAAAAACTGCAATTGAATGTCACTTACGTTCAATTTAGCGAGGATAGCTATATTGTTTGGATTGGGCCATTTGCGAACTTAAATAATAGTACTAACTATTTAAATAAAGTGAAAACAAGGCTAAGCAAGGAAATAATTTCTTTTATACCTACTAACCAATATGAACTATACTTACTAGGTAAGTCGAATATATTGCTAATCAAGAATGAGGAAGACCTGTTATTGTACAAGCAGTTTATGTTAAATAATATATATAAGCCCTAATGGAAAAAACAAATCAAGCAGCAACTAAACCTAAGAATTGGAAACGTCTATTCTGGAAATATTATTTTATTTCCGCGGGAGTCTTTGTCCTATTCTTATTAATGTTAAACTGGGGTTGGATTGGAGACATGCCTGACCTGGACGATATTGAAAACCCAACTGCCTCCTTGGCAAGCCAAGTGTATGCTCAGGATGGCACACCAATGGGTAAATTCTATTTAGAAGACCGTATTAGTGTTAAGTACCGGGATTTAAGCCCTAACTTATTAAACGCCTTAGTCGCTACCGAGGATAAACGCTTTTATGACCACTATGGTGTGGATGGAGAGGGTTTGTTAAGGGCAGTTGCATTCTTAGGTAGTAAAGGTGGTGCTTCTACTATTACCATGCAAACTGCCAAGAACTTATTTACCGACAACTGGAGTACTAAAAATAAGTTACTACGTGTTATTCAAAAAATTAAAGAGAGTATCATTGCCATAAAGCTGGAACGCAATTTTACGAAACAAGAAATCATTACCCTTTACTTAAATACAGTACCTTTTAGTGATAACCTTTTTGGAGTAAGCAATGCATCAAGAACTTTTTTCCAGAAAGAGCCCGACCGATTAACAATTGAAGAAGCTGCATTACTAATAGGAATGATTAATGGGCCTACAAAATACAACCCAAACAGAAACCCTAAACTTTCTTTAGAACGACGCAATTTAGTGTTGAATAGAATGGCAAGTGAAAAATATATCACCGACGACCAAGCAGCACAATTAAAGCAATTGCCCATCACCTTAAACTATCGTAAGCTTGACCAAAATAATGGCCTTGGCCCCTACTTTAGAATGACATTGGGTGAGTATATGAAGAAATGGTGTAAAGAACATAAAAAGAATAATGGCGATGCTTATGACTTATACCGTGATGGATTAAAAATTTACACTACTATTAACCCACGTATGCAATTATATGCTGAAGAAGCGGTAGCAAGACATATGGCCTATCTGCAAAAGCAGTTTAACCAACAATCCAATATTAAATCGGGTAGCATTTGGAAACAATTTAGCGAACAACTTGAACTAGCTATTAAGCAAACCGACCGTTGGAAGAACTTAAAAAAAGAAGATGCAGAAGACGTAGATATTAGAAAAACATTTGACGAACCATTACCAATGCGCATATTTGCTTGGAATAAGAATAGGTTTATTGACACCGTAATGACGCCATTAGATTCTTTAAAATACCATAAGCAAATACTACAAACAGGTTTCCTTGCCGTGGACCCTTTTACGGGCGAAGTAAAAGCTTGGGTGGGTGGTGTTGACTTCAAAACATTCAAATACGACCACGTAAATACAAATACAAAGCGACAAGTAGGTTCTACCATTAAACCACTTTTGTATTCATTAGCAATTGAGAAGGCAGGATTCACTCCTAACACCATTGTTCAGGACCAACAACAAAACTTTGATGGATTTGGTATGGTACCCAATACAACTAGGACATGCACTGGACAGTCTATCCCTATGGCACAAGCATTAGCAGAATCACGCAACTGTGCATCGGCTTATATAATGAAACAAATAAATCCGAATGGCAACGACGCTGCAGAAGAATTTGTAGACTATTTAAAGAAGTGTAATGTAAAAGCAGAAATTCCTGCTTACCCTTCCATTGCACTTGGTTCATGCGAAATTTCCATGTTTGAAATGGTACAGGCTTATACTATGTTCCCTGGTGGAGGATACAATGCACAACCCTTCTTTATAAATAGAATCGAAGACAAAAATGGCAATGTGCTAGAAAGCTTTTCACCTCAAAGAAGAAAAGTAATAAAAGAAGTTACAGCGTATTCTGTGGTGAACATGATGCAAGGAGTTATTTCAAAAGGAACCGGAAGAAGTATTTATTCCTATGATATTCCTGCCCAGTCCATTGCAGGAAAAACAGGTACTACCAATGACAATAGTGATTTGTGGTTTATGGGTTATACCCCTCAATTACTTGCTGGCGCTTGGGTAGGATGTGATGACCGTTACATTCGTTTTTCTGATAATTATTTTGGACAAGGGGCGCATGCTTCTTTACCTATATGGGCTTACTTCATGAACAAAGTAGCAAACGACCCTGCTTGTAATTTAGACCCTAATGCAACATTTGCTAGGCCCGATGAACTGTTAAACGACTTTGATATTAATTTCGTAACAAAAGACACTTTAGCTATTGATGCAGACGTGGCAATTGAAAATTCAGAAGAACTAAAAGCTGAATCGGACTATGAACTTCCTGTAAGTACGCCAGTAAGCCCAGCTAACACACCTAACCCTGCAAGTAATAAAAAAGTAGCAGCTCCTGCAAATAAAGAAGCGCAAAAACCAAAAGCTTTATTGCCTAAAAAATCGAATCGTTAATTTAAAAGTAAATACTAAGTAACATTAAATACTATGCGTACTAAATTTCATTAAGCTATACTTCGCAAATAATACATCCTAAATAAAGCACAACAAAAATTGTGCTTTATTTTTTTAAGGCATAAAATAAAGTAATATGGTGGTAAAGGTTTTTTTGAAAAAAGGCATTAGCATATTGAATGCTGGTCCGACTTAAG
>CANHAE010000124.1 GCA_947458915.1 Bacteroidota bacterium
CTGATTGTTCAGGGTCCCTTAAATACAGGGAGTCATTCATTTTAATTTGAACTTCTAGTCTCATAGTGTTAATTTTCGGCTTGAAACAAAGGTATAGAAAAATATATTTACAATTATTTATGATAGTAATACTATTATTTAAAATATTATTACTACTTTTGTTTTATAAAATCAAAGTATATGAATCAAACAAGTCTATTTAAGCACATTAAGAACGATTTGCCGGCAAGTATCGTTGTCTTTTTTGTTGCTGTACCGCTATGTTTAGGGATTGCACTTGCTTCTGGCGCTCCCTTATTTTCCGGTATTATAGCAGGTATAGTTGGTGGTATTGTTGTAGGAGTTGCTAGCGGTTCTCCTTTAGGAGTTAGTGGACCTGCGGCAGGATTGGCGGTTATTGTATTAACTGCTATTGGTACCTTGGGGGGCTCTTACCAAGCATTTTTAACTGCTGTAGTGATTGCTGGCTTGATCCAATTAGCTATGGGATATGCAAAGGCAGGATTTATCGCCTATTTCTTCCCAAGTTCTGTTATTAAAGGAATGTTAACGGGTATTGGTTTATTAATCATTTTGAAACAAATCCCACATGCACTTGGATGGGATAAGGATGCTATTGGGGATGACGCGTTTTTACAAGCAGACGGTCAAAATACTTTTTCTGAAATATCAAAGGCTTTTGAATTTATAACACCTGGTGCATTATTAATTGCAGGTGTTTCCCTTGCGATATTAATTTTATGGGATACGGTACTGACTAAAAAACATAAAATATTTCAGCTTATACAAGGACCTATTGTGGTCGTGATTTTAGGCATATTTTTTAATCTTGCATATGTTAATGGATTATTGCCCTTTAGTTTGAATGAAAACCAAATTGTATCTGTTCCAGTACCAAATTCCATGGCAGATTTCTTAGGCCAATTTACATTTCCTGATTTTTCAGTCATTAATAATATTGAAGTTTGGAAAATTGCTGTTGTATTAGCAATAGTGGCTAGTTTGGAAACTTTATTATGTGTAGAGGCGACAGATAAGCTAGATCCAGATAAAAGAATAACACCAACAAATAGAGAATTAAAAGCACAAGGATTGGGTAATATTGTATCAGGATTAATTGGAGGATTGCCAATCACGCAAGTAATTGTAAGAAGTTCTGCAAATATAAATTTTGGTGGTAAAACAAAAATGTCTGCTATTTTACATGGCGTATTTCTATTGTTAAGTGCTATTTTTATTGCGAGCCTGTTAAATCTAATTCCATTAGCATCACTTGCGGCAATATTATTAATGGTTGGATACAAGTTAGCTAAACCTGATTTATTTAAACAGATGTATAAACTAGGCTGGGAGCAATTTGTTCCATTTACTGCCACTATTGTTGCTATAATTGCAACAGATTTATTAAAAGGTATCACAATTGGATTATTAGTAGGTCTTTTTTATACACTTAGGCATAGCTATAGAAATTCTCATCATGTTAAAGACGTGGTAAGTGATGAAAATGGAAAAAGTGTGCACCATTTAATTTTAGCAGAAGAAGTTTCGTTTTTTAATAAAGCAAATTTGTTAACTACACTAGAATGTATTCCGGCAAATTCTAAGGTTATTATAGATTTCACAAATTCAAAATCTGTAGCTTATGATGTAATTGAATTGATTCGAGATTTTGAACTAAATGCTAAGACAAAAGGTATTGAACTTGTAAAAATTAATTTTAAGCCTTAATATGTGTAACTTAAAAAGCTATTTATCGTGCTTAGTTTTTTCGTTTATGGTGTGCCAGTCATTAAATGCGCAAACTAATGAAACTGGTAGCTGGTTGGTGTATTTAGGAAATCAGAAAATAGATAATAAATGGAATATACAATCTGATTTTCAATATAGAAATCATCAAGTACTAAGTCAGCGCAATCAATACTTATTAAGGGCTGGTGTTGGCTATAATTTAAAGGAGCAGAATCATAATTTACTATTTGGGTTTGCCTATATCGCCACAGATAGTTATGATGAAGTAAATACTTTTAAAGCAACCAGGTTTGAGAGTAGGATTTATCAACAATATCTTTATAAACATAAACTAAGTGATGTATACGTTAATCATAGAGTTCGTTTAGAACAACGATTCTTTCCAAATGAATTTGGATTAAGAGGCCGGTATTTTGTTGCTCTGCAAAAGCCTTTAAAAGGTAAGGTGATTTCTAAAAAATCAAGTTATATCTCGGCGTATAACGAGTTATTTTTAGATATTAAGCATAGCCGATTCGATAGGAACAGATTATACCTGGGGTTAGGTTATGGTATTTCGGAACATATTAGGATTGAAACGGGTTACATGATACAAGCACAAAAAAATATCAATAGAGGGCAATTGCAATTTATATTAATTAACAATTTACCATTCTAAAAAAATAAAAAAATGAAAACATTAAACAAAGAAATGCAAGATGCAATCACACCAAAAATTGCATTAGAGTTATTAAAAGACGGAAATAAAAGATTTGTAAGCAATCTAAAAATAAATAGAAATTTATTACAACAAGCCAACGAAACATCGGACGGGCAACATCCTTTTGCGGTGATATTAAGTTGTATAGATAGCAGAACTTCTGCCGAACTTATTTTTGACCAAGGGTTAGGGGATATTTTTAGTGTAAGAATTGCAGGTAACATCGTAAATGAAGATATTTTAGGAAGTATGGAATTTGGGTGTAAAGTAGCCGGTGCGAAAATCATAGTAGTATTAGGACATACTAAATGTGGTGCAGTAAAAGGCGCTTGCGACAATGTACAACTAGGTAACCTCACTGGTTTAATTTCAAAAATTAAGCCAGCGGTAGAACAAGAAATGACAACGAAGGAAAATAGAACTTCAGCAAATAGCGAATTTGTTGAAAATGTTGCAGAATTAAACGTTCAACTATCTGTTAGGAATATATTATTAAATAGCCCGATCATTGCTGAAATGGTAAAAAATGACGAAATATCTATAGTAGGCGGAGTGCATGAAATTGCTACAGGAGAAGTTAAGTTTTTTGACTAACACATTTGGTTAATTTCGATTCTTAGATTTTGGTAAGGCCATCAGCAATGATGGCCTTTTTGTTTCTCGAAAGCTCCCGAAAGCAAGCTTTCTTGGGAAGGCATTGTATCACCATAGGAACCAGTTTGGATACTAGGTGGTGATTTATTTTTTA
>CANHAE010000125.1 GCA_947458915.1 Bacteroidota bacterium
AGTCAACGTGACCAGGTGTGTCAATTAAATTCAACGTATAGGTCTCTCCTTTATGGATATAATTAATTTGAATCGCATGACTTTTTATAGTAATTCCTTTCTCACGCTCTAAATCCATATCATCCAATACCTGATTCATCATTTCACGTTCCGTAATTGTCTTGGTATGTTCTAATAATCGATCTGCCAAGGTGCTTTTACCGTGATCAATGTGGGCGATGATACAAAAATTTCTTATGTTCTTCATGTTTACGAAAGTAGTCTTTTAAAACCTATTTAAGTGCTTTGATAATAGCGGTAAATTCAGTAGCAATAAGAGAAGCGCCTCCTACTAAACCTCCATCTACATCTTTTTGTGAGAATAGTTCTACCGCATTTGCTGCTTTTACACTTCCACCATACAAAATGGATATTTGATCTGCAATAGCTTGACCATATTTAGCAGCCAGTACTGTTCGTATAAATGCATGAATTTCTTGAGCTTGTTCGCTAGAGGCAGTTTTACCAGTACCAATTGCCCAAATGGGTTCATAAGCAATTACCACATTAAGTAATTGTTCGGCTGACAAATGAAACAATGAACTTTTTAATTGCTCAGCAACAAAATCGTTTTGTGCTCCTGCTTCTCTAATTGCCAATGGTTCCCCACAGCAAAATATAGGAGTGCTTCCTATAGTTAAAACAGCGTCTACTTTTTCTGCTAATAATGCATCCGACTCCATGAAATATTCACGACGTTCTGAATGTCCAATAACAATATGTTTTACACCCATTGAGGCAAACATTGTTGCTGAAACTTCCCCTGTGTAAGCACCACTTGTTTTTTGATGACAATTTTGTGCAGCTACAAAAAAATTATTATTTCCACTTAATTTTTCAATAGTCAAAGGAATATATGGAGCAGGAACAGCAAAAATTGCTTCCTGGTTTTCTTTGAGGCTATATGGTGTTTTTAACAATTCATCTAGTAAGGTTCCAGCTTCACTTAATGTTAAGTTCATTTTCCAATTAGCAGCAGCTATTTGTTTTCTCATATTAATATTATTACTAATGTATTTAATGTATATTTAAGCGCAGCAAAGGTAATTAAAATTAGTGCTTAAGCTATAAAAAAGCATTGTTAACTAAGGGGCTATTTCAAACAAGTGTTTGATAACTTGTTTTTCTGCTTCTGTGATACTGGTTCCTTTAAGTTTTTTCCAATTATCTATGTCCTCAATAGCCTTATCAAATTGATACCCTGGGACAATACCCCAAGTGAAATTGGGTAACATTTTAGGTAATAATCCCTTTCCAAAAATATTTGCACTTACCCCAATATAGGTTCCCGTATTAATTCTTGACAAAATAGCCATTCTACTATAATCTCCTACCAGCATTCCCATTTTTTGACCAACACTTACCCATTCTTGTTTTGATTCATTCCATAATTGCACGTCGCTTGCAGTATTTTTTATATTACTATTCGATGTGCCAGCTCCAATATTACACCAATAACCAAGTATACTATCTCCTAAATAACCTTCGTGTCCTTTGTTGGAATAACCCATCATTATGGAATGTTTAATTTCACCGCCAGCTAAGCAAAATGGGCCAATTGTTGTACTGCCATAAATACTTGCATTCATTTTAACAACAGCCTTGTAACCTAACACAAATGGACCTCTTATGCAAGCACCTTCCATAATAATTGCTTCTTTACCAATGTAAATTGGGCCATTACTTGCATTTAAATTCGCACATAAAACCGACGCTCCTTCTTCAATAAATATTTGCTCGGGGTTAATAGCTCTATTCGATAAATCCAAAGGTTGGGACTGTCTTTCCTTTTTTATGATTTCAAAATCACGCCTAATGAATTTTTCATGTAAACTTAATAAGTGCACTGAATCATTAACAAAGTTTACAGTATCAAATACGATTGGTGCCCCTTCCGGTAATAATATTTTTTGAAAAGTTCTTTCCTTACTTTTACAAGCAACCCATTTGCCAGTTGAATTAATTAGTTTTTCTCCATTTTGAAGCCCCTTTATTTGTTCAATCACTTCCATAGTTGGAATGCAGGTAATATTAATAAAACACACTTCTTCACTATGCTTTAAGAATGTAGTTTCTGCATGTAAAGGTTGTAAATAGCTTTCTGTGAATACTTCAGTTTCTACTCCTAAATAAACTTCCCAACGTTCTTTAAAAGTAAAAATACCTACCCTACAATCCGACAAACTTCTTGTTAAACTAAATGGATAAAAGTTCATTCTATCGGCAATGTCAACCAGGATATATTGCATGCAATTTTATTATGGGACAAATTTATAGTAAACTAAGCATGAATTGCTATCTATTCCTAACAGATGTTTATTAAATCCTTACTTTTGTGACCTAATATTATCATTATGCAATTAGGATATTTTAATTACCCGTCACCGGCCAATGAGCCAGTTTTATCTTACGCTCCAGGCAGTGCTGAAAAAATAGCTTTAAAAGCAGCTATTGAACAATTAAAGAAGAAAACCTTAGATATACCTATGTATATTAATGGCAAAGCCGTTCGTACTGGAAATAAGCAAGCGATACACCCACCTCATGAAATTAAACATACATTAGGACATTTTCATATTGGTACTAAAAAGCATGTGGATCAAGCTATTAATGCTGCATTAAAAGTGCGTGAAAATTGGGCAAGTATGAGTTGGGAATCGAGAGCACATATATTTTTAAAGGCGGCTGATTTACTAGCTACTAAATATCGTTTTGAAATGAATGCCGCAACCATGTTGGGGCAAAGTAAAAATGCTTATCAAGCAGAAATTGATGCCGCTTGTGAGTTAATAGATTTTTTACGTTTTAATGTTCATTTTTTAAGTGAAATATACAAGCAACAACCTATCTCTTCTCCAGGGATGCATAACAGAATGGAGTGGCGTGGTTTAGAAGGATTTGTATTAGCAATTACCCCATTTAACTTTACAGCAATCGGTGGTAATTTGCCTACTTCTGCTGCCATGTGTGGCAATGTGGTAGTTTGGAAACCCGC